>NZ_JAFCLY010000015.1:0-174266 GCF_018130185.1 Bradyrhizobium sp. AUGA SZCCT0182 | reverse complement strand
TCGTGTGCAGCCTACTTAGTGCAAACCGCACACGGGACCGCGGGTGCAGCGCGCACCCGGTCTTCCCTGCGCCCTCTGTATTTAGGGCGGGAAGTTTCTGCCAAAGCTCGGACGCATCGCGTCGCGAGATCGCTGGCGCATGTATGCCTCGCCAGCCGCATGGCAGGTCACCCGCCCGGCGCTAGGCCGGGTCAGGCGAAGCTGATACGATTTCATCCAAACAACGATCGGGGACCGTAGCATGGACAATCGCAACGACATCTGGCGGGGCATTGACGTCATCAAGCCGCGCTTCATCGATTTGGCCGACAGGGTCTGGGCGATGCCCGAGGTCTGCTACACCGAGGCGCGCTCTGCCGCCGAACATCTGGCCGAACTGCGCCATCAGGGTTTCCGCATCACCGAGAATGTCGCCGATATTCCCACCGCCCTGATGGGCGAATGGGGCGAGGGCGGTCCCGTGATCGCCTTCCTTGGCGAATATGATGCGCTGCCCGGTCTCAGCCAGGAGGCGGGCGTCGCGGAACATCGCCCCATCGAGACCGGCGGCCATGGCCATGGCTGCGGCCACAATTTGCTGGGTTCGGCGGCATTGCTCGCCGCCACCGCCGTGAAGGATTGGCTTGCCGCGAGCAAGACACCGGGCCGCGTGCGCTATTATGGCTGCCCCGCCGAAGAAGGTGGCGCGGCGAAAACCTTCATGGTGCGCTCGGGCGCCTTCGATGATGCCGACATCGCCATCACCTGGCATCCGAACAGCTTCTGGGAAGTCGCGGTGACGCCGTCGCTGGCCAACACCCGTGCCGATTTCATCTTCACCGGGCGCGCGTCGCACGCCGCGGTCTCGCCGCATCTTGGCCGCAGCGCGCTCGATGCGGTGGAGCTGATGAATGTCGGCGTCAACTACATGCGCGAGCACATGCCGAGCGAAGCCCGCGTCCACTACGCGCTGCTCGACACCGGCGGCATTGCCCCCAACGTGGTGCAGGCCCACGCCCGCGTGCGCTATTCGATCCGCGACCGCGATCTGCCCGGGATGAATGCGCTGGTGGGGCGCGTTCACAAGATCGCGCAAGGCGCCGCACTGATGACCGAAACGAGCGTGGAGATGCGGATCATTTCCGCCGTCTCCAATGTTCTGGACAACACCCCGCTCGAGCAAACCCTGCACCGCATCATGACGGATCTCGGCCCCCCGCATTTCGACGAGGCGGACAAGGAATTCGCCACGAAAATCCGCGCAACCCTGACCGACAAGGACATCGCCTCCGTCTATCATTCGATCGGCATGGATCCGACCGACCGGCCGCTGGCCGATTTCATCGTGCCGCTGGATGCCAAACGCAATCCCCAGATCGGCTCGACCGATGTCGGCGATGTCAGCTGGGTGGTCCCGACCGTTCAGGTCCACGCCCCGACGGTCGCCATCGGAACGCCGTTTCACACCTGGCAGATCGTCGCCCAGGGCAAGAGCCCACATGCCCACAAGGCCATGGTGCAGGCCGCCAAGGCGATGGCCGCGCTCGGTGTCCAGGCGCTGGGCGAGCCGGAGCTGATCGCAGCCGCGAAAGCCGACCTCAAGAAGCGCACCGCCCGCACGCCCTATGTCTGTCCGCTGCCGGATAATGTCGCGCCGCCGCTGGATATGTCGTTGGGTTGAGCGGGCCCTGGCGAGCGAACTTTTCGCATGAGGGGCGGCGCGAATGGAATCCCCACCACTTCCCTACGTCGCGGTTGCCGAATCGTTCAAGCTGCCGCCGGGCATGAATTTTCGCGGCACGTCGGGCGTTGCCTTCAATTCCAAAGGCAACATCTTCGTCATCCATCGCGGGCTGATGCCGCTGATGGAATTCGATCCCGACGGCCATTTCATCCGCGGGTTCGGCGAGGGCATGTTCGAACGCTCGCACGGCCTGCGGATCGACGCGCAGGATAATATCTGGGCAACCGACGTTGCGGCGAACCTGGTCTACAAGTTCAATCCGTCCGGTCGGCTGGAAATGGTGCTGGGCGTCAAGGGCCACACCGGCGAGTGGCATCCGTTCGGGCACCTACGGCTGTTCCACGAACCGAACGAGGCGGTGGTCGGCCCGACCGGCGACATCTTCGTGCTGCAAGGGCACGGCAAGGGCACGTCGTGCGTGATCAAGTTCGATCCTGACGGCAATTTCATCAAGACCTGGGGCAGCAACGGCAAGGGGCCCGGTGAATTCGACCTGCCGCACTCCCTGGTGTTCGACGCGCAAGGGCTGCTCTACATCGCCGACCGCAGGAACGAGCGCATCCAGGTGTTCGACGCCGACGGCAATTACATCCGCTGCTCGCAGCATCCCGGCGCGCCTTGCGGGCTGTTCATGGGCGACGATCAGCACATCTGGCTGGCAGCCGGTCACACCGGCCAGATCATGAAGCTCGATCTGAGCGGCAAGGTGGTGGGGATGATATCAGGCGCAGGGCAGGGCAAAACGCTCGGTAAATATGGTGAAGCCCATTACATCGCTGTGAGCCCGCGCGACGAGATCTTCGTCGCCGACACGCTGAACTGGCGCATCCAGAAATACGTGAGGGAATGACTTTGTCGGTGACCGTGCATGATTGACCAGGAGTACGACACGATCATCATCGGCGGCGGCTCCGCCGGTGCCACGCTGGCCGCGCGCCTCAGCGAGGACCCCGCCCATCGCGTGCTGCTGCTCGAGGCCGGGCAGGATTTTCGCACCGCCGACACGCCGGAGCACATCCAGATCCCGAACCCGATGCGCGCCATCGGCGATGATAATTTCCGCTGGCCCAAGCTCCTGGCGAGGCGAACCGAGCAGCAGGCGCCGCGCCTGCTGTGGCGCGGGCGCGCCATGGGCGGCAGTTCCACGATCAACGGCCAGATCGCCATCCGCGCGATGCCTGACGATCTCGACCGCTGGGAAAGAAGCGGCTGTGAGGGATGGGGCTGGGACGCGATGCTGCCCTGGTTCTGCAAACTGGAGACCGACAAGAATTTTCCGGACGCGGCCTATCACGGCGATCGCGGCCCGATCCCGGTGTATCGCGCGCCGGTGCCGGATTGGGGAAACGTGGACCGGGCGCTGCGCCAGTCCGCGCTCGGCCTCGGCTATGGCTGGTGCGACGACCACAACGCGCCTGATGGCACAGGTGTGTCGCCCTACGCCATCAACAGCGAGGCCGGGCGCCGCGTCTCCACCAATGACGGCTACCTCGAGCCGGCGCGCGGCCGCGAGAATTTGCGGATCGTCGGCGATGCCCTGGTCGAAGGAATCGAATTCGAAGGCAACCGGCTCCACGCCCGCGGGGTCCGGGTGCGCATCGGCGGCAAATCATATGCGCCCACGGCGAAGTATGAGGTGATCCTCTGCGCCGGTGCCATTCACTCTCCCGCCATTCTGCAGCGCTCCGGCATCGGTCCTGCGGCATTGCTGGAAGGGTTGGGCATCCCTGTTCTGGCCGATCTGCCGGTCGGCGAAAACCTGCTCGATCATCCGATCATGGATGCGCTGCTGCATCTGCGCGAGCACGGCCAGGTCGGCACGCTGATGCACCGGCACACCAATTGCTGCCTGCGCTACAGCTCCGGTCTCGAAGGCGCCGGTGAGAACGACATGATCATGATCGCCGGCAACCTCGCCCGAGACGTCAATCAGACGGCCAGCACCGCGCGCGGCCGCATCGCGGTGTCGATCTACCAGGCGTTCAGCCAGGGCCACGTCCGCATCACCACGTCAGACCCGACCATCGATCCGGCGGTGGACGAGCGCATGCTGTCCGATCGCAGCGATCTCATTCGTATGCGCGACGGCGCGCGCCGCCTGCGCGAGATCTGCCTGCAGCCCGCCATCACCGACATCGCCCACCGTGTCGAGTATGGCGCGACCGGACGCTCGATGGACGAGGCGCTCGGCGAAGCCGAACTCGACGACTGGCTGTTCACTGAGTGCAGCGACGCCCAGCACGCCAGCGGCACCTGCCGCATGGGCGCAGCCGACGACCCGCGCTCGGTAGTTGATCCCGAATGCCGCGTGATCGGCTGCACAGGCCTACGCGTCATCGACGCCTCCATCATGCCCGAAGTCCCGCGCGCCAACACGCATCTGACGACGGTGGCGATCGCCGAGCGAATGGCGGACAGGTTGAGGGGCGGGAAGTGAGGGACCGGGGGGCCGGCCGTCACGATTAGCGCCGTTGAACCCGACACGGATGCCGAGACGTGCCGGCCACCAAGCGGCCTGGCGCGCGAGCCGGGGCTTCTCACTCGAGGCTGGCGAGAAGGGAGTTGATGAACGGCGCCTTGTCCGCAAGATACTTGTGAATGCCGTCGGCATTTTCGCGTTCGAGGGCGAGCTTCAGTTCCTGATACCTCAACCGATCGGCCGGATGCCGGCGAAGATGGTCCCGGAATTTCAGCATTCGCGCGATGGCCGGATGGCCTTCGCGGCAAACGTGGAGCTTGTGCGTGCGGACGCCGCCGACATCCCGCTTGACGAAATGGTGGCCTGGTGAAAGGTCGCCGCCGCGCCGGTAGCCAAGCGCTTCAAACGCTCGGGTCCACTCCTCGCGAATGCTGCCGGATGTGACTATGGCCAGGATGTCGATTTCAGGTTTCGCCGCCAATCCCGGCACGGCTGTGCTGCCGACGTGATGGATCTCCTGCAATGCCGATCCGAAGGTCGGAGACAATCGCTCGGCTTCCTCCGCATACCGTTGCGGCCACTCGGGATCGTAGGGCGTGATCGAACTCGTAAGGGGCATGGGAAAGCCAGGCCGCGGCGTACCCGCTTATCTCAGATTGAATTATCGGAAACTCACAGCGCCGGAAAGCGTGGCACTCATTTGATTCCCGCGATAACAGCGTCCCCGGCTCTACGGATCGAGCTCGGTGTCCCAATACAAATAGTCGAGCCAGCTATCGTGCAGATAGTTCGGCGGGAACAGGCGCCCGTTGCGGTGCAGTTGATGCACGGTCGGTGCGAACGGGTGTTGCCTTGGAAACATCCGCGCCTGCTGCGGCGTCAAATTGCCCTTGCGCAGATTGCACGGCGAGCAGGCCGCGACGACGTTCTCCCAGGTGGTCTGGCCGCCCTTGCTGCGCGGGATGATGTGATCGAAGGTGAGGTCGTCATGCGCCAGGCAATATTGGCAGCAGAACCGGTCGCGCAGGAAGACGTTGAACCGGGTGAAGGCGGGATGCGTGGTCGGCTTGACGAAGGATTTGAGCGACACCACGCTCGGCAGCTGAATCTCGAAGCTCGGGCTGTGCACCGCGCGGTCGTAATGCTCGACGATGTTGACGCGATCGAGGAACACCGCCTTGATCGCGTCCTGCCACGACCAGAGAGACAGCGGGTAGTAACTCAGCGGCCGGAAATCCGCGTTCAGCACCAGCACCGGCCAACCGCCTTGCGAGACGTGTGCGTTCAAGAAACGCTCCTGACTCCCATGTTAGCTGCGAAGCAGCATGCGCCCTGCATACTACAGGCAGCGTGACGGGATTGTGAAGAGTGTTCCGGGCCTTATCCAGCATATGCCGCCCCCGAATCGCCACGGTTCCGGGGCCTCCAGGGCGTCTTCAAGGCATCTCCAGCACCCGGCGTCCGCGGTCAACCCGTCGTGATAGGCGTGCTATCAGCCGAGGCGGCGCGGCCGGTCCTAAACCTTCTCCAGCTTCTGCAGGCAGCGGCCGACGCCGACCTCCGTCGGCATCGGCGTGTCGGGAAAGCTGGTCTTCCAGTTGGTGACGCCGACTTCGCCGACATAGATGTCGCCCCTGGAATCCAGCGCCAGGCCGTGGGGGGCGAGGAATTTGCCGGTCTCAATCCCCGGGCCGTCCTCGCCGCCGAGCCGGGCGATCCGCTGGCCTTTGGCGTCGACGATGGAGAGTCGCGGCCCGAGATTCGGTACCTTGAGGTTGACCGGCATGCCGGGGCCGAGCTCGCCGACAATGAAGGTGGGATGCTTGCCGCCGCAGCAATGCAGCGCGCAGGGCCGGTGCAAATTGTTCCACTGGGTCTCGTACTTGCCGTTGCCGTCGAACACCTGCACGCGGTGGTTTTCGCGGTCGGCGACGTAGACGAAGCCGTCCACGTCGGTTGCGATGTTGTGGACGATGTTGAACTGGCCGGGATCGGAGCCCGGCTCGCCCCAGCTCTTCAGCAGCTTGCCGTCGGGTGTGTATTTGTGGACGCAGGCATTGCCGTAACCATCAGAGACATAGATCTCGCCCTTCGGCGACAGCGCCGTATGGGTGCAGCGGTGGAACGGCTCGCCGCTCATATACGGCTTTGGCCGGTTCGGGATGCCGATCGTCAGCAGCACCTTGCCGTCGACCGAGCACTTGCGCACGGTGTGGTCGCCGTCATCGGTGCAATAGAGATTGTCGTCGGCATCGATGTGCAGCCCATGGGCGCGGTTGAACAGGCCTTCGCCCCAGCTCCTGAGGAAATTCCCCTCGCGGTCCAGCACCACCATCGGATGGGCGCCGCGGTTGAAGACGTAGATGCGATCGCGGCTGTCGACCGCGACGGAAGCGACGTCGGTGAGGCTCCAGCCATCGGGCAGCTTCGCCCAGTTCTCCACCACGCGATAACGGTGTTCGCCCGAGCCCAGAATGGATGGCATGTTTATTCCCCCATTGTTGCTGTCATTCCGGGATGGTCCGAAGGACCAGACCCGGAATCTCGAGATTCTCCGATGTGCAATTGCACATCGTAGTTCGTGCTTCGCACGCCACGGAATGACGGCGTTGGTTTGGTTGATGGATTCACGCGCTGGCCGCCGCCGGCTTGGCACCGCGCGGCAGCAACCCTTCCTCGATCGCCTTGATCTGCAGCGCCAGATGTTTCGATCCGATGCGGCATTGCGCGAGGCCGCCAGCGATGAACCACAGGCCTGGCTGGCCGGTGCGGGTGTACATGTTGCGCAGTTCCTGGCCGTCGCCAAAGCCCCAGATGGTGCCGACGCGGTTCATGACGGGTTCGCCGAACAATAGCCGCACCAGCTCTTCCTGCCGCTTGTAGCCGGTCGCCAGCACGACGAGATCGGCGGCGATGGTCTCGCCGTCCTTCATGTCAGCGCCATCGGTGACAAAGCCTTCGACGTCGGCGAATTGCTTCAGAGCGATGTCGCCTTTGACGATCAAATCGGAGCAGCCGACGTTGAAATAATAACCGCCGCCGCGGGTGAGGTATTTGAACTGCCAGCCGGTGTTATCCTCGCCGAAATCGAGCTTGAAGCCCGCGCGCGCCAGCCCCTCCAGCAGCTCCTTGTCGAGCTCCTTGGATTTCTCCGTGGTCAGCGCGTGGCTCCTCCGCGCCACCTTCAGCGGCATCGAGGTCGCGATCAGATCGTTGTCCTCGAGCGTGCCCTCATTGTAGGGCGCGTACACCAGCTGCGCCGAGGGCTCGATGCTGACGACCAGCGTCGATGAGCGCTGAAACAGCGTCACCTCGGCGCCGCTGGAATGCAGATCCTGCGCGATGTCGTGGCCGCTATTGCCGGTGCCGATCACGATCGCGCGCTTGCCCTTCCAGTTCTCGCCGTCGTCGTACTGGCTGGAATGCATCACAGTGCCGCGAAAATCCTTCAGACCGGCAATCTCGGGCCGGCTCGGAATGCCACTGACGCCGGTCGCCAGCACGACATGGCGCGGATGCATGGTGCGCGTGCTGCCGTCGGCGCGGCGCAGTGTCACGGTCCAGCGTTGTTCTGTCTCGTCGTAACTGCCGCCCTCGAACTCGGTCTCGGTCCAGAAGTTCAACTCCATGGCTTCGACATAGGCCTCGAACCAGTTGGCGAGCTTGTCCTTCGGGATGTAAGTCGGCCAGTTCGGCGGGAAGTACATGTAGGGCAGGTGGTTGACCTGCACCTGGTTGTGCAGCGTCAGCGCGTGGTAGCGCTTGCGCCAATTGTCGCCGATGCGCTTCTCGCGATCGACGATCAGCGTATCGACATTCAATTGCTTCAGCCGCGCCGCGATCGAGAGGCCGGATTGTCCGCCGCCGATCACCAGCACGGTCGGATCGTGTTCGGCATAGCCGGAAGAAGCCTTGCGCAGATCGAGCCAGTTGGGGCCGCGGAAATCGCGCGAATAAGCGTTGCCGCGCGGCCGCGCGACGCCGATCTGCTCCTCGAAGCCCTTCAGCTCGCCGAGTTCGGTCAGCAGCGTCCACGCCTTCAGGACATTGCCGGCATCCGGAATCAGCCGGATGATGCCGCTGCCGCGTCCCACCCGTGTCTCGAATTTGAAGATCGCCTCGATCGCGTTGGTTCCCGCGCGCATCACCTTGCGCGGGGCGGCGCGGTTGGGATCGACCGCAAATCCAACAGGGCCAGCGGCCGGCGCGTGCACGCTCAGCTCTTTCAGGATCGCGTCCGCGCCGTTGACGGTCTGGATGTTCCAGCTCAACGCCAGCACGTCGCGCCAATGGCTGTCGGCATGAAACAGCGCCTTCAGCAGGCCGCTATCGGATTTCGCCAGCGCCTCTTCGAACTGCGCCAGCCAGTTGTCGGCGGCTACCGAAATATCGTCCGTCTTGTCGAGCATGCGCGTTTCTCGTCACCGGCCGTCTATGCGGCGTTATCCCTGTTCCCGCGAGCCTATACCCATTCGGGAGGCTGCAGAAAGAGCGTGAGGAGATAGCGGTTATCTCTAAATCGACAGGATATGCCCCTGGTCCGGCGGCACGCGGCCGTTGAGGGTGTCGAGATAGACCTGTTGCACCGCCGCCGGTCCGCGGCCTTCCGTCACGGTGAGCCATTGATCGAGTTTCGGCGCGAAGCCGGCCCACGCTGCACCAAAGCGCGTATCGACGCCGCCCGGTCCCCATTCCTTGGCGCGCTTGCGGATATGGTCCGGCGCAAAGAACCAGCTCGGCTTGGCGCCCGGCAATTCCGGCTCTTCGGGCGACGTGCTGCGGTGGGTGAGGCCGACGCGTCCGGAATATTTCATCTGGTCGCCGAAATGCCGGTGCAGCCTTTCACGCAGCTCGCTGCTCCCGGCCATGTCGACATAAGCGACCGGCGAATCCGCAGGAAGCGATGTCACCGCGTCGTAGGTCACGACTTCGTCGTAGCAGCCGAGCGATTTGACGAATGCGACGTTCGGAGCCGAGGTCAGTCCGATCACCTTGATACCGTCACGCCCGTGCACGAGATGCGCCAGGCCGTACGCGGTCTTGCTGGAGGCCGACGACAGCATCACGCGGCGCGCGCCATAGAAATCATTTTCGGCGAGGAAGTCGTCGACCAGGAACGACAGCATGAACAGCGGCCGCAGCAGTGCCTGATAGTCGCCCTGCTTGCCGGTGAACGCCGGATCGCCGCTGACACGGGCATAGGCGTTGTAGACCGGCGCCACGCCCTGCCGGTGCGCGGCACCGTCGCGCAGGCCCCGCTTGCTGACGTCGGCGGCCTCGATCACGAGATGCGTCGCCATCGGGAAGTAGCCGAACAGGGTTTCGCCCACGGCGACGTTCGGATGCTTCGAGGCGATCACCTCGCCAAATCCCCACACCGGAATGTTGCCGAAATCCTTTGGTGCCGGAAACAGCTGCCAGTATTTCAACGCATCGCCCATCACGGCATAGGTGACGTTGTTGGCGGTGAAGGCGAAGCGGGTGATCTTGACCAGCAGCGCGTCGGCCGGCAACGCGGCTGCGTCCGGCAGTTGCGTTTCGATCGATTTGCATTGCTGCAGATCGTTGCGGGCGACGATGAAGTCGGTGGCGTGCATGTGCTCGATCCCTGCTTGTGACGTGCGGTGATCTTTGCGCCCAACGATGAACGTTTTGCAACAGCAATGATGTTTAAAACATCGTTCGGATCAAGCGTCGAAATGCATCCCCGTCATTGCGAGCGAAGCGAAGCAATCCACCTTTCCGCCCGGGGATAGATGGATTGCTTCGTCGCTTCGCTCCTCGCAATCACGGACAGACGGATCACACGATGGCGCGCAGACGCCCTTCCGCATGGAGATCCCTGAGCTTGCGTTTAAAAATCTTGCCGGTGGCTTCGCGCGGCATCGCGTCCATGAACTGGATGTCCTTTGGTACCTTGAAGTTGGCGAGGCGGGTGCGCAAAAAATCCTGCACCGCCGCCGGCGACAGCGCGGCGTTGGTGTCGGGCTCGATGCAGGCAAACAGCCGCTCGCCGAACTCGTCGTCGGGAACTCCAAACACCGCGCAGTCGCGCACGCCGTCCATGCCGATCAGCGCGTTCTCGATTTCGGCGGGATAGATGTTGACGCCGCCTGATATCACCATGTCGCGTTTGCGATCGCACAGGAACAGATAACCGTCCTCGTCGAGATAGCCGACGTCACCGACGCTGACGAGGCCGTCGCGGCCGGCCTCGGCGCGCGCCTCGGCCTTGCCGTGGTAATCGAAATCCGGCACCGACACCTGCCGCATGAAGATTTCGCCGGGCTCGCCGATGTCGCATCGCGTGCCGTCCGGCCGAAAGATCTTCACGATGCCGCCCTCGATGGTCCGTCCGACAGTGCCGGGCTTTGCCAGAGCCTCCTCGGCCGAATGCCAAACCGGGATGCCGGTTTCGGTCGATCCCAGATATTCATTGATGACGAGTCCCCACCATTCGATCATCGCGCGTTTGACCTCGATCGGACACGGGGCCGCACCGTGGATGACGAAGCGCAACGAGGAGACGTCGTAACGACGTCTGACCTCATTCGGCAGTCGCAGCAGGCGGACGAACATGGTCGGCACCGCATGCATGTGGGTGATGCGGTGCTCCTGGACGAGCCGCAACAGGTCCTCGGGGTCGAAGCGCGGTTCGAGCACGATCTTGCAGCCGTTGCGAAACGCCAGCATGCCGTAGGAGCTCGGCGCCGAATGATACATCGGTCCGTTCATCAGGACGATCTGATCGTCATCGGCCTTGATGCCGTAGGCGATGGTGCCCACGCGCGCCGAGGCCGCTTGCTGTTCCGGCTTCATCGGCTTGCGCCGCACGCCCTTGGGCAGGCCCGTGGTGCCCGACGTATAGAACATCGGCGCGCTGCCGATCGGCGACTCCTGCGATGGCGCATGGGTGTCGCGCCAGACGTCCCAGTCGGTCATGCCACCAGGGATTTGCGTCAGCGCGGGCGGAACATTGAACGCCGCGGCGATTTCCGGCGGTGTGGTCACGATCAACAGCTTGATATGGGCTGATAGCCCGTCCCTGATCTGCGGCAACAGGTCCGCGTGGCAGACCAGAATCTCGGCGCCGCTGTCGGCCAGGATATAGGCGACCTCCTCGGCCTTCAGGTGCCAGTTGATCGGCACCACCGGGCTGCCAAGCGCTGCGGCTGCGCCGGTAACCTCGAACAACGCAAAATCATTGCGCAGCATCATGGCGACCGGCGTGCCGCCGCCAAGGCCGAGGCTTTGAAATCCCGTCGCCGCGCGTGCGATGCGGTCGTAGATCTGGGGGTAGCTGATGGAACGTTCGCCGCCGATGATCACGTTGCGTGCTCCCTATCGGTCGTCCAGAATTTCACCAAAGCCGACCCAGCTCTTGCCGTCGAACCGCCGCAGCCGCAATTGCTGGAACGGCAGATAATCCTCGGCATCGGTCGACACGGTTATATCAGGCAACAGCAGCGGCAGCGAAACCTGGCGCAGCGAAGCCGCCTGGCGCATGACGTTCTCGCGGCTGAAATCGTCCTTGCACGCAGCGAGCACCTTCGTCATCAGGTTGGCATAATGGTAGCCCGCCGCGTAGTTCGAATTGTTGAGATCGGCATTGGGCAAGTACTGTTTCATGAACGCGAAATACTCTTTCACGCCGGCGTCATTGGCCCATTGAGCGTCCATCGTGTCCTTCTGGTTGCTCGACGAAATCAGCCCGACCGCGTTTTCCAGTCCGCCGGGCTCCAGGAACGAGATCGATGACGCCGATGTCGGCACAAAGAACAGGTCGGGCTTCCAGCTCAGTTCGGCGACGCCCTTGATCATCTGCGAGGTGAATTTCCCGAGCACGACGCCGAACATCACGTTGGCGCCGGAGGCCTTCAGCGTCGCGAGCTGCGAACTGATGGTCGGCGCGCTGGTCTCATAGCTCGCCTCGGAGACGATCATGGTCGCGGCTTTGTCTCCCAGCGCGCGCTTGAAGCCGGCGACATAGTCGCGGCCGAAATCGTCGTTCTGCGCCAGGATGGCGATCTTCGCGTCCGGCTTGGCTTGCAATATGTACTTGGCATAGACGACGCCCTCGGATTGATAGGTCGCCATGCCCGGCATGGTCCACGGGTAATTCTTCGGGTCGGCCCATTTGGTGGCGCCGCTCAGCACGAACAGCTGCGGCACCTTTTTGCTGTTGAGGTAGCGATGCACGGCGTTGTTGGTCGCGGTACCCAGCGAGCCGAACATGACAAGCACTTCTTCCTGCTCGACCAGCTTGCGGGTCTGCTCCACCGTCTTGGGCGGCGAGTAGGCGTCGTCGAGGGTGATGAACTTGACCTTACGGCCGTTGATGCCGCCGTCCGCGTTGACCTTCTCGAAATAGGCCTCCTGCGCACGGCCGATGACGCCGAAGCCGGACACCGGCCCGCTATAGGGCAGCGTCTGGCCGATACGGATTTCGCCCTTGTCGTCGGCGGCGACGGCTGCGGTCGCCAACATTGCGAACACAATGCTCAATGCAGTGCGTGACACGCTCATCGTTCCCATCCCTCTGTTTTGATTGTTGTCGAAGCCGGGGGCGCGCCGCCTAAGCGCGCGCCCGCCTCAGAAAGTCGCTGCCGGCGTCGTCGAATTCGGCTTTCAGGCGCGCGACGAGTTCGGCGACCGGCGGCGCATCATTGATCTGGCCGATGCCCTGGCCCGAGCCCCAGATGTCGCGCCACGCCTTGGACTTGGTATTGCCGCCGGAGCCGAAATTCATCTTGGTCTTGTCGGCGACCGGCAGATTGTCGGGATCGAGGCCCGCGGCCACGATCGAGGGGCCGAGATAATTGCCGTGCACGCCGGTGAACAGGTTCGAATAGACGATGTCATGGGCGGCGTGCTCGGTCAGCGCCTTCTTGTAGGCGAGGTCGGCATTGGCCTCTTCGGTGGCGATGAAGCGGGTGCCCATGTAGGCGAGGTCGGCGCCGAGCGCGAGCGCGGAGGCAATGCTCCAGCCGTCGGAGATCGCGCCCGACAGCAGGATGGTGCCCTTGAACCATTGCTTGACCTCGCGCAGCAGCGCGAATGGCGACAGCGTACCGGCATGCCCGCCGGCGCCGGCGCAAACCAGAATTAACCCGTCGACGCCCTGTTCGGCAGCCTTGCGTGCATGCTTGACGTTGATCACATCGTGGAACACGACACCGCCATAGGAATGCGCGGCTTCCACGATCTCCAGCGGCGGCCGCAGCGAGGTGATGATGATCGGAACCTGGTGCTTGACGCAGGTTTCCATGTCTTTCATCAGCCGGTCGTTGGAGGCGTGGCAGATCTGGTTGACCGCATAGGGCGCGACCTTCTTCTCCGGCTGCAGCGCCTTGTACTCACCGAGTTCGTCCTCGATTCGGCTCAGCCATTCGCCGAGCTTTTCGACCGGCCGCGCGTTCAGCGCCGGAAACGATCCGACGATCCCGGCCTTGCACTGGGCGATCACGAGCTCCGGCCCGGACACGATGAAAAGTGGCGAGCCAACCACCGGCAGTTCAAGCGAATTGGCAAGCGACGCTGGCAACGGCATTCAATCCTCCCTTTGGGTTTTGAGGCCGGCGAACGGTTCCGCTCCAGCCGGCTTGCTTACGCCCTGCATTATAGGGCTGGACGGGCCGCCGCCGACGTTCAATATTGAACAGCTGACTATTCAGTAATGAACATATGGGCCTGATCGCCGATGGACTGGGACCTGTGCAAGACCTTCGTCGCGGTGGCCGAAACCCGCAGCTTCGCCGCGGCGGCGCGCCAGCTCCGTTCCAGCCATCCGACGGTCGGCCGCAAGATCGCCGAACTGGAGGGCCAGCTCGGCATACCCCTGTTCGCGCGCTCCAACGAAGGCCTGTCGCTGACCTCGCAGGGCCGCAAATTCCGTGAGCATGTCGACGCCATGGCGGCGGCGGCGTTGCGCGCCGAGGCCGCGGTGTCGGCGACCGGTGCGGACGCCCGCGGCGTGGTCAAGCTCTCGATCGGGGCGACCTTTGCCTCGCACTGGCTGATGCCGCGGCTGGGCCCGTTCCTGCGCGCGCACGACCACATCCAGATCGAGATCATCACCCATCCGTTTCCGGCCAGCGTGCGCCGCCGCGAGGCTGATGTCGTGCTGCGTCCGGTGGACAGCGGCGAAGAGAATTTGATCGGCCGCAGGATCGGCCGGCTCGGCACCGGCTTCTACGCCTCGCGCGCCTATGCGGCGCGGCGACGGCTGCCGGAGCGGCGCGACGAATGGAAGGGGCACAGCGTCATCGGCTTCGCCGACCGGGCCTCGAACGAACGCCTGGCGCGCTGGAGCGATCTCATCACCCGGCAGGGATCGGTGGTGCTGCGCTGTTCGTCGCAGGGCGACATGCTGGCCGCGGCGAAGGCCGGCCTCGGCATCTCGGCGCTGTCCTGCTTCGTCGCCGCCGGCGATCCCGATCTGGTGCGGGTCGCGCCGCAAAAACTCGTCAGCGTAGCCGATCTCTGGCTGCTGGCGCATCCGGATCTGGTCGAACTGCCCGCCGTGCGCGCGGTGATCAACTTTGTCACGGCATGCGCGCGCGAGGACCGGGTGAGATTGCGTGGCTGAAAAAATTCGACGTTCACCTCGGTCTCCGTTCCCCGGATGCTGCGCAGTGCGTCGCGTTTGCGACGTGGTGCGCTGCTGATCCGGGGTCCATGTCACCGCGGCGCAAATGTGGGTCCCCCGATGCGCAATTGCGCATCTGAGCTCTGCGGTGCACCGCTGAAGAGCGCTGCACCGCGTCCGGGACACGAGATCGAGTTTACTTCGCGATCACGCCCTCGCGATTCTTCACTACGCGGTAGTAGCTCCACCACAGATGCGCCGCCGCGCCGCGCAGGGGGCGCCACGGTTCGGCCAGCGGCGCCATTTGCTTGGCGGTCGGGCGCGTCTTCAGGCCGAGCCCGATTTTGATCGCTTCCTGGATCGCGATATCGCCGGCCGGCCAGGCGTCGCCATGGCCAAGGCAGAACAGCAAATAGACGTCGGCGGTCCACGGCCCGATGCCATGCAGCGCCGTCAACGTATGGTGCGCGGCGTCGGCATCCTCTTCCGCCAGCACGTCGAGGTTCAACCGCTCCGCGGCCAGTTCGCGCGCGATGTTCTTCAGCGTCTTGATCTTGGCCGCCGAAAGGCCGAGCCGTCCGAGGCGGTCGGCGCGCGCCTTGCGGATGGGTTCGGGATCGAACGGATCGAACGCGGCGGTGAGGCGCCCCCAGATCGCCCCGGCGCTGGCGGTGGAGAGTTGCTGACCGCACACGATATGCGCCAGCCCGGCAAAGCCCGGCTCGCGCTGGCGCAGCGCCGGCATGCCCGTGAGTTCGAGAATCGGTTTGAGCCGCTTGTCCTGTACGACGAGGGCCGCAATCGCGTCTTCGAGGTCGGCCTGGGAGTTGAGGTGAATGGTCATTGCCCGTTAAAACCATCATGTCCTGCGAAAGAGATCAATGCCGTCACCTGTGTTCCGATTTGCGCCAAGCCCCAATGGCTACCTCCATCTCGGCCACGCTTTTTCGGCGCTGTTGAATTTCGAGCTGGCGCGCGCGAGCGGTGGAAGATTCCTGCTCCGCATCGAGGATATCGATGCGGCGCGGTGCCGGCCGGAATTCGAGGCCGCGATCTATCAGGACCTTGAATGGCTCGGCATTGGCTGGGAAGCGCCGGTGCGGCGGCAATCCGAACATCTTTCCGACTTTCGCGAGGCGGTGGAAAAACTGTCAGGCCGCGGTCTGATCTATCCCGCCTTCGAGAGCCGCGCGGAAATCGCCCGTCTGGTCGCCGAACGGGAATCCGCCGCGAAAACCGGAACGTCCTGGCCGCGTGATCCCGATGGCGCGCCGCTCTATCCGGGCGCCGCGAAGTCGTTTTCCGCCCCGGCGCGGCGGCAATTGATCGAACAGGGCCTGCCTTACGCGTTGCGGCTCGATATGGCGGCGGCCATGGCACAAGCGCCCGATCTCGCCTGGATCGAGCACGGCGAGGGCGCTGGCGGCGAAACCGGGCTTGTGGCCGCCCGGCCGGAAGCCTGGGGCGACGTCATCCTGGCGCGAAAGGAGACGCCGACCAGCTATCATCTGTCTGTTGTGATCGACGACGCCCTGCAGGGCGTCACCGACGTGGTGCGCGGCCACGACCTGTTCTGGTCGACCAGCGTGCACCGGCTGCTGCAATCGCTGCTCGGTGTTCCGCAACCGGCCTACCGGCATCACCGGCTGGTCCTCGACGACGCCGGACAGAAACTGTCGAAGTCGACCAAGGCCACCGCCTTGCGCGAATTGCGAGGGCAGGGCGCTACGCCTGCCCACATCCGCCGTCTGCTGGGACTTCCGTAGTTCTACTGCTGTGAGCTGCCGCAAAGGCCTTCGTGACTCCGGCCGCCGTGGCATGCCATGCTGATCAAGGACGGGGTGTGGGGGACCATGGCGGCAAAACCGCGCGTACAGCGTACAACACGGCTGACCAAGAGGCAGCCGAAGAAGAAGCGCGTATCGCGCGTTGCCGCGAAGAAACGCGGTTCGCGGAAAGCGGCGGCCGGGCCCGGGGTGGTCGAAGTGGCACTGGCGGCCTTTGCCCACGAGGTGCGCACGCCGCTGACCGGCATTCTCGCGATCAGCAATCTGTTGGCCACCTCCGACCTCGACGAGCGCGAACGGCGCTGGGTCGACACCATCAAGGCCGGCGCGGAGCACCTGGCGAGTCTTGCGACCTTGTTCGTCGATGCCGCGCGCAGCAGCGGTCCCGGGCTCACCGTGCGCCACGATTTCTTCGATCTGCGCACGCTCGCGCGCAACGCCGGCGATTCGCTGACCGGGCGGGCGGCGGCGAAGGGCCTGCAGTCGTCGGTCGAGATCTCTGAAAAGCTGCCGGCATTCGCGGTCGGCGATCCCGTACGGCTGCGGGCCGCGCTGGAGAACCTGATCGACAATGCGGTGAAATTCACCGAACAGGGCAGCGTCACGCTTGTTGTGTCGCCGCTGCGCGCGCCCAGGGGCAAAATCGGCGTCGCCTTTGCGGTCTCCGACAGCGGCATCGGCCTCACGCTCAGCGAGATCAAGCGCCTGTTCCGCCCGTTCTCGCAGGCCAATGTCTCGATCGCCTCAAAGTTCGGCGGCACCGGGCTTGGGCTGTCGTCGGTCAAGCAGCTCGCGCGCGCCATGGGCGGCGACATCGTGGTGACGCAGCGGCGCGGCGGCGGCACCACCTTCACGCTCAGCGTCGTGATGTCGCCGGCCAAGGGCCCGATTACGATCATGACGGGGGCCGACGGCGAGCCGTCGACCGGGGCGCTGCGGCCCTTGCACCTGCTCAGCGTCGAGGACAATCCGTTCGGCCGCGTCGTGCTCAACGCCATCCTGACCGAACTCGGCCATCAGACCGAGTTCATCGGCCAGGGCGAGGCCGCGCCGGAGCGGATCGCGCAAGGAAGTTTCGACGCGGTGCTGATGGACATGGTGCTGCCGGGCATCGACGGCATCGAGGCTATCAGGCGCATTCGGGCGCTCGATCCGCCGCTCGGCCGCATCGCCATCATCTGCGTGTCGGGGCGCGGCGAGGACGAGGCGGCCTCGCGCGCTGCGGGGGCCGACGCCTTCCTGGTCAAGCCGGTCAGTCCACGTGCGCTAGCGACTGCGCTGCTTGAAGCGACACGCCGTGCGGCAGCCGCGACTTGATGATCGCTGCGTTGAGTTCGCCGCCATAAACGAAGATCGCGGCGATGAAATACAGGAACACAAGCGCGATGATGACGGATGCCAATCCCGCATACATCGTCACGTAGTTGCTGGCGAAGCGCGTCAGATACTGGCCGAACACGATGCCCGACAGCAGCGACGCAACCAAAGTGAAAATAATACCGGGCAGGATCTGCAGAAAGCCCCGGCGTCCCGCCGGCAGCCACGCGTGCAGGATGAAGAGGGCGATGATCAGCGCGCCGATGGTGACGCTGTAGCGGGTGACGTTGAGGAAGTGCTCGTTGGTCTCGACGAAGAAGGGAATGTGGCGCCGCGCCGCCTCCAGCATCAACGGAAACAGCACGATCAGGAACGCCATCGCCAGCGCGGTGAAGGCGGCGACCAGCGTGTAGCCGATCGATTCCAGCCGCAGCCAGTACCAGCTGCGTGGCTCGATCACGGAATAGGCGCGGTTCAGCGCCACCCGCAGCGCCTCGACGCCGTTCGAGGCGAAATACACCGCCAGCACCGCGCCGATGGTCAGCAGGTCGCCGCGGGTCGTGGTCAGCACGTCGTGAATTTCGCCTGAAAGCGAATCCGCGACCTGCTGCGGCCACACCTGCAGCAACAGTTCAACGGACTGGTCGGCAAGTTCCTTGGAGCCGACAAAGGCGGCCAGCGAGGTCAGCACGATCAGGAACGGAAACAGCGCCATCAGCGTCGACAGCGCGATATGGCTGGCGATCGCCCAGCCGTCATCGGCGAGGAACGTATAAAATGCATCCATCACGACGTGATAGACGTACTTGGCCTGCCTCACATGCCACCCTGGCCTTGCGATTGACGGTTCGATCCGAACATCACCCTAGCTTCTGATATTATTGGGCTAAAAGCCAGATCGATCAGGCATCGGTGCAGGCTCTGTGAACGTATGGCGGCCGGCCCGGCGCGGTGTTATGTAGCGCCGATGGCATCCTTTTTTGGTTCGATTGTTCTGCCCATCGCGGTCGCTGCTGTTGCGATCGTGTTGTTATTGGGTCTCATCAACATGATGCGGGGCGGCTCGCCCAGCCGCTCGCAGAATCTGATGCGGCTGCGGGTGCTGCTGCAATTCATCGCCATCGTCATCACGATGGCCGTGGTCTGGGCGATGGGCAAATAGGGCAAGTAAGAGGGGATCCGCCAATGGTCGTGCTTAATCGAATCTACACGCGGACCGGCGATGACGGCACCACCGCGCTCGGCAGCGGCGAACGCCGCCCGAAATACGATCTGCGCGTCAGCGCCTATGGAACCGTGGACGAGACCAACGCCGCGATCGGCGTGGTGCGACTGCATCTGGCGCAGGCGCGCGAATTCGATGCGATGCTGGGCCTGATCCAGAACGACCTGTTCGATCTCGGCGCCGATCTCGCGGTGCCCCAGCGCGACGGCAAGGCGGAGCGGCTGCGCATGCTGTCCAGCCAGGTCGAGCGGCTCGAGCGCGATATCGATACGCTCAACGCCCATCTGGCGCCCCTGACCTCCTTTGTGCTGCCCGGCGGCACCCCCGCTGCGGCATACCTGCATCTCGCTCGCACCATATGTCGCAGAGCGGAACGGATCATGGTGGAACTGGCGGCCAGGCCGGAAGAGCCGGTCAGCGAGCCTGCCATACAATATATGAACCGCCTGTCGGATTTCCTGTTCGTCGCCAGCCGCGCCATGAACGATAATGGCGCCGGGGACGTGTTGTGGGTGCCCGGCCAGAACCGCTAAACATAGCGTTTTCCAGCGAAGTGGACCCGGTTCGCGCTCAGAAAACGCGTCAAAAAAAGGAATCCGGAGCCCCGTTTCGATAATCGAAACGGAACAGGCTCTGGCCTTCCAAAGGGGTCGATTTTTGGCTTTCGCGCGTTGACCGCCGATAGCGGGACCTTTAGGTTCCGCGCCCAAGCTAATAGAGAGCTCACCAAACCCCAGAATTCAAGCGAAAGAGGATCGATGAAGGTTCTTGTGCCGGTAAAACGGGTGGTCGATTACAACGTCAAGGTCCGCGTCAAGAGCGACGGAACGGGCGTGGAACTCGCCAACGTGAAGATGTCGATGAATCCGTTCGACGAAATCGCCGTCGAGGAAGCGCTGCGGCTGAAGGAAGCCGGCAAGGCGACCGAAGTGGTGGTGGTATCGATCGGGCCCGCACAGGCCTCCGAGACGATCCGGACCGGTCTTGCGATGGGCGCCGACCGCGGCATCCTGGTCAAGGCCGAAGGCAATGTCGAACCGCTGGCGGTCGCCAAGATTCTCAAAGCCATCGTCGACGAAGAGAAGCCCGGCCTCGTCATCCTCGGCAAGCAGGCGATCGACGACGACTCGAACCAGACCGGCCAGATGCTGGCCGCACTTCTCGGCTGGTCGCAGGCGACCTTTGCCTCCAAGCTCGAAGTCGACGGCTCCGATTTCAAGGTGACGCGCGAAGTCGACGGCGGCCTGCAGACCCTCAAGCTGAAGGGACCGGCCATCGTCACCACCGATCTCCGCCTCAACGAGCCGCGCTACGCCTCGCTGCCCAACATCATGAAGGCGAAGAAGAAGCCGATCGCCGACAAGAGCGCGGCCGACTACAGCGTCGATCTCACGCCGCATCTCGAAGTGCTGAAAACCACCGAGCCGCCCGGCCGCAAGGGAGGCGTCAAGGTCAAGGACGTCGCCGAACTGATTTCCAAGCTCAAGACCGAAGCCGGGGTTCTCTGATGACCACGCTGTTGATTGCCGAACACGACCACGAGGCCCTCAAGGACTCCACCAACAAGGCGCTGACCGCGGCCACCCAGCTGGGTGCCGAGGTTCACGTGCTGGTCGCCGGTGGCGGCCAGGGCACCAAGGCGGCGGCCGAGGCGGCGGCAAAACTGGCCGGTGTCACCAAGGTGCTGGTTGCCGAGGGCGACGCCTATGCCCATGACCTTGCCGAGCCGATGGCGGCGCTGATCGTGGCGCTGGCGCCGTCCTATGACGCCTTCGTCGCGCCCGCGACTTCGCGCTTCAAGAACGTGATGCCGCGCGTCGCAGCCTTGCTCGACGTGATGCAGGTGTCCGAAATCATCAAGGTGGTCTCGCCGGATACGTTCGAGCGGCCGATCTACGCCGGCAACGCGATCCAGACCGTGAAGTCCAAGGACGCCAAGAAGGTCATCACGGTACGGACCTCGACCTTCGCCGCGGCCGGTGACGGCGGCAGTGCTGCGATCGAGAACGCCGCCTCCGCGGCCGATCCGGGCCTCTCCACCTTCGTCGGCGAGGAAGTCGCCAAAAGCGACCGCCCCGAACTGACGTCCGCGAAAATCATCGTGTCCGGCGGCCGCGCCATGCAGAGCCGCGAGAACTTCGCCAAGTACATCGAGCCGCTCGCCGACAAGTTAGGCGCCGGCGTCGGCGCCTCGCGCGCCGCCGTCGATGCCGGCTATGCGCCGAACGACTGGCAGGTCGGCCAGACCGGCAAGGTGGTGGCGCCGGAGCTCTATGTCGCGATCGGCATCTCCGGCGCGATCCAGCATCTCGCCGGCATGAAGGATTCCAAGGTGATCGTTGCGATCAACAAGGATGAGGACGCGCCGATCTTCCAGGTCGCCGATTACGGCCTGGTCGCGGATTTGTACCAGGCGGTTCCGGAGTTGACCGAGGCGCTCGGCAAGCTCGGAAAATAACGGCAGTCAAACAGTGGCCGGACGCGTAAGCTCCGGCCGGTGTTAATCTAGGGACAGCGTTTTCAAGCGAAGTGGCTACCGGGTTCGCTTGAAGAAAACGCGTCGAAAACAGGTTTAAGCCTCGGTTCGGACCGGGGCCTAACGGGATGAACTGGCGCGATATGCGTGCCGTTCGAGTGGATGACAAGATGGCGGTGACAATCAAGAAGGTCGGCGTGATCGGCTCGGGCCAGATGGGCAATGGCATCGCCCATGTGGCGGCGCTGGCCGGCCTGGACGTGGTGCTCAACGATGTCTCCGCCGACCGGCTGAAATCGGCGATGGCGACCATCAACGGCAACCTGTCGCGCCAGGTCGTGAAAAAGATGATCACCGAGGACGCCCGCAAGCAGGCGCTGGACCGTATCACCTCGACCGAAACCATCGATGGGTTGGCGGATTGCGACCTCGTGATCGAAACCGCGGTCGAAAAGGAAGAGGTCAAGCGCAAGATCTTCCACGACGTCTGCGCGGTGCTCAAGCCGGAAGCTATCGTCGCCACCAATTCCTCGTCGATTTCGATCACACGGCTCGCCGCCTCGACCGACCGCCCCGAGAAATTCATCGGCATTCATTTCATGAATCCGGTGCCGGCGATGGAACTGGTCGAACTGATCCGCGGCATCGCCACCGATGACGAGACCTTCGATACCGCCAAGGCCTTTGTCACCAAGGTCGGCAAGCAGATCGCGGTGTCCGAGGATTTCCCGGCCTTCATCGTCAACCGCATCCTGCTGCCGATGATCAACGAGGCGATCTACACGCTGTATGAAGGCGTCGGCAATGTCGAGGCGATCGACGCGGCGATGAAGCTCGGCGCGCATCATCCGATGGGCCCGCTGGAGCTGGCCGATTTCATCGGTCTCGATACCTGCCTGTCGATCATGCAGGTGCTGCATGAGGGGCTGGCGGATTCGAAATACCGGCCGTGTCCGCTCTTGGTGAAATACGTCGAAGCCGGCTGGCTCGGCCGCAAGACCCAGCGCGGCTTCTACGATTACCGCGGCGACAAGCCGGTCCCGACGCGCTGAGCCTCAATTTCTCGTTAACCAGCCTCGGCTAGGGTCTCCCGGCGTTTCGGGAGTCGTGCGTATGGACATGATGGCTATGGTCTCGAGCATGCTCGCCATGCAGGCGGGCGGTCTGCAGCAGCAGATTCAGACCTCGATGATCAAACAGAACAACGACGCCGAGAAATTCGCGGTCCAGACCCTGCTCGGCACCCCCTCGACGGCCAACCTTGCGCCGGGCGTCGGCGGTAATCTGAACGCGATCGCCTAAAACCTCTAGAACCCCGCCGTCACCGGCTTCACCGCGGCCTTGATCAGCGCAATCGCGTCGTCGCTGGCCCATTCGGCGGGACCGGCCAGATTGGCGATTTCGCAGCCCTGGCCGTCCACCAGGATCGAAGTCGGCATGCCCAGCGCCTTGCCTATGCCCTTAAGGTCCTGAAAAACCTTGGCTTTCGCGTCGGTGAAATAGGCCAGTTTGGTCAGATTGGCCTCTTTCAGGAAGTTTTTGGGCTTTTCGGGATCGCGGGTGTCGATGTTGATCGCGACCACCTCGAAATCCTTGCCGCCAAGCTTGGTCTGCAGGCTGTCGAGCGCCGGCATCTCTTTCCGGCAGGGCACGCACCAGGTGGCCCACAGATTGACCAGCACGGTCTTGCCGCGCCAGTCCGAGAGTTTTCGGGGCTTGCCCTCGGCATCTTCGAACGCGAGGTCGGGGAGCCGGAGCGGGCTGGTGGCCATGGTCAGCGCGGCGACCTCGCCATGCGCCAAAGGCCCGATCTTGCGCGCCAGCTCGACCGCGCCCGCACAGGCGGCATCGCCGCCCGAGCCGCGCTTGAAGCCGCCGAACCCGTAGACCCCGGCAAAGCCGATCGCCGCCCCAATCAGGACCGCGCCGATGGCAATGGGGATCCGGCGCGTGGCGGCCGGGCGAGGGGCAGGCGTTTCGGGCATATCGTTTGTCATCCTGTATCAGATACGGCTATGCAGTGCTCATGTTACGGCCGAAACCGGCACGGCGTTTCGCCGGTTTCGACGATAAATGCCAGACCTGAATAGCCAGCACCTGAATAAGAAGTCGTGAGCGAGAAGTCATGAGCAACAAGATGTGGGGCGGCCGGTTCACCGAACGTCCCGATGCGATCATGGAGGAAATCAACGTCTCCATCGACGTCGATCGTCACATGTATTCCCAGGACATCGCCGCGTCCAAGGCCCACGCCGCGATGCTCGCCGCGCAGGGCATTATCACGGCCGGTGATGCGAAAAATATCGGCAAAGGTCTAGACACGATTCTGTCAGAAATCGAAAAAGGGTCGTTCGATTTCAAGCGCGCGCTCGAAGACATCCATATGAACGTCGAGAGCCGGTTGACCGATCTGATCGGCCCCGCCGCCGGCCGGCTGCACACCGCGCGTTCGCGCAACGACCAGGTCGCGACCGATTTTCGTCTGTATGTGCGCGACACCATCGATGAGACCGATGCGGCGCTGGCGGCATTCCAATATGTCCTGGTAGAGCGGGCGCTGGAACACGCCGGCACGGTGATGCCCGGTTTCACCCATCTGCAGACCGCCCAGCCCGTGACGCTCGGGCATCATCTCCTGGCCTATGTCGAGATGGCCGCGCGCGACCGCGGCCGCTTTGCGGATGCGCGCAAGCGGCTGAACGAATCACCGCTCGGTGCGGCCGCGCTCGCCGGCACCTCGTTTCCGATCGACCGCCACGCCACCGCCAAGGCGCTCGGCTTCGACCGGCCAATGGCCAATTCGCTCGACGCGGTCTCGGACCGCGACTTCGTGCTCGAAACCCTGTCGGCGGCGTCGATCGCGGCGGTGCATATGTCGCGCTTCGCCGAGGAGATCGTGATCTGGACCTCGCCGCTGGTCGGCCTCATCAGGCTGAGCGACAAGTTCACCACGGGATCCTCGATCATGCCGCAAAAGCGCAACCCCGATGCGGCCGAACTGGTGCGCGCCAAAACCGGGCGGGTGATCGGCGCGCTGACGGCGCTCTTGATCGTCATGAAGGGGCTGCCGCTCGCCTATCAAAAGGACATGCAGGAGGACAAGCAGGGCGCGATGGAAGCGTTCGCAGCCCTCTCGCTGGCGATCCGGGCGATGACCGGCATGGTTGCCGACCTCGTGCCCGACGAGAACAGGATGAAGGCGGCCGCGGGCGAGGGCTATGCCACCGCCACCGATCTCGCCGACTGGCTGGTGCGGACGCTGAAAATGCCGTTCCGCGACGCCCATCACGTCACCGGGCGCATCGTCGGTCTTGCTTCGAAACAGGGCGTGGCGCTGCACGAGCTGCCGCTGAAGGCGATGCAGGAGGTCGAGCCGAAGATTACGGCAGAGGCGCTGCGCGTATTGTCGGTGGAGGCGTCCGTCAAGAGCCGCACCAGCTATGGCGGCACGGCGCCGAAGAATGTGACAGCCCAGGCCAAGTCCTGGCTGAAGCGGCTGGAAAAAGAGCGAAAATTGGGCTGAGGCCAAAAATTTCGCTGTAATTTCTTGGGTTTTTCTTGGGTTTCATGGGGGCGTCAGGCCTCGCCATCGCAAGGCAATCTTTGTATGGTGCGGCGCGCATTGGGGATTTAGTCGTGACACGTAACTACCGGCCGACTTCGTCGGGATGGGCCATCATCCTGCTGAGCGTGAGCGCGCTTGCGCTCGGCGGCTGCGGCCGCAAGGGCGGCCTTGATCTGCCGCCGAGCGCCTCGAATGCGTCGTCGCAATCCGCGGCCACCGATTCGGAGACCGAGCGCGCGGCCCAGCCGGGGGTATACAATCCGGGCTTCGGGTCAGACGCCCCGCCGGAGGCGGCCAGAGGCAAAAAGAAACCATTCATACTCGACCCGCTGCTGGGTAACTGAGCATTTCGCTTTGACGCGTTTTCCGCCGCAGATAAGTACACGCAATCTGCGTAAACTTGATTGCGCTGCGAACCGGTTCCCACTTCGCTTGAAAACGCTATAAGGCGCACCATGAATCACTTCGACTATCGCAACGGCGTGCTCCACGCCGAGGCGGTCAATCTTTCCCATCTCGCGGATGCCGTGGGAACGCCGTTCTATTGCTATTCGACCGCGACGCTGGAGCGCCACTACCGGGTGTTCACCGAGGCCTTCGCCGGCGAGAAGACGCTGGTCTGCTACGCCATGAAGGCCAATTCCAACCAGTCGGTGCTGCGCACGCTGGCGAAACTCGGCGCCGGCGCCGACGTGGTTTCCGGCGGCGAGTTGAAGCGGGCGCTGGCGGCGGGGATCCCCGCAAACAAGATCCTGTTTTCCGGCGTCGGCAAGACCGAGGCGGAACTTCGCGCCGCGCTGGCGGCGGATATCCTCTGCATCAACGTCGAATCCGAGCCTGAACTCGAGCTGTTGTCGCGGCTCGCGGTCGAAATGGGCCGTACCGCGCGGATTTCGGTGCGCGTCAATCCCGACGTCGATGCCGGCACCCACGCCAAGATCGCCACCGGGAAATCCGAGAACAAGTTCGGCGTGCCGATTGCGCGTGCCCGCGAAGTCTACGCCCGTGCCGCAAGGCTGCCCGGGATCGAGGTCACCGGCACCGACATGCATATCGGCAGCCAGATCACGGATCTGAGCCGCATGGAGACCGCTTTCCGGATTCTCTCCGACTTCGTGCGGACCTTGCGCGCCGACGGCCACAACATCTCGCATATCGATTTCGGTGGCGGGCTCGGCATTCCCTATCACATGGACCGCGAAGCGCCGCCGCTGCCGTCAGCCTATGCCGCGATGGTCAAGCGGGTGACGCATAATCTCGGCTGCACGCTGATGTTTGAGCCGGGCCGGATGATCGTCGGCAATGCCGGCATCCTCGTTGCGCGCGTGATCTACGTGAAGCCGGGCGACGCCAAGAATTTCGTCGTCATCGACGCCGCGATGAACGATCTGATCCGCCCCACGCTGTATGAGGCCCATCACGACATCCTGCCGGTCCGCGAAGCTGCGCCGGGCACGCCGACGATCACCGCCGACGTGGTCGGGCCGGTCTGCGAAACCGGTGATTATCTGGCGCTCGACCGCCAGATCCCCGAGCCCAAGGCCGGCGATCTCCTGGCGATCATGACCGCCGGCGCCTATGGCGCGGTGCAATCAGGCTTTTACAACACCCGCGCGCTGGTGCCGGAAGTGTTGGTCAAGAACGATCAATTCGCGGTGGTGCGTCCGCGCATCGAGGTCGACGAACTGATCGCGATGGACCGGCAGGCGCCGTGGCTGTGACCCAAGGCATATTTGTCAGCGCGCGCTGACATTGTGCCGATTTCAAAGGAGATTCCGATGCGCATTCTGGCTTTGGCTGTCTTGACGATGGCAGCGGTTTCGGCGACGTCGCCGGCGCGCGCCCAGACCTATAATCCGAGGTATCCGGTCTGCATCAAGCAGATCCAGAATTTCGGTGGCGAACGTATCGAATGCGCCTATACCTCGCTGGAGCAGTGCAACGCGACCGCACTGGGCCTTCCCGCCCAGTGCATCGAGAATCCGTATTACGGCGGACGTCCGGAAGGCAGCGGCCGGCGTTATCGCCAGGGTTATTGAGCGGCCATTGATCCCGTCCGGCGTTGCGCGGCGTGCTACTTCGCCGCGTGACTGCCGCCCTTGGCGCCGCCGACGATCACACCCGCGGCCTTTTCGATCGGCTTGATCGCCTCGGTGAAATCCGACTCTGCGCCCTGGTCGCGGATCACGACTTCCCACAGCCGCCCGACCGCTTCGGCGACCTCCATCGACAGCCCCAGCGATTTCATTTCGTCCAGCGCGAGCCGCACGTCTTTCACCATCAGTCCGGTGGCGAAGCCGAAGTCGAACGTCCGCGGCAGCACCGCACGGGGAAACTTGTCGCGGCTGGCGGTATTCATTCCCGAGCCGGCGTTGATCACGTCGACCATCACGGCCGGATCGAGTCCTGACTTGACGCCCATCACCACCGCTTCCGAGGTTGCCACCATCGCGGTGGCCGACAGGAAATTATTGGCGAGCTTCATGGTCTGCGCGGAGCCCGGCTTCTCGCCGATGAAGAACACCTTGCCGATGACGCCGAGCGCGGGCTTCAACATGTCGCAATCGGCGCGCGGGCCCGACACCATCACGGCGAGCGTGCCTTTTTCGGCGCCGCCGACGCCGCCGCTTACGGGAGAGTCTATCTGCACGATGTTCTTCGCGGCCAGGAGGCCGTGAATCCGCGTCGCCATTTGCGAGCCGACGGTGGAGAGGTCGACGAAGCGTTTTACGCGTTTGCCTTCGATCACGCCGCCGGTGCCCGTTGCGACGTCGAGCGAGGCCTGCAACGACGGCAGGCTCGCCAGCACCGTTTCGCAGCGATCGGCGATATCCTTTGGCGATGACGCCACTTGCGCGCCGAGCGCCACAAGCTTGTCGGTGGCTTCCTTCCGCGTATCGAACACGGTGAGCTGGTGGCCTGCCTCGATCAGGCGGCGCGCCATCGGGAAGCCCATCTTGCCGAGGCCGATGAATCCGATTTCCATGGTGTTGATTTTCCTTGTTTCGTCATTGCGAGCGCAGCGACGCAATCCATTCTTTCTTTGTGCGGCGAGGTGGATTGCTTCGCTTCGCTCGCAATGACGGAAAATTCTTGGTGGAGTGTTGGTCGGTTCTAAGCCTTGTCCATTTCCGCGAACACCTCGCGCGCGATGCGAAAGCTGTCGACGCCGGCGGGCGCGCCGGCATAGATCGCGACCTGCATGAAGATTTCGCGGATCTCGTCGTTGGTCACGCCGTTGGTCAGCGCGCCCTTGATGTGGGTGCGCAGTTCATGCGGCCGGTTCAGGATCGAGATCATGGCGAGGTTGAGCATGCTGCGGGTCTTGCGCGGCAGTTCCTCGCGGCCCCACACCGCGCCCCAGCAATATTCGGTGAGCAGCTCCTGGAATGGGCGGTTGAAATCGTCGACGTTCTTCAGGGCGTTGTTGACATAGGCCTCGCCGAGCACGGCTTTGCGCACTTCCAGGCCCTTGTCGTAGGTCTTCTTGTCCATGACGTTCCTCCGGTATTCTTGCGGTATTTTTGCGGGTTCGGGCGGACGTTAGGGGGTGGAAGCCCCGCAGTCACGCCTTCGTGTTATGCGTATTTCCGGGTGTGGGTTGGCCGTGGAAACGGGTGCCTCATTGCCGCCGCTGTGCTAGGCTGATTTGTCGGCAACCCGGAGAGTTTATTGAACGGCGCCAACCCTGACCCCACGGAGCCAGCGCGCGAGCCGGATGCGGTGGCGCGGCTTCAACTGACGCAGGCCCTGCAGCGGGCCCAGTACGCGATCGCGTGGGAGCGCGGATGGCCGATTCTGGCCCGGCTATTGACCGTCGTCGGACTGTTTCTGGTGGCGTCCTGGGCCGGATTGTGGCTGGCGCTGCCGTTTGTCGCCCGTGTCGTCGGCATCGCCTTGTTCGCAGGCCTCGCGCTCGGCGCGTTGTACCCGATTTTGCGCTATCGCTGGCCGACCCGTGAAGAGAGCCTGAGCCGGCTCGACCGCGGTACCGGCATTCGCCATCGCCCGGCGACCGCGCTCACCGACACGCTGGCCAGCAAGGATCCGATCGCGCTGGCCCTCTGGAAGGAGCAGCGCGAGCGGACGCTGGCCTCGATCAAGCGGATCCGCGCCGGTCTGCCGTCGCCGCGGCTGCCGATCCACGATCCCTGGGCGTTGCGTGCGCTGGTCATGGTGATGGCGGTGGCGGCCTATTTTGCCGCCGGTGACGAGCGCGCGATGCGCATCGCAGCCGCCTTCGACTGGAACGGGGTGCTGGCGCCGGCCAATGTCCGGGTCGATGCCTGGGTGACGCCGCCGGTCTACACCAGCAAGCCGCCGATCATTCTTTCCGCCGCGAGCAAGGACGCTGGAACCAATAGCGGGCCGCTGGCGGTTCCGGCCGGCAGCACGCTGCTGGTGCGCTCCAGCGGCGGCTCGATCGATGTCGTGGTGGGTGGCGGCGTCACTGAAGTCGCGCCCAGCGAACAGGCGCCGAAGGGCACCAACGAGCGGCATTTCAAGATCGCCGGCGACGGCACCGCCCATGTCCGTGCGCCGGCCGGCCAGCCGCAATGGCGGTTCGCCGCGACGCCCGACCGTGCCCCGACCATTTCGCTGGCGAAGGATCCCGAGCGCCAGGCTCGCGGTTCGCTGCAGATGTCCTACAAGCTCGAGGATGATTACGGCGTTACCGAAGCCCGCGCCTCGTTCGCCGCCCGGCCGGCCGATTCCGGCAAGGAAGCAGTCAAGGAAATCGGCAAGGAACCGGCAAGGGGCGCCAAAGGCGGAGACAAGGCCGCCGAGAAGACCGCCGAAAAAACCACCGAGGCGCGCCCGCTGTTCCCGGCGCCACAATTTCCGCTGGCCCTGCCGAACGCGCGCACCCGCAATGGTGTCGGCCAGACCGTCAAGGATCTCAGCGAGGATCCCTATGCCGGCGCCGACGTCACGCTGACGCTGACGGCCAAGGACGAGGCCGGCAATGAAGGCCGCAGCGAGCCGTTCAACATGCGGCTGCCGGAGCGGCTGTTCACCAAGCCGCTGGCGCGCGCGCTGATCGAGCAGCGCCGCATCCTGGCGCTCGACGCCAACCAGAATGGCCAGGTCTATGCCGCGCTTGCCGCGCTGATGATCGCGCCGGAATTGTTTACGCCGGAAGCCGGCCATTATCTCGGCCTCTACAGCGTCTCGCGCCAGCTCGAGGCGGCGCGCACCGATGACGCCATGCGCGAGGTGGTGGCGAGCCTGTGGTCGCTCGCGGTCACGATCGAGGACGGCAACATCACCGATGTCGACAAGGCGTTGCGCGCGGCGCAGGAGGCGCTGAAGCAGGCGCTGGAGCGCGGCGCCAGCGACGAGGAGATCAAGAAGCTCACCGACAATCTGCGGGCCGCTCTGGATAATTTCCTGCGCCAGCTCGCCGAACAGCTCAAGAACAATCCGCAGCAACTGGCGCGGCCGCTCGATCCCAATACCAAGATGCTGAGCCAGCAGGATCTCAAGAGCATGCTCGACCGGATGGAGCGGCTGTCACGCTCCGGCGACAAGGATGCGGCCAAGCAATTGCTGGAGCAGCTGCAGCAGATGCTGGAAAACCTGCAGATGGCGCAGCCCGGGCAGGGCGGCGACAACGACATGGAGCAGGCGCTGAACGAACTCGGCGACATGATCCGCAAGCAGCAGCAATTGCGCGACAAGACCTACAAGCAGGGCCAGGATTCGCGGCGCGATCGTCAGCGCGGCAAGCAGGGCGAGCAGAGCATGGGCGATCTGCAGCAGGACCAGCAGGGCCTGCGCGACCGCTTGAAGAAATTGCAGGAAGAACTCGCCAAGCGCGGCATGGGTCCGAGCCAGCGCGGCGAGAAGGGCCAGCGCGGCGAAAAGGGTCAGCAGGGTCAGCAAGGCCAGCCCGGCGGCGACCAGGGCGACGGCGAGGACGGCCTGGAGCAGGCCGATGGCGCGATGGGTGACGCCTCCGGCCGGCTCGGCGAAGGCAACGCCGACGGTGCGGTGGATTCGCAAGGCCGCGCGCTGGATGCGCTGCGCAAGGGCGCCCAGAGCCTCGCCGAAGCGATGCAGCAGGGCGACGGCGACCAGCCGGGAGACGGCCCGGGCAATCCGAACGGCCGGCAGCAGGGCGCGCAACGGAATACCGATCCGCTCGGGCGGCCAATGCGCAGCAACGAGTTCAGCGACGACTATTCGGTGAAGATCCCCGGCGAGATCGACGTGCAACGCGTGCGCCGCATTCTGGAAGAACTGCGCCGGCGCCTCGCCGATCCGGCCCGCCCGCAGATCGAACTCGATTACATCGAGCGGCTGCTGAAGGATTACTAGAGCGGCTTCGGCGTGCTTACCCTCCCCTGGAGGGGGAGGGTCGACGCGAAGAGGCGGGGTGGGGTGACGGTCTCTCCACACGAACAGTGTGCAAGGTGAGAGACCGTCACCCCACCCCGTTTCGCATTTCGCTGCGCTTCATGCGAACCGACCCACGAGCAAGCTTCGCTTGTCTCGGACCCCTCCAGGGGAGGGTGTTGAGCCCGCTCACAAGATGATCCGCGCTACATCTTCCTTGCCGCCAGCGCATCTGCCACCGCGGTGCGGATATCGGCCACCGAAAACGGCTTTGTCACCACGTCATGCACGATCGCATTGAGGCCGGAGGCGCGTTCGCGCTGATCGGCAAAGCCGGTCATCAGCAGAATCTTGAGGTTGGGGAAATCGCGCGCCGCCGCCAGCGCCAGCGCGATCCCGTCCATCACGGGCATCTGGATGTCGGTGAGCAGCAGGTCGAACGCACCCTTCTCGCGCGTCAGGATTTCAAGCGCCTCGGCGCCGTCCTCGGCGGTGACGGTGTCATGGCCGTCCATGGCGATGGCGCGCGCCACCAGGGAGCGCATCGAGTCTTCGTCGTCGGCAATCAATACACGCGGCATGGCAACAGCTCATTTGCGAGCGGGACGTCCGGCCAAGTTTACGCGCGGCCGGCGGCCAGATCCCGCTTGTTGAAGAAGCGTACATCAATATTGCGGCCTTCGGGCGGCGGTGACGCCAGCCGCGACTTGAAATAGGCGCGCTCGCCCGGCTTCAGCACCGGCTGCTCGAGCACCGCGTTCCAGGCATAGATCTCCGCGCCCTGTTCGTCGCGAACGCTAAAGCGCAGCCGCGGCAATTCGACCGGCTTCCTGGTCTCGCCGACGATCATGCCTTCGATGACAAGCACCGGCTTGCCGTCGACGGTCTCGTTGGTGATCTTGATGTCCTTGAACGACAGCCCGCGCAAATTCACCTCGAGCCCGACCATCTTGTAGAACGTCGCGGTCTGCGGCAGCAGCCGCACCACATCGGTGCGCCAGAACATCAGCGCCACGACCAGTGCGCCCATCGCGGCGCAGGCGACGGGAGCGCCGATCGACGGCATCCGCATGGACGGCAATTTGGGCAGCCGGAACAGCTTGGCCAGCCGCGAGCGGTGGGTGGAAACCGCCTCCTGATGCGCCTCGGCATCCTGCTGGGCGACCGACGGCCAGTCGGCTTCATTTCCCCGGGAACCTTCGCCCTCGGCGGGCCAATCGGCCGAAATCGACGGGCTGTCGACCACGGGGGGGTCCTGCGCCTCTTCCTGGCGGGCCATGGCCTCCCACTCGGCGGCCGCGTCGGCCTCGGCATTTCCGGTTCCCTGGCTGGCTTCCGCCATCGCCGGCACGGCAGGTGCGATCTCGACCGCGTCCTCGGGGCGCGCCAGCCAGGTTTCCTTGCAGCGGGAACAACGGACGGTACGGCCGGCGGCACCCAGGGTGGCCAGCTTGATCGCGTAGGATGTTGTACAATGGGGGCAGACGATGTGCATGGAGCCCGTTTCCACAGTGTCTTTGGGCCGATGCTACCTAGCGACCGTTAACGAATCGGAAACCATAACGGTCGCACAACCGTTTTGTCCGGCTCGCGCCCAAAGCCTGGGGCTGCGAGCCCCAAGGTATGGGTTTCCGGTCAAGGCCCAGGCAAACGTCGAGGCCGAGGCAGAAGCCGAGGCCCATCTCGAGCGGAGCTGAGCTTGGTTCGGTTCGAAAATGTTGGATTGCGCTACGGGCTCGGCCCGGAGATTTTGCGCGACCTGTCGTTCCTGATCCCGGCCCATTCCTTCCAGTTCCTCACCGGCCCGTCGGGCGCCGGCAAGACCTCGCTGCTGCGGCTGTTATTCCTGTCGATGCGGCCGACGCGCGGTCTGGTCAATCTGTTCGGCCACGACGTCTCGCTGCTCGGCAAGGACCAGGTTGCGGATTTGCGCAAACGCATCGGCATCGTGCTGCAGGATTTTCGCCTGCTCGATCACATGACGACCTATGAGAACGTGGCGCTGCCGTTCCGCGTCATGGGGCGGGATGAATCCAGCTACCGGCGCGAAGTGATCGATCTGTTGAAATGGGTCGGGCTCGGCGAGCGCATGGATGCGCTGCCGCCGATCCTGTCCGGCGGCGAAAAACAACGCGCGGCGATCGCGCGCGCGGTGATCTCGCGTCCGCAATTATTGCTGGCGGACGAGCCGACCGGCAGCGTCGATCCGACGCTGGGCCGGCGGTTGCTCCGGCTGTTCATCGAGCTCAACAAGTCTGGCACCGCCGTGATCATCGCGACCCACGACATCACGCTGATGGATCAGTACGAGGCGCGGCGTCTGGTGCTGCATCAGGGACGGCTGCATATCTATGAGTAGATCCGGTGACGAGCATGGTCCGCTGGTCGATCTCGGGCACGAACGCCCGCAGGTCCCGGCGCGGGCGCGCAACATGTCGCCGATCGTGCCGCGCGCCTCGATCTCCGGCCGCGCGCTGGTCGCGGTGGTCGCGATCATGACGTTCCTCGCCTCGATCACCACGGGCACCGTGCTGCTGGTAAGCGCGTCGGCGGCAGAGTGGCAATCGGAAGTTGCCAGCGAAATCACCATCCAGGTGCGTCCCTCGGCAGGCCGCGATCTCGACCGCGATGCGATCGCGGCCGTCGAGGCGATGCGGGCGCAGCCCGGCATCGTCGAGGTCCGGCCCTTCACCAAGGACGAGTCGGCCAGATTGCTGGAGCCGTGGCTCGGCACCGGGCTGTCGATCGAGCAACTGCCGGTGCCGCGCGTCATCGTAGCAAGGGTGCAGCCCGGCACCACGCCCGACCTCGCCGCCTTGCGCGCGCGGGTGCTGCAGGCAGCCCCCTCCGCCAGCGTCGACGATCACCGCGCCTGGATCGAGCGCATGCGCTCGATGACCGGGGCGACGGTATTCGCCGGCATCGGCATCCTGGCGCTGGTGATCGTGGCGACCATTATTTCGGTGTCGTTTGCGACGCGTGGCGCGATGGCGGCGAACCGCCCGATCGTCGAGGTGCTGCATTTCGTCGGCGCCGGCGACAGCTACATCGCCAACCGCTTCCTGCGGCATTTCCTCAGGCTCGGCCTCGAGGGTGGGTTGATCGGCGGCGGCGCTGCAATGCTGGGTTTTGGTTTCTCGGAATCGATCGCGAGCTGGTTCTCGGGCACGCCGGTCGGCGATCAATTTGCCGCGCTGCTGGGCACGTTTTCGCTGCGTCCGTCCGGCTATCTGGCGCTGGCGGCGCAGGCCGTGCTGATCGCCGCGATCACGGCCTGGGCCTCGCGGCGGACGCTGTTTGCGACGCTGGACGACATTGATTGAAACGTTTTCGAGCGAAGCAATGGCCGGGGACTTGATCCGGGGGAGGGCGCCGGACCAGACTCCACTTCGCCCAAAAAACTTCTAGAATTGCGAGCGGAGAGGACAGCAAGAACTGCATGCGTGTGCAACCCGACGATACGTCGCCGAATGCGCCGGCCGTGCGGCCGCGAGGTTGGCTGCGGGCGACCATCGTCGCCACGCTGGCGCTCGGCTTTGTCGGCGCGGCGGTGGGCTTCATCGGCTTCCTGTCGCAATTGCGCGGCGTCGAAATCAAGCCGGCCCGCAATGCCGACGGCATCGTGGTGCTGACCGGCGGCTCGTCGCGGGTGTCGGATGCGATGGAATTGCTGGCCGGCGGCTATGGCAAGCGGCTCTTGATTTCGGGCGTGCACCCGACCAACGCCGCCAGCGACATCTCCCGCACGCTGCCCGACAACCATTCGCTGCTGCGCTGCTGCGTCGATCTCGACCGCTCGGCCGTGAATACGCGAAGCAACGCGGCGGAGACGCGGCGCTGGGTCAAGGACCGCGGTTTCAAATCGCTGATCGTGGTGACTTCGAACTACCATATGCCGCGGGCGATCGTCGAATTGTCGCATGCGATGCCGGATATCGAACTGATCCCGTTTGCGGTGGTCGGCGAAAAATGGCGCGACGAGCCATGGTGGACCTCAGGTGCGACCTTCCGTCTGCTGCTGTCGGAATATGCGAAATATGTCGCGGCGGAGGTGCGGGTGCGGCTCGCCGATATCGGCATCGAAGTTTTGCCCGACGATCAGCCGGCCGGTTCGACGGCGCCGCGCCGGCCGGCCACCGCGCAAGCCAATTGACACTTCTCCCTCGCCCCGCTCTTCGCGGGGAGAGGGTCGGGGTGAGGGGCTCTCACCGCGAACGCTTGTGCCAATTGATGAACCTGTACCCCCTCACCCGGATTGCTTCGCAATCCGACCTCTCCCCGCATGCGGGGAGAGGTGAGCCGGTCGTCGGCGCGATCACCCTGTCCTAAGCCGCGCAGATCAGTTTCAGCTCGGCTTCGAACCGGATGCTTCGCTTGCCCGCGAGCGCGGTACCCTCGAGGGTGCCGCCCTCCGCATCGCATGTCCCGGAAAACCCGATTCCGATTTCATGCCCGCCAAACACCGGGTCTTCACCCCGCGCCGGGGTGTGTTCCTGATTGACCATCTGGCCCTTCCAGCGGCCGTTCGATGATGAATACGACCCGAGGTAATAGAAGAAGGCATCGCCGCCGACGATGCGGCCGTTGTTCAGCAGCATGACGCCGGTCAAGCCGCCGGGCACGCCGTCCAGGATTTTGAGGTGAATCGAGTACAGCCCGTCGGAAATGCCGCCTTCGCCGATCGTGCCGGGGGCTGCGAGTTCGCTCTCGTCGAGCGGCGTCATCACGGATCGAAACGTCGCGTTGGGCATTTGCGGCGAGCCGCCCTCAAAGCAAAACGCTTTTCCGACGGCCCGTCCGGTGACCGCAATGGTCGAAATGTCGGAGCCGAGCAGCGATTGATGATCGGCGCCGAAATTGTGCCGGCGGCTGGTCACCTCGACGGCGATCGCCTCGCCGTCGAAACGATAGGTCCCGATGTGGGCGAACCCCGAATTGCCACCCAATAGCTTGCCGTCCCGGACGTAGCTGACGCTGCGTCCGACGGCATCGTTGACCCTGAATTCGCTTTTGAAGAAGCCGTCGAAACGGCGTGAGGTCGTGCCCATGCGGGACACCTAGCCCAGAACGCCATTTGCGTCACCCCGTTTTCCACCTCATCGAAGCAGGGTGGCGAAAATGCCGCAAACGCCTATTTCGCAGGCGTTTTCCGGTGCAAGACCGGGTGCGAATCGTGCAGCATCAGTGCCAGCTGATGCAATTGCGTATCGCGAAAACCTTCGGCCTCGATCGCCTTCACCGTTGCCAGCACATAGTCGCGGTTGATGCCGGACTGGCCATGACCCTGCAGCACGTGACGCAATTGGTCCGCCAGCGACAGCCTTCCGGCATACTGCACATGGCCGCGATCGACCACATAGGCCAGCGCGCTGACGCGCTGCCGCGCCTCGTTTTCCAGCCACACCGAGCGCTGCACCTCGCGGTAGACCGAGGTGACCTGTTCGCGCTCGCGCAAGTAGGCGACGGTGGCGGCGCGGTTCTGCTCCGCGACCCGGAACGCGATGCCGCGGCAGGCGCCGCCGCGATCGAGCCCGAGCACCAGGCCGGGCTTTTCAGGCGTGCCGCGATGGACAAAGGAATAGACGCAGAGCGCGCGATGCTCGCCGATCAGCCGGGCCGGCACCCGTTCGACGAATTCGAAGCCCGGCCGCCACATCAGCGAGCCATAGCCGAACACCCAGAGGTCGCCGCTCGAGAATTCCGAATCTTGCAGGGTCATTGCGGACATCGGGCGCCACGGCTACCAGAACAGCTAGGCAAAGCGAAGCGAATTCAGCGGCTTTTGCCCGGGTCTCTACTCGCTTACATTTGACAAAATCATGAGCCAAAGGTCGCCGCATGCCCGACATCACCCCTGCGCCGCGCCGGCGCCCGCTTTGGCGCCTTTTTATCTTGCCCGCACTGCTGGTGGTCGCAGCCATCGCCTGGAGCGGTTTCTGGTTCTATGCGGCGTCCGAGGTCGGCGTCCGCGCCGATGCGTGGCGCGCGCAGGAAGCGAAAGCCGGCCGGATCTATGATTGCGGCAAGCGCTCGGTCGCGGGCTATCCGTTCCGCCTCGAAGTCCGCTGCGAGGACGCCAGCGTGACGCTGGTCTCGCAGACCGCGGGCGCGGGCGCGCCGTTCACGGCGCGGCTCGGCGAGATCATGGTGATCGCCTCGATCTACCAGCCGAAACTCTTGATCGCCGAATTCAAGGCGCCGGCGACGATTGCCGATCGCGGCCAGCCGCCGTCGCTGAAGGTGAGCTGGAGCGTTGGCCGCAGCAGCGTAGCGGGGCTGCCGGCCGTTCCGGAGCGCGCCTCGATCGTGTTCGACAATCCCTCGATCGAGCGCGTCAACGGACCGGTGCAGACGCCGCTGGCGCGCGCCAACCGTGTTGAACTGCACGGCAGGCTTGCGGAGGGATCATCGATTGCAGATCCGGTGATCCAGACCGCGCTGCAGATATCAGGAGGGAGCATTCAGGAATTGCATCCGCTGCTGGCGACGCCGTTCGAATCCGATGTGCAGACCAAGCTCAGCGGCCTGAAGGATTTCTCGCCAAAGCCATGGCCCGAGCGCTTCCGCGAAATGCAGGCCGCGGGCGGCAAGGTCGAGATCGTGCGCTCGCGGATTCAGCAGGGCGAACTGGTCGCCGTGGCCGCGGGAACACTGGGCCTCAACGCGCAGGGGCAGATCGAGGGCGAGCTGCAGATGACGGTGACGGGTCTGGAGCGGGTGATCCCGGCGCTGGGTATCGACAAAATGCTGGAGCAGGGCGTGCCGCAGGCCACGCTCGATCGCGTGGCGCCCGGCGTCAAGAGCCAGGACCTCACCAATCTGTTCGGCGCGCTCGACAAGGCTATTCCGGGTCTTGGCAAGGTCGTCAAGCAGAACACCAATGTCGGCGTCGCCGTCGGCATCAATTCGCTCGGCACCGCAGCCGAACTTGAAGGCAAGAAGGCGCGCAGCTTCCCGCTGCGCTTCGTCGACGGCGCGGTGTTGCTGGGGCCTCTGAAGGTGGGACAGATCCCGCCGCTGTTTTGATCGCTTTGCCGCCCCGACATTGGCCGGGACGACGAACGTGGAATCCTCACGCGCCGTGCTGCTTCCTACCGGACGGGTGGCGCAAATGGGGCAATCATTGTGTTGTGAAATGCGGCTACCTGCCACGAGCCGCCATCCCTGACGAATACACGCAAGCTCAACTCCTGATGCGCAGGTAACGATCTTCCGTCCGGGGCGACCAGTCCGCTCAGTTCGTTGGTCACATAAGCGAACGCAATGTCGGGCCTGACCAACCGAATCTTGACGTCCATCGTGCGTTGCGTGGCATTTTTTGCGCGGGCGGCGAAGATGGCCGATAATCCCTTTTCAATCTCGGCGGGACCGCTCATCACGTCACCTCGAACGGTGACGAGACGGGCATCCTGCATGTACATGCGCGAGGCGGCCTTGCCGTCGTGGTTGTTGAATCCTTCTGTCATTTCCACGATGATTCGCCGGATGGCAGCCTCGCTCTCGCCGTCGGGTGTTTGCGCGAATGCGGTAGGCGCCGAAACCAGCAGGGCGAGACCAACGGCATAAACCATGGACAGATGCTGTTTCATGTTTGATCCTGCAATGGTCTGAAAGGTCTGTACGAATATTACTATCGAAGGCCGGCTGGTTGGAGCCGCAAGTTTGCGCGCCGTGTCGGCAAAGATGCGGGTGGACCTGATGTTCGATTGGAACGACCTGCGATATTTTCTGGCGGTGGCCCGCCAGGGCAGCCTCGCCAGCGCCGCCGAGGCGCTTGGCGTCAATCCATCGACGGTGCAACGGCGATTGCGGACGCTCGAAACCGCCATCGGCTGTTCGCTCGCGGAGCGTACGTCAGAAGGTTATCGCTTGACCCCTCCGGGCAAGCAATTGCTGGCGGATGCAGAGCACGTCGAAGCGGCGGTCGACGCGTTGCATCGGAGGATATCCGCGCTCGATTTGACCGCTGCCGGACATGTCAAACTGACCAGCCACGTCACGGTGGGACAGCGCATCATCAGGTCGGGGTTCCTGGATCAGTTTCATGCGCGCCACCCGGGCATCAGGATTGAGTTGATTATGGAACAGCGGGCGCTCGATCTTTCCAAGGGCGAGGCTGATATCGCGATACGGGGAGGAGGTGCCGATAACGGTGCATTGGTGGGCAAAAAGATTGCCGAGGTGCCCTGGGCGATCTTCGCGAGCGCCGCCCTCGTTGCCCGGCACGGCCGTCCGGAGACATCCGGCGACCTCAATAATTTCGGTGTTATCGAGTTTTCCGGAGATATCGAAGGATTGCCCGCCGCGCGTTGGATGAGATCGCACGCGCCGAATGCGCCGATCGTCGCAACCTGCAGCAATATTCCCAGCGTGCATTTGGCCATCAAGTCCGGAGCGGGTCTCGCGCCATTGCCCGCCGTGTATGCGGCGGCAGACCATGACCTCGTCAACGTACTCGGTCCGATCCCCGAACTGAATTATCCGTTGTTTCTGCTTACCCATAAGGATCTGCGGAAAGTGCCAAGGGTAAGCACCGTGTTTGAGTTTTGTCTTCGAGAACTGAAGCCGGTTCTGGTGGGCGGCGAGATGAGACGCCGATGACAAGCCGTCGGGCCTGAAACATCGACGCTCGTCAGCGCCTGGTTCAAAGAACCACGCGCGCGTCCGACGATGCACGCTGCTGTAAATTTTCGAATCGAATAGTTCCGTTTCTGGAACACTCTCTCAACAACCGAGCTGCGCTGACGATGCGTGATTTCTGTCACGGCAGACTCCGAACCATTCGGACATCCTGACGATGGTTGCGGGATGATCCCGCAACTCAACATGGATGGAGAACTGGAATGACGAACGTTACGAAAAACGATGCAGCCAATCATGAGCTTTCGATCGATGAACTCGACGCCGCGGCCGGCGGCTTTTGGAAGGAACTGGCCGTCGCGGTGGGTGCCGGCGGCGTGACCGGCGGCATGGGCGGCGCGGCGGTCGGCGGCATCGGCGCCATACCGGGTGCCATTGGCGGCGCGCTCCTCGGCGGCATCGGATATTGCATCAGCGCAATCTTTTGAGCTGATTGCGCAACGCGAGGCTGTCGGATCGTTTTCGATTCAGCAGTCTCGCTTTGGCGATTGCCTTCGCGACGTCACGAGAGGGCGTCGCTTTTTTATGACGCGGCCCCGGTTTGCATCGGCGCGCTACGTCGGCGCGCTCAACCGGGATCGAGCTGGCAAAAAATGACCTCGCGCCATTAATCGCCTTGGATATATATCTTTCAAGTGATCTGCCCGGCGCAAATGGAGTACTCCGTGAAGGGAGTGCTTTACCCCCGAGGGAATGTTGCGCTCGGAAGCACTTTGGTGCTCGGCTATGGCAGCTTCCGAAATCGAGTCCAGATAGGTAAGGCCCGTGATCGGCCGCCAGACGACTCAAACAGTATCGCAAACTGCAAGTTCGGAACTCACCACAAGAGAGGTTGTCCGCAGGAGGAGCAGATGACGAAGCGCCCCTCAGGAGCAATGGGAATCTTGGGTGATCAAAGCCCACTAACAGGCAGCTCGGTGAGAGCGAATGAATGGGAGCTGTCGCTGCCGAAATTTCATCACCAGGCAGAAAGCGACGCGCTCTCAATACCTGATCCCGGTCCAGCGGGCTTTGATTTCGTCCTGCCCGATCAGGACCCCGCGGCTGAAGCGCTGTGGGCTCTGGCAAGAGATTTCATGTGGCGGCGAGCTTTGATGAAAGATGGCTAGTGAACGACTGCTGATGGCCCTGCAATTCCACCGTGCCGTCGATAGTTTGGAAATCTGGAGCGCGAGCAGCGACGGCTTTTCGTTCGTGATCACCCACGAGAGCCGCGCCGGCCCCGGCTTTCACGGACGGCCCGGCTACGTGGCGTCATGGCGTCCGCTTTATCTGGGCAGCGGGGCGATCAAGATCGGCGGATCGCCTTTTTCAACGTTCGAGGAGACCGAGGAAGCGTGCAACCTGATGCTGAAACATCTGACGAGTGAAAGCTGATGGGAGGATTGGGATAATTACGAAGAGGCCGGTCGCTGAGCCCGTTCCGGACCTTATGACGCTTCCAAACAGGTAACTTCTAGCGCAGCGCCAGGGCCGCCCCTGCGCCGCGCTCAAGACGGCCCCAGCGCTCTCCAGCCCCCGCGCTGGGGCCGATCTTGTGAGGGGCTAACCCGGGCGCTGATGGGCTCAGGGCTGAGCAGCGGACGTTGCGCCACCGCATTTTCGCCTAACAATGATGGGTATGTGAACGCAGGGCAGGTGCTAAAAAGCCGGAGCCCTGTCATGTTGAGACTAGTATTTGTTGCGTCCGTACTCATTGCCTGTTCTTCAACCGCGTCCGAAGCACGCCCGCCCCGCTTCGTTGGTCAAGCGCCGGGATGCAACGTAACCATGCCGTGTGACTTTTCGAATTCGCCAACGCAACGCGTTAGTGTGAACGCATACGGCCGGGAATCGCAGAGCACAGAACGGTCGGCAATTTTGCCGCGCAATGCAAGGGCGGAAGCGAATAGCGGGCGTGGTCAAATCGTCGGCGGTCGCCCAGCCGGTTGTCCCCGCTCTTTCTGCGGGTGCGGCGCATCCATGCGGGTGTTCGGCCATATCGTGCCCGGATTAAATCTTGCCTCCAACTGGCTGCGGTTTCCCCGGACGGCGCCTGCACCGGGAATGGTTGCCGCGCGACGCGGGCACGTCTTCGTCCTGGAGCAGCATGTCGGAGGTGATACGTGGATGGCGTACGATGCCAACTCGGGTGGCCACGCAACGAGAATCCATGCGCGCTCGTTGCGCGGGTACACCGTCGTTAATCCGCGCGCGACGTAATCCAAGGACTCTTTTGTCGACGAGATGAGTTTTCGGGCGCTGCAAGCGCCTTTCGAAGAATCGAACATTCGCCGCAAGGCGCTTGCAGGAACCTCAACGGGTAATCTTGTGAACCAGCGACTCGATGCCTGCGCGGATCGCAACGGCGGTGACAATCGCAACCACGATGAGCGGCTGGTAGAGGGCGCCGCCCGACGCGGCATCGAGTTCGTCGATGGTCAGTTCGTCGGCTTTTTTGGTCAGCTGTTCCATTTTAGTCCCTCCTGTTGCCGGTGGAGGGACTATTCCCGCCATCCGTCAGGGCAGGAGTAAGCGCGGCAGTTCCCGGTGGCTGTGACGACGGTCACAGCCGGAGTATTGCGCCCGCCGTCGGCGCGCACACCAGCCCCTAGCTCACAAACACCACCCGCGTTTCCAGCGAAACCCGGCGGTACAAATCCTCGACGTCGTCGTTGACGAGCCGGATGCATCCGGAAGCGACGAGGTGACCGATGGTTTTGGGCGAGTTCGTGCCATGAATCAGCAGCCCGGGCTTGTCCAATAGCAACGCGCGGGCGCCGAGCGGACTGCCGGGACGGCCGGCGGAGGCGGCCAACGCGTCGGCATCCCGGGCGTTTTGCGCGGAAGAGCGCCAGTCCGGCCATTCGAGCTTGTTGGTGACGCGGAAGAAGCTGCCGCCCTTGAGGCATTCCTGCGCAATCCCGATGCCGTAGCGGCGCGCGGAATTGTTGGAATCGATCAGATTGAGAAAGCGGTTTTCCCGGTCGATCACGATCGAGCCGGGAACCACGGTGGTGCGGTAGAACACCACTTGCCGCTGCAGCGAAAACGGCAGGCCTTCGCCGGTGGAGCCGCCGTCCTCGCCGGCCTTCAGGTCGGCCATCACGACATCTTCGCGGGCGCGCGCCGCTTTCGGCGGTGGGGCCGTCACGCCGGTGGCGACGACGACGGGGCCTTTAGTGACGACATAGCTATAGACCAGAGCCGACAAGGCGATGGCGGCAGCAAGCGCGGCGGCGCCGAAGGCCCATGGCTTCCAGTTCGTGCCTTCCGACAACACTTCGTTGATCTGAGCGGCGTCGCGGCCTTCCTCGACGGCGATCTCATCCTCGATCCGCCGGATCGCGGCTTCGAGGGCGGCGACATTTGAGGCGGCGGCCTCGCGGGTGAGGTGGGACGACCTCGTAATGAGGTCATAGGCATCCTTGTAGATCTTGTCGCGGCCGAGGGTGTCCTTGCCGGCAACGGCTTTGGTCAGCAATGCATAATAATCCACGGTCATGGCCTGACCCCTGAAGAACTATCTGACGGGAGGCGCGTACTGGATGCCGCCCTGGGTCCAGAGCGCATTCAGCCCGCGCGGAATACTGAGTTTCGACTGCGTGCCGACGTTTCTCTCATAGATCTCGCCGTAATTGCCGACGGCCCGCACGGCGCGCGCGGCCCAGTCATTGGCGAGGCCCAACTGCGTGCCGAATTCGCCTTCGGTGCCGAGCAGGCGTTTTATGTTGGGATTGGCTGATTTCACCGCATCGTCGATGCCAGCCTGTTTGACGCCAAGCTCCTCGGCATTGATCAGGGAATAAAGCGTCCACTTGACCAGGTTGAACCATTGGTCGTCGCCTTGCCGCACCGCGGGTCCGAGCGGCTCCTTTGAAATGACTTCCGGCAGGATGATGTGGCTGTCGGGCGCAGAGAGTTTTAGACGCTCGGCGTAGAGCTGCGAGACGTCGCTGGTCAGCACGTCGCATTTACGATCGTCATAGGCCTTGAGGCTTTCCTCGGCGGTGGCGAGCGCCAACACCTTGAGCTGCATGTCGTTGGCGCGGAAATAATCCGCCAGGTTCAGTTCGGTCGTGGTGCCGGTCTGGGTGCACACGGTCTTGCCGCCGAGCTGTAGCGCGGTATCGATCCTGGCATCCCGGCGCAGCAGGAAACCCTGGCCGTCGTAATAGGCGACGCCCGCAAACATCAGGCCGAGCGAACTTTCCCGCGACATCGTCCATGTCGAGTTGCGCGACAGCACGTCGATCTTGTTCGATTGCAGCGCGGAAAAGCGCGTGGCCGCATCGAGCGGCGTGAACGTCACTTTTGCCGGGTCACCGAAGATCGCCGCGGCGACGGCGCGGCAGATATCGACGTCGAAGCCGCTCCAGGCGTTCTTGTCATCCATGCTGGAAAAGCCCAGCAGTCCCTGGCCGACGCCGCAATTCAGCGTGCCGCGCTCCTTGACGGCGTTCAGAGTCTGGGCTCGCGCCGGATCGCCGCTCGCGAACAGAAGGGCCAGCAACGCGATGACGGGGAGGATGATGGGTCGCTTCTTGGAGCCGGACATTTTTTCCCCGCGATCGGTGGCTGCAGCTTCTTTAAGTGGCGGCAAGTTCTTTGGCGGAAGTGATGTTGGCAAGCTAACACAAGTGGAAGCGTTACCAATGTGTTTCCGGAATGGCTCGCTTGCGCGAGGGGAACTGCACCGGCGACCGTCATCGTTCCGGATCAGCCGGATGTCCGCGCCACGGGAATAACGCTGGCGACGATGGCGGTGCCAAGCCGGTTTGCGACCGCAAAACTTTCTCCGGCATCGATGCGCACCGCGTGGCCGGCTGCGATTTCGCGGGCATTGTCGCTGATCGACAGTTCGCAGGAAGCTGTCGCAGCATAGACGATGTGAATGCCGGCCGGGCAGGCGTGCGTTGCGCCGTCCAAAAGGCAGCAGAGGTCAATCGCCACGCGCGACCGGTCGCCGATTAGATTGACGACTTCGACGGATCCGGCTTCGAGCCGGCTGACAATACTGGTTTCGCCGGTAAACCGGACCGGCCTGAACGGCTGCCTGACGTCGATCTCTCCAACGGGTGTCCCGAGCACGAGCCCCTCGCCGGAAACCAGCGCCAGCTGGCGGTCATAGCCGCTCAAATCCGAGAACGCGCCCGGCGTCACGATGGCGGTCCGGCTGAAACGCCAGACGATTCCTTCCCAACTGCCCGGCGCGAATCCAGGGAGCATGGATACGGCGATATCGATCGTGACCCCGCCGCCGTTCTTCCAGGGCATATGCCGGTAGCCGGCGGGATCGAGCGCCGTTAGCTGAATCCCGCCGGCAGAGGACTTCATTGCATGCGCCCAAACGGAGTTGCTCAGCTATCGATCCGGATCTGATAGCGCTCGGCGATATCAGTCAACTGGCCCCAGGTCGTGTCATCGATTTCGATGCCTTTGGCGATACGCTGCGCCCGCGCAAGCCGCTCGGGCTCACCGGCGATCAGCACCGGCGATTCCGATTCCGCTGGCTTGGCCGATTTCACCCAGGAAATCATGTCGTCGATCTCGGCCATCATGCTGTCGCGCGTCGAAAGCCTGATAGGGTCGATCACGATGCTCAGCATGCCATTGATGATGCCGCGTTCGGGCGGCGTCGATGTGGTGACGCTAGGCGAGCCGACAATGGCGCCGGCCAGGAGTTCGCACACCAGCGCCAATCCGGAGCCCTTGTGCTCGCCGAACGGCAGCACCACGCCGCGCGGGTCGGTGTACATGACGGAAGGGTCGGTGGTGGGCTGGCCCGCATGGTCGAGCAACGCACCATCAAGCATCGGCTTGCCGGCATTATGCGCCACCCGCACTTTTCCCAGCGCCACGCGGCTGGTGGCGAAATCGAGCAGGATCGGCTCGTTGTTGTCGGTGCCGGGGATCGCGATGCAGACCGGGTTGGTCAGGAATCTTCCTTCGCGGCCGCGGAAGGGCGCAACGCCGGGTGAACCCGAAGCGACATTCACAAAATGCAGCGCCACCATGCCGGCGCGGGCGGCGATCTCGCCATAGGTGCCGACCCGGCCGATATGGTGCGCATTGCGGAGCCCGTTGACCGCGACGCCGTGTTTCCTGGCCGCCTCAATCGCCCATTCCACCGCCTGGCGCGCGACCACCTGGCCGTAGCCGGCGCGGGCATCCCATACCGAGATGGTTCCGGTGTCCGAGACGATCTCGGGCGTCTGGTTGATCTTCAGCGTGCCGGCGTCGAGGTCGCGCACATAGGCGACCAGCATGCCGACGCCATGGCTGTCATGGCCGCGCAGATTGGCCTCGACCAGATGCTCGGCCACGATGGCGGCTTCCGTCGGCGAACTGCCGCCGGCAGTGACGATGCGGTTGGCAAGCCCAAGCAGCTTCGAATGGTCGATGATCATGCTTCACTCCGTCGTGAGCCGGTCTACTCCGGCTTCTTCGTTAAATTCGCGTGCGGGCGGCCGAAGTCGGGCGCCGCCGAATCCTGGCCGATCTCGACGATGCCGCGGCGGATGGCGCGGGTGCGGGTAAAATGCTCGAACAGCGCCTCGCCATCGTTGCGGCGGATCGCGCGCGTGAGTTTTGAGAGGTCTTCGTTGAAGGTGCCGAGCATTTCCAGCACCGCTTCCTTGTTGGCCAGGAACACGTCGCGCCACATCGTCGGATCCGAGGCTGCGATGCGGGTGAAATCGCGAAAACCGCCGGCGGAGAATTTGATCACTTCCGACGACGTCACCTGCGCCAGTTCGTCGGCGGTGCCGACGATGGTGTAGGCGATCAGATGCGGCAGATGGCTGGTGATCGCGAGCACGAGATCATGATGATCCGGCGTCATGATCTCGACCTTGGCGCCGAGGCCGGCCCAGAACTCGCGCAGCTTTTCCACCGCGGCGGGATCGGTCCCTTCCGGCGGCGTGAGAATGCACCAGCGGTTGATGAAGAGTTCGGCAAAGCCGGAATCGGGACCGGAGTGCTCGGTGCCGGCGACGGGATGGGCGGGAACGAAATGGACGCCTTGCGGAATATGCGGGCCCATGTCGCGCGCGATGGCGCCCTTGACCGAGCCGACGTCGGAGACGATGGCGCCCGGCTCGAGGAACGGCGCGATCTCCTCGGCGACCGGTCCGCAGGCGCCGACGGGGATACAGAGGATCACGAGGTCGGCGCCTTTGACCGCTTCCGCGTTGGTTTCGAGCACGCGATCGACCACGCGCAATTCTTCCACCCGCGCGCGGGTCTTGGCCGAGCGTGCCGAGGTGACGATCTCGCCGGCGAGACCCTGCGCGCGTGCGGCGCGGGCGATCGAGCCGCCGATCAGGCCGAAGCCGATCAGCGCGACGCGTTTGAAGAGAGGTTCAGTGCTCACGTGATGCTCACTTGCCCGCCACAAAGTCTTTGAGGCCGTCGACGACGAGGCGGTTGGCCTCTTCGGTGCCAATGGTCATGCGCAGCGCATGCGGCAGGCCGTAATTGTTCAGCGCCCGCAGCACCAGGCCGCGTTTTGTCAGATACGCGTCGGCGTCCGCCGAGGTCTTGCCCTTTTCCTGCGGAAAATGGATCAGCACAAAATTCGCCACGCTCGGCGTCACCTTGAGGCCGAGCTTGGAAATTTCTTCCGTCAGCCAGTTGCGCCAGTGCTCCGTGAAGGTCTTCGACATCTGGACATGCGCGGTGTCCTCGATCGCGGCCACCGCCGCCAGCATTGCCGGCGTCGAGACGTTGAAAGGCCCGCGAATCCGGTTGACGGCGTCGACGATGTTCGCCGGGCCGAACATCCAGCCGATCCGCAACGACGCCAGCCCGTGAATCTTGGAGAACGTATGCGTCACCACGGTGTTTTCGGTGGTCGCCACCAACTCGATGCCGAGCTCGTAATCGTTGCGCGACACGTAATCGGCATAGGCGGCGTCGAGCACCAGCAGCACATGATCAGGCAATCCGGCGCGCAGCCGCTTGACCTCGTCGAACGGAATGTAGGTTCCGGTCGGGTTGTTCGGATTGGCGAGCCACACCATCTTGGTGCGCGGCGTGACCAGCTTCAGGATCGCGTCGACATCGGCGGTGAAATTGGTTTCGGCCGCCACGACATTCTTGGCGCCGTTCGCCATGGTCGCGATCGGGTACACCAGGAAGCCGTGGCTGGTCGAGATCGCCTCGTCGCCATGCTTGAGATAGGTGTGCGCCAGCAGGTTGAGGATTTCGTCCGAGCCGGCGCCGCAGATGATGCGGTTCGGATCGAGCCCGAAGGCGCGGCCGATCGCCTCGCGCAGCACCCGCGAGGTGCCTTCCGGATAGTCCTCCAGATGACCAGCCGCGTCCTTGTAGACCGCCAGCGCCTTCGGTGACGGGCCAAACGGCGTCTCGTTGGCGGACAGCTTGAACACCTTGCGGCCGGGCTCGGCCACCGGGCTCTTGCCGGGGGTGTAGGGCGCAATATCGAGAATGCCGGGGTTCGGCACGGGGCGGGACATCTTCTGGCTCCGGATCGTAGGGCGTCTATTCAGGATTTGGCCGCCCCGTTCGGGGGCACCGTATAGCGTGTTGCGTGGCTGCCGACGAGGGCCGAAGAGCGCACCGACGCGCCGGCCTCGATCAAAGCGGTTTTGATCTTCTCCAGGCCAATGCCTGATATCGACACCAGCAGCGCCGCACCATCGAAGGCGGTATCGGGGACGGCGACGATTTCGGCAAGCGGCGCCAGCGCGCGCGCAATCTCGGCGTTCCAGCCGGAGACGCGCACGCTCCAGGTCTCGACTTCGGTCACCATGGCGTTGTCGGCGACGCGCGAGACCACGAACACCGGCAAGGCTGCCGGATGGTCGGCGCGTTCGAGGAACGGCAGCCGCGCGATGATCTTCGGCGCGCCGTCGGCTTCGAGCTCAATCCACCACGGCGTGCGGCTCGACGTCGCCGAGACCAGCGCCAGATCGCCCTTCGATTTCGCCACCGCTTCGACCGCGGCCTGCGCGCTGAAATGCCCGACGTATGGCACCACGAATCCGAAATGAAACCGCGCCGAATCGCGCATCGCGGATTCGCCGACCGAGACGTCCGCATGCACCGAGAACGGCGCCTGGACGTAGGTGAACGTCGAGATGATGACGCGCCAGATGCTCTCGATGGTGTCGATCGGGAGAATGCCGCGGTGACGCTCCACCAGCCGCCGCATCATGTCGGCCTCGCGCGCCGGGCGGAACGCGGAGCCGACTTCCTGGGTCTCCTTGACCTGGATCAGCCGATCGATGATGTCGCCGCGCGCCATCAGCAGGCGGTGAACCTGCTCGTCGATGCTGTCGATCTCCAGGCGCAGCACCGCGAGGGAGGGCGGGGCGGGGGGTGCCTTCGAGGGTCCCTTGGACATGTTCTAGCCTTTAGCGCCGGGGGCCGAAATCACCGGCAAATACAAGGGCATTGATTAGGAAAGACGGCCGCCGAAAGCAAAGAGAAACATCGGCAATGATGGCGCGCCCGGCCGGTTAACCATGGCCCGCCTTGACGAAAAGCTCCCTTCGGACTAGCTTTAGCCTATTCCGTGGTCATTTGAGCCGGCCGGCTTGCAGCCACGTTAAACAACTCGCTAAACAGGCCGGGGACAGAAGTGATCCCGGTCGAACCTTTGTTCAGGCCGGGTTTTTTTTATGGCCTGATTTCTGTCCGGGAGGGCCTCCCTTTGGGAGGTCGGTGGCCGAAATGACAAACGTTCAGTCGATAGCCAGCTCCTCGGTGCATACCGAGGAGCGCGCGCACGAGGCGGACCATCCGAGTTCGCTGGTGGCGGCGTTCGGCGCCGATCAACCGCTGCGGCTTGATTGCGGCATCGATCTGGCGCCCTTCCAGATCGCCTACCAGACCTATGGCAAGCTCAATGCAGGGCGATCCAACGCCATCATGATCTGCCATGCGCTGACGCTTGATCAGCATGTCGCCAATGTGCATCCGCTGACCGGCAAGCCGGGCTGGTGGGAAATCATGGTCGGTCCTGGCCGTCCTCTCGACACTGACAAGTATTTCATCATCTGCTCCAACGTGATCGGCGGCTGCATGGGTTCGAGCGGTCCGGCCTCGACCAACCCCGCGACAGGTAAGGTGTGGGGACTGGATTTTCCGGTCGTCACGATACCGGACATGGTGCGGGCGCAGGCCATGCTGCTCGACCGCCTCGGCATCGACACGCTGCTCTGTGTTGTCGGGGGCTCGATGGGCGGCATGCAGGTGCTGCAATGGACCGCGGCCTATCCGAAACGCGTGTTCTCCGCGCTCCCGACCGCGTGCAGCACGCGCCATTCGGCGCAGAATATCGCGTTCCACGAGCTCGGCCGGCAGGCAGTAATGGCCGATCCGGATTGGCATGGTGGACGCTATGTCGATCAGGGGACGCATCCGCATCGTGGCCTCGCGGTGGCGCGGATGGCCGGGCATATCACCTATTTGTCGGACGCCGCGCTGCATCGCAAGTTCGGGCGGCGGATGCAGGACCGGGATCTGCCGACATTTTCGTTCGACGCTGATTTCCAGGTCGAAAGCTATCTGCGTTATCAGGGCTCGTCGTTCGTCGAGCGCTTCGATGCCAACTCCTATCTCTATCTGACGCGGGCGATGGATTATTTCGACATCGCCGCCGATCATGACGGCGTGCTGGCGAAGGCGTTCTCCGGCATTCAGACGCGGTTCTGCGTGGTGTCGTTCACGTCAGACTGGCTGTTCCCGACCTCGGAATCGCGGGCATTGGTGCATGCGCTCAACGCATCGAGCGCGCGGGTGTCGTTCGCCGAAATCGAAACCGATCGCGGTCACGACGCCTTCCTGCTCGACGTGCCCGAATTCTTCGACATCTCCCGTGCCTTCCTGGAGTCCGCTGGCAAGGCGCGTGGCCTCGAAAATGGTGGCGCTGCGTCATGAGTATCCAACAGGCGTTGCCGCTCACGGGCGTCACACCCGGCCGCACCGGGAACTATCGCAGCGATCATTTGCTGGTCGCCGAAATGGTGCAGCGCGGCTCCAAAGTGCTCGACGTCGGCTGCGGCGATGGCGAACTGCTGCAGCTGCTGGAAAGCCGCGGCATCGACGGCCGCGGCATCGAGCTGTCGCGCGAGGGCGTCAACCGCTGCGTCGCCAAGGGCCTTGCAGTGGTGCAGGGCGACGCCGACACCGACCTCGTCAATTATCCCGACGACGCCTTCGACTACGTGATCCTGTCGCAGACGCTGCAGGCGACCCGGCAGCCGAGGGTGGTCTTGGAAAACCTGCTGCGGATCGGCCATCGCGCCATCGTCTCGTTCCCGAATTTCGGGTTCTGGCGGATGCGTCTGCAGCTATTGGTCGGCGGCCACATGCCGCGCACCGAAAACCTGCCCGCGACCTGGTACGACACGCCGAACATCCATTTCTGCACCATCAAGGATTTCGTGCAGCTCTGCGAACAGATCAACGTCAAGATGGAGCGCGCGGTCGCCCTCGATCTCTACGGCCGCCCGTTGCGGCTGAATTTGCCGTGGTGGTTCTGGAACATGTTCGGCGAGCAGGGTGTGTTTTTGCTGAGCCGGGCGGAGAAGGGGAAATGACGCCCGCCGTCATTCCGGGGCGCGCGTAGCGCGAGCCCGGAATCCATTCATCCACGCAACTAGTCGCTCAATGGATTCCGGGCTCGTGCTACGCACGCCCCGGAATGACGGAAAGAGGCTACCCCGCCACCATCGACCTTGCATCCCGCACCGGCCACCTCCCGGCCTCGACCAGCGCAATAAAGCGCTCGACCATTTCGTTGAACAGCGCGGGCTCTTCCAAATTGAGCACGTGTCCCGATTTCGGGAAGAACGTCAGTCCCGCCGCCGGTAAATGCTGCTTCAGGAACAGGCTCGGCTCGATGCAATTGTCGTCCTCGTCGCCGCAGATGATCAGCGCCGGCGTCGGCACGTTGCGGATCGCGTCGGTCAGGGTGTAGATCGAGGGGCGGCCGCCCTGAAAACTGCGCATGGTGTTGGCCGAGCCTTTGGCGTCATGGCGCGCCAGCGCGGCATAGAAATCGGCGTGGCCGCGCGGGTCCTTGACCAGGAACGGAATCCGGCTCGGCGCCTCGCGCGTCACTTTGGCGACCTCCACCGAGCCGATTTTCTCGTACTGCTCGGCATTGGCAACGCATTGCTTGCGGAAGGCTTCGAGATTTTCGATTGCAGAGCCGGAGCCAACGCCGGCTAGCGTCATCGACATCGCACGCTCCGGGGCGTTGAGGCCGACCTGCAGCGACGAATAGGAGCCCATCGACAACCCGACGAAATGCGCCTTTGCGATCCCGAGGTGATCGAGCACCGCGAGCGCGTCGGTGTAGAAATGCTGGTAGGTGTAGACGTCCGATGTCGGCGGCACGTCGGAAGGCGTATAGCCCCGCGCCGAATAGGCGATGCAGCGGTGGCCGCGCGAGAAGTAGCGCATCTGCGGCTCCCAATTGGTGTGGTCGGCCGCGAATTCATGCAGGAAGATGATCGGCGTTCCCGTGCCCGCTTCTTCGAAATGCAGGCGGACATTATCGCTGGTGACGGCATGGGGCATTTAAGGTTCCTCTTGGTTTTGGCGCGTTCTCCGGCCTCGAAAATTGCAGTTAATGCTCTGGGCCGCAATGCGGCAGGCTCGTTTCTTTTTGGCCATCAAATGGGCGTGGAATCACCCCGGAATCGTTTCCGCACCGCCGCATGAAATCTTCCTCCCGCCACAGCCAAAAATTCAAACCCGTCGCCGCGTTCGTTTGTCCACGAACGTTGCGGGATTGTGGTGTGTCATAGAGGATCAAAGATGCTTCAGTTGTTTGCGTTTCGCCGGTCGCTTCGTGTCCTTGCGCTGGCGTTGTGTTCGGTTTCGATCGTAGTCATTGCCACGCCGGCGTCAGCCCGGCCCCACCATGGCGCAGGGCGCCACGTCCGCGGCTACCACGCCGGTCACCATGCACGGCATTACGCCCGCCACCATCACCGGAAGATCGCGCGCCTGTCGCGCTGGGAGCGCGGTGTCGCGCAAATGCAGGCCGGCGGCTTTGCCGATGCCAACGCAAACGTTGATGCCAGCGCAACCGTTACCGATCATAATTCGACCCTGACGCCGCCCGGCGGCGTGATGGCGCCGAGCAGCTTTGGTTCCTCCAACGTCGTCGCCGAGGCGCGCCGGTATCTTGGCGGTAACCCGACCGGGCGCGGCAGCCTGTGGTGCGCCCGCTTCATGAACATGGTGCTGCAGCATTCCGGCTATCGCGGCACCGGCTCGGACATGGCGAAATCGTTCGCCAGCTACGGCCAGCGCGTCTCCGGCCCGCAGGTCGGCGCCATCGCCGTGATGACAAGGGGCCGCGGCGGCGGCCATGTCGGCGTGATCACTGGCATCGACGCCAAGGGCAACCCGATCATGATCTCCGGCAACAACGGCAACCGGGTCCGGGAAGCGCCGGTCTCGCGTGGTCGGATCTACGCCTACGTGATGCCGACGAGCTGAAATCGTCATTGCGGTCGAACCGGATGATGGGCACAGGCGCGTCGGCGCCGTGCCCATCTTGGCCTCGCCGAAGCAAGCCGACGGGCCGCCTCCGCCCTCGCTGAGCGGCCCATCGGGCCTGGCCCGCTTGCCGCCGCCGGGCGCGCGGGTATATTGGCCCGATGGCTGTCAGCTCCCCAGATCTGAAAGCGTTCCTGCTCGCCACGCCTTTCTTCGGTGGCCTCTCAGACGCAAGCCTCGATCTTTTGATCTCAATGCTGGCCGAGCGCCGCTTCGACGCCGGCGCTACGGTCGTCGCGGAAGGCGAGGCGGGTCGATCGATGTTCATCGTTCACTCCGGCCAGCTGGTGGTGAGCAAGCTGCTGGAGTCCGGGCGCGTCCTGCGCATGACGGGTCTCGAGCCCGGAGATTTTTTCGGCGAAATGACGCTGATCGAAATGCAGGACCGGTCAGCCACCGTCGTCGCGGAGAGCCCGACCGTGCTGTACGAACTCACCGCCCGGCAACTTTACGCCTGCTACAAAGCCGACATCCACGCCTATGTGATGGTGATGCAGAATATCAACCGCGAGCTTTGCCGGCGGCTCCGCCGCGCCGACAAACGCATTGCCGAGTTGCAGATGCTTCGCACGAGTGATTGACACAGCCTCGCGTGCGTCAGGTGGGCTGAGCGCGCTACAGGGCGCAACATCGACGGGAAAATCGGAACCTTTGGCCCGGAACCGGCAGGCTCGGACGCGCGCATTGCAGCCGCATTGGTTTCACTGAATGGCCACATCGGAATCAGACCCCAACCAAACTTCGTGGATAGGAGTCCCTTCAGTCAAACTGAAAAGGAGTGAGCATGCGCATCGTTACGGCATCCGTCATCATTGCCGCCCTCTCTCTGGGCGCGCCAGCCATCGTGCAGGCACAGGGAACCCCCTCGCAGTCCCAGGGAAGCCCCTCGCAATCCGAGGCGCAGCCCTCGCAGTCCAGCACCGTCATCCGGAGCATCCAGGTCGTCGACGTCAAGGATCTGCAGCCGGCGGTACGTTCGAAGGTCGACGAACTCGTGGCTCAAACCCGCGAGGAAGACATTCAGTCGCTTCGCAAGTCCATCGACGCGACGCCGGAAGCGGCATCGGTGCTCAAGGCCAAGGGCCTGACTTCGTCACAAGTCGTGGCCATCAACATCGCCGACGGCGTTCTCACGATGTTTGCCAAGACGGCCTGACCGGGAAACCTCATTAAAACTTAGATGCGACCATTAAGCCCGCCGGGCGTGAATCCGGCGGGCTTAATGCCGTCATCCTCGTTGCAGCGACATCGCGGTATCAAAGACGGTCGCGCAACCCGCTGACCCCGTCGTTTTGAGCGCAATGGTCGCAGCAGTAGAAGGTGCCGGCCTTTTCGAGGCCATGACCGACGATGCGCGTTCCACACTGCTTGTTGGTGCAAGGGCAAAAATGGCGCACTCAAAGCTATCGAAAGTGTGCGATTTGCCGTTCATCACGACCTGAAAAGCCTTGTCGTACGAATTTCCGCAGGTCTCGCAACTGGCCATCTCTCGCCTCCTTAAGCTGCACGTCGTTTACGGGTCTGTGCCGCCGTCTTCGCCGACCGGGAACGTTCCGCCGCCGGGCGTTTGGCGGCGGCCTTTCCACCGAGCTTGCCGCCCTTGCGGGACGGGGCGTGGTCCACCTTCTTGCCTCGCCCGGACCCGCTCTTTTTGCCGCCATGGGTTTCAGCGTTCACGGTAGCCCAGGCCCGACGCTCGGCTTCGTCGTGGGAGACGCCGCGCTGCTCGTAGCCCTCCTCGATGTGCTCGGCCTGACGCTTTTGCTTGTCGGTATAGGCAGATTTGTCGCCGCGCGGCATGATCCCTCCTTCGTTGGTTGATGCAAAAACACCATCGGTGCTGGAGAGTTCCTATCGATGCTTCCGTGCTTAATGCCTCTTGAAATACTGAACTTCGCGTTCATGTTTTTCAGCCGCGGCGCGGGACTTGAAGGTGCCGAGATTGCGTCTCTTCCCGGTCTTGGGATTGATCTTGCGGGAATAGAGCCGGTATTCGCCCGAAGCTAATTTACGGATCATGGCGTTTCTCCGGAGCCCCCAAAGCACACTCGTGCGTTGCGCGTACCGAAACAAACGGCCTCTCAATTGCCCTGGTTCCCCGCTCGATGTCCGCTTCCAGCCACAAAAAGAATCGGCAGGAACATAGGAACGACTTTTCTCCGGGCACGTTGATTGTTCGAGTGATACAACGAGGGAGAAATCCACCGGAAATATCATCTCAAAAGCCCCGTCAGTTACACGTGTAGCTGGCGGGGTTTTGGTTAGGAGGCCCGATGTATGCGCTATTTGAAGGCGACAAGCAGATCGGAAGTGCCTTCCCTACCGAGAAAGAGGTCTGGGAAGCAGCCCTGATAGAGGGGCTTGTGACGGACGTTCCGGTTGCGGATGAGGAAGGCGGCCAAGTGATTCCGAGCGGTTATCACGTCGCCAGGGTCGAAGAGCCCTGCGACCCGCGGCCCGATTGGAAACTTCCTCGCGATATCTCCTGACGCCGGCGCTTTGGGAAATCCGGCAGGCTCTACACAATCCAGTAGATTGCCATTCCAACAGCCACCAGGGCCATAACCCCAGCGGTCAGCATCCCGTAGTTCCGCTCTTTCTCGGTCGGCAGCGCTTCTCTCGCAGCGTCCTCATGAATCAGATCGTGTTTCATAACGCACCTCCAGGTTCAAACCGAAAGCACGAATCGTTCCGGCCCTCGAAGCGGGCTAACCAGAAACTCCCACCCACCCGATGGCTCAGGCGGTTCACGTCACCAGATCGACGAACACGTTGAGGAGCGACACGATCAGCCCGGCTGAAGCAACGGCCGTGCCGAGGTCAACAACCTCAATGAGAGCCTGCCGCTGTTCGTCGTCCAACAGTGAGAAGACTTTGCGCATGGTGTCCTCCACCCCATGTAAACTTTCTGAATGGCCGCCGGTTCCATTTGGGAGGCCTATGCCCGCGGACGGGCACAGCAGGCGCGACAAAACGACCCGACGGGCAAATCAGTTGCGATTATCAGAAATGATGTCAAGTCATAAATTTCTGAAAATCAAAAATATTCTCCTTTCCTTCGACCCAAATCAGGGGCACATCTAGGCCCATCCCGTCCCACTCAGAGGGCGTCGGCCGTCGTCACGGACGTTGGACGGGTTGCGGTGGACGCTGGTTTACGCCTCGACGACGGCGTGGATAAGCGTACGGCAAAACCGTGTGGTCCTGGCGCCCGTTGCAGGCGTCAAGCTGTTGGAGAAGCGCAAGCGGGAACGGCAGCGACGGAGTCAACCAAGAACTCGTCTCCGGGGAGAGCACGGCATAAGCCGTAAAGCCATTGCGCAGGGAAGGCCGGGTGTTCTCCGCTGCCCTGTATGCTCGTGTGCACTTTGTTTTGTGCAAACCGCACGCGAGACCGCGGGTGCAGCGCGCACCCGGTCTTCCCTGCGCCCTCTGTTTGAAGAGGGCGGGAAGTTTCTGGCAAAGCTCGGGCGCAATGCGTCGCGAGAATGCGAAACTGCGTTTAGACCACGCTTCAACAACAAACACGGCCGTCGTCCCGGGCTTGACCCGGGACCCATACGCCGCGGCAGTTATTGTCAAAGAAGGTCTCTAACGCCAGCGTTCTCACCGATAGGCCGCGGCGTATGGGTCCCGGCTCAAGGCCGGGACGACGGATTTAGAGAGCCGGGACGACGCGGAGTTATGAACCTACTTCCCCCACACCTCGTTGGCGACATCGACCGCGAGCTTCAGCTTGGCCCACTGCTCTTCCTCGGACAGGATGTTGCCTTCCTCGGTCGAGGCGAAGCCGCATTGCGGCGATACCGCGAGCTGCTCAAGCGGCGCAAATTTCGCGGCCTCCAACAGCCGGCGCTTGATGTCTTCCTTGTTCTCGAGCTCGCCGAACTTCGAGGTGATGACGCCGACCACGACCACCTTGTTGCCCTTCGGCAGATAACGCAGCGGCTCGAAGCCGCCGGCGCGGTCGGAATCATATTCCAGGAAATAGCCGTCGTAATTGGTGCCGGCCAGCATGGTCTCCGCCACCGGTTCGTAGCCGCCGGAGGAAATCCAGGTGGAGCGGAAATTGCCGCGGCAGACATGGGTGGTGACGATCATGTCGGCCGGCCGCTCGGCCAGCGCGTAGTTGATGACGCGGGCATAGATCTCCTGCAGGCCGTCGGGATTGTCGCCGCGCTCGCGCGCCTTCTGCAACTCGTCCGGCGAGCACAGATAGGCCCACACGGTGTCGTCGAACTGCAGATAGCGGCAGCCGGCGTCGTAGAACGCCTTCACCGCCTTGCGGTAGGTCTTGCCGAGATCCTCGAAGAAGGTTTCCAGATCGGGATAGACGTCCTTGGAGATCGCCTTGCGGCCGCCGCGGAAATGCAACACCGCGGGCGACGGGATCGTCATCTTCGCGGTGACATGCGCGGTGTCGCAATGCTTCTTCAGGAACTTGAAGTGATCGAGCATCGGATGGTTGTCGGGGAAGTCGAGCTTGCCGATGACGCGGATGGCGTCATGCCGGGTCTGGACGCCGGCGAACTGGATGCCCTGATCAGGGTGGTACAATTCGCAGCCGGTCAAATGGCTCAGAAAATCGAAATGCCACCAGGAGCGGCGGAACTCGCCGTCGGTCGCGAGCTTGAGGCCGAGCGAGGCCTGCTTGTGCACGACCTTTTCGATTTCCATGTCCTCGGCCTTGCGCAGGTCCTCGGCCGTGATCTCACCCTTCTCCAGTTTTGCGCGCGCCTCCTTGATGCGCTGCGGCCGCAACAGGCTGCCGACCTCGTCGGCACGGAACGGGGCTTTGGTTCGCTGCATGGTCTTACTCCCAAAGAAAGAAATCTAATGTGCGGCGCCGGCGACGCCGAGATAGCGTTCGAGCACCGCGGGATCGGCCTTCAACACGCTGGAAGCCGCATCATGCACGATCGCGCCGCGTTCCAATATCACAACCCGGTCGGCCAACCCCAGAATCTTTTGGGCATTCTGCTCGACAATAATCGAGCAGATGCCCCCGGCGCGGGTAATGGTGCCGAGCGCCCGCAGCAGCTCCTCGACGATGATGGGCGCCAGCCCCTCGGTCGGCTCGTCCAGCAGCAGCACCTTCGGATTGAGCGTCAGCGCCCGGCCGATCGCCAGCATCTGCTGCTCGCCGCCGGAGAGCTGGTTGCCGAAATTACTGCGGCGTTCCTTCAGCCGCGGAAACATTTCGTAAACCCTGTCGACGGTCCATGGGCCGGGCTGGGCCACCGCGGTCATGTTCTCTTCCACCGTCAGCGAGCGGAAGATGTTGCGCTCCTGCGGCACCCAGCCGATCCCGGCCCGCGCCCGCTGGTCCGGCCGCATCGGCGTGATATCCACCCCGCCAAGCGCGACGGTGCCGCCGAAACGGCGCGTGATCCCGACGATCGAGTTGATCAGCGTCGTCTTGCCGGTGCCGTTGCGGCCGAGCAGCGCCAGCACCTGGCCTTCGCCCAGTGTCAGCGACATGCCGGGCAACACCACCGCCTCACCGTAGCCGGCGCGCAGGCCGTTGATGGCTAGAAGATCAGACATCGGCAGCCTCGCCGAGATAGACCGCCTTGACCTGGGGATCGCGTGCCACCTCGTCCGGCGGACCCTCGACCAGCATGGCGCCGTTGACCAGCACCGAAATCCGGTCGGCGAACGAAAACACCAGATCCATGTCGTGCTCGATCAGAAGGACCGTAACGTCGCGCGGCAGCGCTGCGACCGCCGCCAGAATATCGTGGCGCTCGCTCTCGGGCACGCCGGCGGCGGGCTCGTCGAGCAGCAGCACCCGCGGCTTGGTCGCGATCGCGACCGCGATCTCGAGCAGGCGCTGCTTGCCGTATGGCAGCGTCGCGGTGAGCTCGTTCATGACGTCGAGCAGGTGAAAGCGCGACAGCGTCTCGGCGACCTCCTGGTTGACATCGCCCCGCGTTCCCATCCGCCGCCACCAGTCGCCGCCGCGGCCGAGCCGTTCGGACACCGCAAGCCCGATGGTCTCCAGCGGCGTCAGATCGGCATAGAGCTGGTTGATCTGGAAGGTGCGCGACAAGCCGCGCAGCACCCGCTTGTGCACAGGCAGATCGGTGATGTCGCTGCCTTCGAGCAGGATGCGCCCGGCATTTGGCTGCAGCACGCCGGTGAGCAGGTTGATGACCGTGGTCTTGCCGGCGCCGTTCGGCCCGATCAGGGCATGGCGGGCGCCCTGCTCGACCCGCAGCGACAGATCGCGCGTGACCCGCAGGCCGCCGAATGATTTTTCCAGTCCTTTGGTTTCCAGCGCGATCGTCATGGCGCGTCACTTTCGGGAACGGCAACGACGGCTTTGCGCCCGGCGATTTTCCGGATCACGAGGTTCGGCAGCCACAACGCCCAGCGATGCATGCGGTCACGGCCGACCAGCACGATCACGACCAGCACGAGGCCGATCCAGAACAGCCAGTACTGCGGCGTGATGGTGGAGAAGAATTCCTGCAGCATCTTGAACACGACCGCGCCGATCAGGCCGCCATAGAGATAGCCGGTGCCGCCGAGCACGAGCACCAGCATCAGATCGGCCGATTTTTCGAACGCGAACACGTCGAGCGAGGCCAGCGCCGTGGTCTGGGTGAACAGCGCGCCGGCAATGCCGGCGTAGAACGCGGCCAGCGTATAGATCGCGATCAGGCGGCGGTTGACCGGCACGCCGATGGCGGACGCCCGCAGCGGATTGTTCTTGATCGCGCGCAGCGACAGGCCGAATGGCGAGTTCACCACCCGGCGCGCGAGCAGGAACAGCAGGAACAGCACGATCAGCGAGTAGAAGAAGCCGGTCTTGCCGAACATGTCGAAGGCAAACGTACCAAGGATCGGCGCCATCTCGATGCCCTGCAGGCCGTCGGTGCCGCCGGTGATGTTGGAGAAACGCTCACCCAGCGCCTCCAGCAGCAACGCGATCCCGAGCGTCACCATCAACCGCGTCAGGTCGACGCCGCGGATCACCAGGAAACTGGTGAGAAAGCCGAGCACCATGGCAACGAGGCCGGCCGCGACCAATGCAATCACCGGTTCGGTGATGATGCCATGGAGCGCCAGCAGCCCGGCGCAATAGGCGCCGACGCCGAAGAAAGCGGCATGGCCGAGCGACACGATACCGGCATAGCCAAGGATCAGATCGAGCGACAGCGCGAACAGTGCCAGCCGCAGGATGTCCGTCATGATCAGATAGCGCGACGGAAACAGGAATGCGCAGGCCAGCACCAGAACCCAGAACGCGATTTCGCCTCCGCGCCAGCGGGAGCGGGCCATGGCATGAGACGAGACTTCGGGAAGCGCGTTCATATCGGCTCACCGCGCCGCGGTGCGGCCGAACAGACCGTTCGGGCGCCAGATCAGGATCACGATCATGATGGTGTAGATGACGAATGGACCCATCTTGGGCACGTAATATTTGCCGGCGACGTCGCCGATGCCGAGCAGCAGCGAAGCCAGAAACGGCCCGGTGATGCTGGAGGAGCCACCGACGGTGACCACGATCAAAAAGTAGATCATGAACTTGAGCGGAAAATACGGATCGAGGCCGAGAATTTCGGCGCTGAGCGCGCCGCCCAGACCGGCAAGCCCGCAACCGAAGGCGAAGGTAAAGGCAAACACCTGCGGCACGTTGATGCCGAGGCCGCTGGCGGCACGGGGATCATCGACCGCCGCGCGCAAACGGCTGCCAAACCGGGTTTTCGCCAGGATCAATTGCAGCCCAACCGTGAGCAGGCCGCAGATCACGATGATCATCAGCCGGTAGCGGCCGATGCCGACGCCGAAGAAATCGAACTGGCCCTCGAGCGCCGCCGGCAGCTTGATGAAGATGCGCGACGATCCCATGATGTAATCGACCGCCGCCACCGACATGAAGGTGAGGCCGATCGTGAACAGCACCTGGTCGAGATGGCTTCGTGTGTAGAGATGGCGGTAGAGCGTGCGCTCCAGCGCCACGCCGATCACGGCGCTGACGACGAAGGCGAGCGGCAGCGCCGCAAAGAACGGCCAGCCGGAATTGTTGACCAGAACGGCGCAGACATAGCCGCCGGTCATCGCGAACGCGCCATGGGCGAGGTTGACGAAGTTCATCAGCCCCAGCGTCACGGCCAGCCCGCAGGCCAGCACGAACAGCAGCATGCCGTAGGCGACGCCGTCGAACAGGATGGTGAAGAGCGTGGTCATTCAGGTGAAAGCTCTAGAGCCTTTGGGAGATGTCGTCATTCCGGGGCAGCGCACAGCGCTGAACCCGGAATCTCGCGCTACAATCTCGAGATCCCGGGTTCGCGCTCGCGCGCGCCCCGGGATGACCTTCGGTCACTTCTTCGTCTTGCCGGAATCCTTGACTGCCTCGAAGGTCGCGAATTCGACGTTGTAGAGTTCACCGTCGACCTTCTCGACCTTGCGGATGTAGATGTTCTGCACGATGTCGCGGGTTTCCGGATCGATCGAGATCGGGCCGCGCGGGCTCTCCCACTTCAAGCCCTTCATCGCCTCGATCAGCGCATCGCCGTCGGTCTTGCCGCCGGTCTTCTTCAGCGCCTCATAGATCAAATGGATGCCGTCATAGCCGCCCACCGCCATGAAGCCTGGGCGCTGGTTATAGGCCTTCTTGTAGGCTGCGACAAAATCCTTGTTCATCGCGGACGGATGCGCGGCGGAGTACAGATGCGCGGTGACGGTGCCGAGCGCCGCATCGCCCATGCCGTTGAGCAGATCGTCATCCATCACGTCGCCGGGGCCGATCACCTTGATGCCCGCCTTGTCGAGGCCGCGCTCGGCATATTGCTTCATGAAGTTGCCGCCCTGCCCTGCCGGCACGAACACGAACACGGCATCCGGCTTGGCATCCTTCATGCGCTGCAGGAACGGCGCGAAGTCCGGATTTTGCAGGGGCACCTTGACCTCTTCGACGATCTCGCCGCCGCCGGCGGTGAAGTTCTGCTTGAAGAAGTTCAGCGCATCGTTGCCGGGCGCGTAGTCGGAGGTCAGCGTCGCGACCTTCTTGATGCCGTTCTTGGCGGCCCAATCACCGATGATCGTCGACGATTGCGCCAGCGTAAAGCTGGTGCGCACGATATAGGGCGAACGCTCGGTGATGATCGAGGTGCCCGCCGCCATCACGATTTCCGGGACCTTGGCCTGGGTCGCCAGCGGCGCCGCGGCAAGGGCTGCCGGCGTCACGCCGAAGCCGGCGATGAAACTGACCTTGTCGTTGACGATCAACTCCTGGGCGAGGCGCTTGGTGTTGTCGGGGACCGCGCCGTCATCCTTCAGAATGACCTCAATCTTCCTGCCGGCGACGGTGTCGCCCTTCTGCTGCATGTAGAGTTTGACGGCGTTGTCGATCTGCTTGCCGGTCGAGGCCTGCCCGCCGGTCATCGGCAGGATCAGGCCGATCTTGACGGCGTCCTGCGCCTTGGCGGGTATAACAGCCAGCACACCGGCGACGGCGCCTGCAGCCAGCAGCAATTGACGACGAATAGACATGAATTTTCTCCCCCTGATCGGTCTTGTGCCTTGAGCCGAGTCCCCGGCCCTTGCCTCACCATAACCCAAATTTTCGGCCGGGTAGCGCCACGACATGGCGTCTCACCGCGGCTTGTTGTCAATCGGACGAAGGGCGCGTTTCCTTGGACGGGCACGTTCCCCGGCGGCGTCCCTGCGTCAGGTCGCTGGCAGTATTATAACACCGTCCCCGCTTCGAGACCCACCGGCCGGCCCGACCGTCTCCGGCCTTCGTTCCATTTGTACATTTGTACAAATAAAATGTTGGTGTCAACAAATAAGCGGCAGGTCGTGCCCTGCCGCAAGGCGGCCTCAAATCCATCATCCTTAAAGGTCTAAGTTGTAACCTGCCGCCCATGTCGATCCTTGCCCGCCATATCCTTGTCCTCGTTGCCGTCGCGTTCGCGGCCTGCTCCCTGAGCGGCTGCGGGACCATCAACGAAAAAATTTCGGCCGGGGTCAGCGACGCCATTCCGGCCTGGGCCGGAGGCGTGCCGGCGGACGCGCCACCGCGGCCGGGCACCGCGAAGTACGACGAGTTCATGAGGGAACGCGAACGGAAACGCCAGCTGCCCGCCGCAGAACGCGGCGAGGAAGCAAAGCCTGCTTCATCCTCGCAGGACACAATTCGCTAACGAGACGATAAATACCATCTGCGAACCTTGGCAACAATGATGGCGTGATCCCTTCAGTTCGAAGCCCGAACGGCGTAGGGTGGCACGGCATTTCGACGCCCACGGCATCGATGTCCATTTCAATGTGGTATCAGCCCGAATGGGTGCGGGACCGCTCTAACAGCAGATCAAACGATGTGAGTTGCATGGCTTTCGCAACGACTACCGCGCGCCCGCGCTTGTTATACGTGGTAAACGAAGACTTCGCGTTTTTGCTCAACCGGCTGCCGATGGCGAGAGCTGCGCGCGCCGCGGGCTATGAAGTGCACGTGGCTACGCGCGTCGACAAAGGCGCAACCGCCATAGAAGCAGAGGGCTTCACGCTTCATCGGATCCCATTCCGCCGAGGCGGATTATCTCCATTTGCTGCAGTACCGACCATCGCTGCGCTTCGACGGCTTGAAAGCAAGATCAGGCCGCAGATCGTTCATCACTCCGGTTTGCAATGCTGCGTGTATGGATCGATTGCAGCTTTGGGAAGAAGAATCCCGCTTGTTAACGCAATCACCGGCCTGGGCTACATCTTTACCTCGGTGACTTGGCGAACACGGCTTCTGAAACGAAGCATGGCTACTCTCCTTCCCTGGCTCTTCAACAGGGAGCAAAGCGTTGTTCTCGTCCAGAATCCCGACGATCTGTCCGCTCTCGAAAGCCTTGGAATAGAGCACGGTCGAATTGTCCTGATCCCCGGATCCGGCGTCGACACTGATGTGTTGCAGCCACTGCCGGAGCCGAGTGGCCCAATTACGATGGGGTTCGCCGGGCGCTTGTTAACCGACAAAGGAATTCGGGCGCTGGTAGCCGCCCACGGCATCTTGCGAGAACAAGGTCACGATATAAACCTGATCATTGCCGGTAATCCCGATCCAGCCAACCCCGCCTCGGTCCAGGTTGAAGAAGCGCAGGAATGGAGCCAGCGGCCGGGAATCACCTGGCTTGGGCACATCGACGATATCGTCTCGCTTTGGCAGCGTTGCCATTTTGCCGTCTTGCCGTCGCATCGAGAAGGCCTGCCGATGAGTCTGCTGGAAGCGGCAGCCTGTGGCAGAGCGATGATTGCTACCGACGCTCCCGGCTGCCGCGAAGTTGTCATCCATGATCAGACCGGCGTCCTGGTGCCTATCGAGGATCCATTGGCACTTGCTGCGGCGATCCTTGGCCTGGCGAACTCGTCCCAGCTTCGCGACCGTTACGGACAAGCTGCGAGAAAGCTCGTCGTCGAAAAACTGTCAGCCAAAATCATCGGGAACTCCGTCGTCGAACTCTACGACGGGCTCACGCGAAATCGGCACCAGCATCGGGCGCCAGACAGTTCGATACTGCCGGGCCCCCGGGTGCAGAGCGCTGGGAAAATCCTACTCGTTTCCCAGCATTATGCCCCGTTTCCGAGTACGACCTCGGCCTACATGACTGAGATCGCCGAGGAGTTGGCTCGCGACTGCGACGTCACCGTTCTGTCGGGCTCGCCCGGCTCCAACTCGAAGGCGCCCCCGAAGTCATCCTTCCCCACAATTATTGAGATAAAGAGCTGGTGGCCAGGAAAATCAGCGCTGGTTTCGAGATCGCTTGCCGCAGTCCTGTTCGCATTACAGGTGTTCTTTGCCATCCTGAAGCACGCCCGCCGCGAGGACGCCATCCTTTGCGTTACGACGCCTTTCACAGTTCCGTACGCCGTAACTGTAGCAGCGAGGCTCCGCAAAATCCCCGCGGCACTTATTATTCATGACTTCTATCCGGACACGCTTGTCATGGCCGGTATTCTGCATCCCCGCTCCATAGTAACAAAAATCATGCGTTGGGCGAACTCTGTCTTGTTCAAATGGCTCGACGCTGTCGTCACCATCGGGCGCGATATGAATGTGCTGTTGATGGCCTATCCACGCATGCAGCCAAGCAAGATCGTCTTTATCCCGAATTGGCCAACGCTTCCTATTCAACATCGAGTTGTCACCGAAAATTCCTTTCGTATCCGCTGCGGAAGCAAATTTCTGGTGGCCATGTCTGGAAACGCGGGATTCACTCACGACCCCAACTCCGTGTTCGAAGCTGCTCGAATACTGGAACACAATACGGACATTCACTTCCTGTTTTCGGGCGAGGGCGTCGGCTGGACCACATTGAAGAAAAGGCAGGCGGCGACCCCCCTGCGTAACGTCACTTTGATTGAGCGCGTACCCGAAGCGGAGCTGGAAGAATTCTTGTCGGCTGCCGACATTTGGATAATCCCGTATCGTAAAAACAATACCGGCGTGTCTGTACCAAGCCGGATCTACAATCTGCTCGCTGTGGGACGACCAGTTATAATCTGCTCCGAGCCAGATGCGGAGGCTGCTCTTCTCGTGCAGGAACATGACTTGGGCTGGGTGGTACAACCCGAAGATCCTGCCGCAATTGCTCGTACCGTCGAGTTTGCAGCTTCGGCCGCCGGCAATACCCAAGAGAAGGGTCGGCGGGCGACCGAGATTGCCCGTAGCTATGCACGACCAACCGCGTTGAACTCATACCGGCAACTGATGCATCGGCTTCTGAACAAAGACGCTGCTGTGTCCGATGACAGATGAGATCGCTCGCAGCTCGGGACAAATCAGGGAACGCTAACGCCCCCGAAGGCATGACTTTTAGCTGTTGACTCTCGTAGAGGTTTATTCCTTATCCAGAGAGTGCGCTCCAATCAGCCATTCGAAACTTTTCACTCCAAGGCACGCTTGTTATGACTAAAGGTCTGGTTTTGGTAACGGGCGGGAACGGATACGTGGGCCGGGAGTTGGTGCGCCAGCTGATCGCCCAGCGAGATTGCGAAGTTCACGTATTGGACAATATGGCCAGCGGTGAACATCGTCTGGCGCAAATGGACGAGCAAGCTTTCGTACTGCACCGGCAGGATATCCGGGATGCGGATGCGGTTTCGGAATTGCTCAAGAAGATACAGCCGTCGATAATCTATCATTTGGCTGCAGTTCATTTCATTCCAGCATGCGAAGCCGAACCCGGGAATGCGGTCGCAATCAACGTGGCGGGAACCGTCAATCTGCTGAACGCAACTCCGGCCGGGACCAAGTTCGTCTTCGCTTCATCGGCCGCCGTCTACCGACCATTGCCCGACGCGCATCTGGAACGCGACGAAGACCTCGGCCCGGTCGATGTCTACGGCTACACAAAATTGCACGGCGAGCATTTTGTCAGGCATTACCACAACCAAAACAAGGTCCGCGGCATCATCGTCAGACTTTTCAACGTCGTCGGGCCCGGTGAGACCAACCCGCATCTCGTACCGGCGATCATCAGCCAGCTCGCTTCCGGTAACCACCAACTGGCCTTGGGAAACCTGTTCCCCCACCGGGATTACATCGACGTCAGCGACGTTGGTTACGGATTCCGCGCCCTCGCCAGGCACGATGCTTTCGAGGACGGCCCGCTGATTTCGAATCTTGGCACTGGAAACACGCACTCCGTGGGTGACGTCGTCGCGACGATCGGGACGGCGGCCGGAGTGACAGTCGATATTCAGCAGGACCCACTTCGTGTGCGCGCTGTCGATCGTCCGATGCTGAAGGCGTCAACTCAGAAACTGAAACAAGTTACCGGCTGGGCTCCGTCTATTTCGCTTGCCGAAAGCATGCATCGCGCATGGACAAATCGGATGGAGGATGGACTAACGTGACGGCCACCAAGCTGCGCGTTGCCGCGGTCGTCATCACACCACCGACATTCAAGGCAAGCGGAGGGGTATCGGCTGCGATCCAATTGACCGAGCGAATCGCAAAGCAGATCGACAGCGCGCTGTTGCTGATGGCCGAGGACAACGGCGAAACCGTCGAGAACGGTCTGCGCATAGTTCGTCAAAAGGCAGCAAATCCCCTTCTGCCCCTGCGGCGCGTGCTGCCGCGGCAAGCCGTCACTCTCGCATGGCGAGCGAATATCAAGCCATGGCTTCGCCAGGGACAGTTCGATGTCGTTCATTTTCACAATCCACATCCACCGGGTGCGCTCAAGGCTGCGGCGCGGGCCTGCGACGAGCTAAAAATCCCCTACGTGATTTCAACGCACGGGTTCATCGAATTCAATGAATTCTCACAAGGCTTTGGTGCCCCTGCCTGGCAAAAGCCATTGCTGGAATTGCTGGTGCGTCGACCGGTCGTTCACGTGGCGCAGAACGCAGCGAGAGTCCTGATGCTCTCGCCCCAGGAGGAACCCATTTTATCCGGCATGGGGGTCCATCCTCGCAATCTTCGCGTCGTATCCAATGGCGTGGACCCCTACTTCACGATTCCTGTTTCAGAAGCAGAGCGGCAACGACTGGTCGCACGCTTCGCTCTTCCGGCGGACCGTCCACTCATGCTGTATGTGGGTAACCACACGGCAAACAAGGGCCTGGACGTTCTGCTCAGAGCCCTGCCCCTCATGCGCGAAAAGGCTGTGGCTGTCGTCGCCGGTGCTATCCGCTCGCAGAAGGAGCATGCGCAGCTCCTTGCTGACAACGGCATGCCTGCCAGCAGTGAAAAGATTCTATTCACCGATTTCATCACCCGCGAAGAATTGCGCGCGCTCTATCAGAGCGTCGACTTGTTCGTCTTTCCCTCGCGCGCCGATACGCTGCCACTTGTCATTCTGGAAGCCATGGCCAGCGGCCTGCCGGTTGTTTCGACCTTGATTGGCGGAATTCCATTCGAAGTTTCCGCCGACACAGGGATATTGATGAAGCCCGGCGATCCCGCGGCACTCGCTTCGGCGCTGGACCGGCTGTGTGCCGACCAACCGCTCCGCAAGGCGATGGGCGATGCCGGGCGCGCACGTGTCACTCAGCTCTTCAACTGGGAGAGATCGGCAGAACAGGCCGTGGCCATCTACGACGAAGTCGTTTCCAGCAAGACGTCGCAATAGTTCTTAATGAGAGAGGGCCGACATTGGCTTCATTGCCCCGGCTTGTACCCCACAAACGAATAGAGTCGACCGGGCCGGTTGTCGAATTGTTCGGCGATCAACAGCATGAACCTGAATATGCGGTCACGACTCAGGAGCGCCCGCCAGCCCGGGAGGGGAAGCTTGGCCGAAAGCCGTGAGACTACAGCCGATCGCAAGCTCTCAATGGTGTAAGGAAACAAGTTGATCGGGCTTGTAAGGGGCGGAAGTATCTCGAGCGGCTCAAAGCCGGCAGTGCGCAACGCGCCAACGTACCGATCAAGACGAAAGGCGTTCTCACCGCCATAGAGCCGATGCAGCGGATGCTGGTCCAGAAACTTCTGAAGGTCGGAATCACGACTAATGACATGTTCGCGGGCGGCAACCGCAATGCCACCCGGTTTCAGCACGCGATAGATTTCGCGGCATGCACCTTCCAGATCGGTCGTGTGATGAAGCACCGCTCGCGCAAACACCACATCGAAGCTCGCATCAGCAAACGGCAGCCGCTCGGAAACTTCCTCGACGATGTCAATGGCAATTCCGGCATCGCGTGCGAGCATGCGTATCGCCGCGGCGCCAACAATCTTGCTCGGGTCGGGCTCAAGCGCCGTGACTGCGAAACCATCACGGGCCAGTGCGTAGCTGGCGATACCACGGCCAGCTCCGATATCGAGCGCTCGGCCACGACGACCATGCAAAATTTTGGAGACGGCGCGCCACTCTTCCGATGCATGGTAACGCGCCGCGGCATCCACCAATGGGTCATCGTAGTATGCGTCGCGCGCAACTTGCTGCTGCTCGGGTTGATTTCGAAACCAGACGACCGCCTCTTCCCAGGACGACAGCTTGGGATCAGCGTTCATCGGGCGATAGCTCCCTGACAACGACCGCGGGATTTCCCGCTGCGATCGAGAACGCCGGCACATCCCTGGTCACGACCGCCCCGGCCGCGACGATCGCACCTTGCCCGACGGTGACGCCGCGCAGCACAAAGGCCCCCGCGCCTATCCAGGCGTCGTCGTGAATCGTGACAGGCTGCTCGCCCAACTCCAGCTTACGCGGATGGCCACGCTCGAATATTTCCCTGGCCTGCTGGTGTCGTTGCGAGGCTTGCAGCGGATGCGTGAGGTTATCGAATATGTTGACGGAATGGGAAATCAAGACGCGATGTCCGATTTCGATCGATGCCGCGGACCAAATGCGGGTTCCGTCTCCCACATAGCACCAATCGCCCAGCACAATTCTTCCCCCGTGCCCGAACGTCATCAGCTCGCCGCGCACAAATGTATCGCTGCCAATCAGAATACGATCGGAGTCGCCGGCGGCATTTTTGATGCGTGCCGCTTGACTGAGGCGCGACCTGGCACCGACCCTGCAGGTTGCACGCCCCAGGATCTGCTGGGCTAGACGATGAAGGTTCATGGAGTTCAACTGCGCTATTGGCCGGGAGTAATTAGCAGGATCATAACTGCCCGACGAGATCAACAAAGCTCTTCCATTGCAACGGCTTACTGTAGGCGGCGGTGACCCTTTCGCGACCGAGCGAGGCGATCCTCGACGATCCATCCCAGTCCGCCAGACGCTCCTCGATAACGATAAACGCTTCCTCGGGCGAGCCATAGGTCGCGATTGTGACGCCAGGTTCCATCGACGCGGGGTACCGGCCGTCATCCGACACCAGCAAGGCACCGCACCCCATGGCCTCGAAGCATCTCATATTGCCGCGATCCGCTCCCGCCATATCGATCGCTCCGTTGAGCACGATCTTGGATCGCCCGATGAGATCATAGAGCTGCCGTCCGAAGACCGGTGGTCTGGCAATTTTCGATATGGCGCGAGGTCGGCGATGCTTCTTGAGGGGCGGCAAAAACCCGAGCGCGGTTTCGGCAAGCTGCGTCAGACGCGATGCGTCAAGGCAGAACACCACGTTCCGTCTCTCGGCAAGTGCAGCGACCCGCTCCAAAATGCCCGCACGACGCGAATGGTGTCGGGAGTAACCGCCAACGAACAACACGTCGATAGGTCGATCGCCGCGACCATATTGATCCATCAGCGGATCAATCGCCGGAAAAAACGGCGCAACATTGCAGCCTTTCCGTCGCCAGTCATCAAGAATAGAGGGGAAATTACTGACAACAGCATCGTAGGCCGACAGATCGACGCCACCCGATGGCGCAGCGCGCCAGCATAGGGCTTTCCTTACACACCCGGGCAGCTTGCGAACAAAGCTGCTGCTGTAGCGGATCGGATCCAGATTGTAGAACACGTCAGCGCGGTGATGTTCGATCTGCGCCAGAAGAATGTCCTCCGGCGCGCTCGCCGATGCCATTCCGTGCTCGCGCGCCCAGTACGTCTGCAGCGTCTTGTCATTGGCATTGGTAAAAAATGCATCGGGCGACCGATCGATGACCGGCTGGAGGAAATGCAATACACCGAACCTGTCGTCCAGGAATACGCGCAGCCGATCGTCGAAGCTAACAGCCCCGGCCGCAAGACCATCAAAATGCTGCAGGTAAGATGGGTAAAGAGCGCTATTCTGAAATAACCGCATTCAAGGGGGTCCACGAAAGGATGCCCTCAGATAGCAAACTGCACACGAATAACAACACTCAACGCGCCTATAGCTCACATACAGCAACCGACCATTGGTGCGACCGCAGTTGACACCCCCATGTGCTGCTGCGAAATAGGCCAGTTTTCGCTTCAGGCGGCGGGTATACGAGACCGGAATAGCGCATGAGCAGCAAGAATACCGTGGGCCACCAGCTCGAAACAGAGTCGATCTATTCCAACGCGGAGTATCTTGCGCACAATCCCACCTGGCATGCCGAGGATTCAGCCTGGAAGGCCGGCAAGATATGCAGCACCCTGCGCAGAAACAATCTCAATCCTTCCCGGATTGCAGAAATCGGCTGCGGCGCGGGCGAGATCTTGGTGCAGCTCAAGGCGCTCCTGCCCGAAAGCACTTTCGTCGGCTATGAGATGTCCGGGCAAGCCTTCGAGCTGGCGCGAAAGCGCGAACGTCCCGGCGTACACTATGTCAACACCAACATGCTGGACGAAAACGTCCACTTCGACGCCCTGCTGTGCATTGATGTGTTCGAGCATGTCGACGACTATATCGGATTCATCAAATCGATCCGCAGCTACGCGGATTACAAGGTTTTTCACATCCCGCTCGATCTATCGGTCTTTGCGGTGGCGCGGAGCGATACGCTGCTGGACGCACGGCGACGCGTGGGGCACCTGCACTATTTCACCAAGGAAACTGCGATCGAGACGATCAGGTACTGCGGCTACGAGATAATCGACACCGATTTCACCGCGCGAGCAGTTGAACTTGACAGCAGCAGGTTACGCACCAACCTGATGAAGCTACCGCGCGCGCTGTTATCAAAAGTCTCGCCGGATCTTGCCGCCCGTATTTTGGGAGGCTGGTCGCTGATGGTGTTGGCCAAGTAGCCTTACGTGCCAATTCCTGCCGGTTTCGCATCCAGCCTCGAGTTCCTATTCATAATTTTTATTATTCCGACAATGCCCCCCGCGACGAGCGGCGCAAGCAACAATCCTCCCGATAGAAATGCGGTGTTGAGTGCGCTCACGAGCAGCGTGAGAACTCCACCGAAGGCCGCAGTCATCATCGCAATGCCGACCGCGGTTTTACCCTTTACCAGATAGATCAAGTCAATCAGCCGACAGGCAGCGCTCGCCAACGCACTGAATACGATCACACCGCCATACGAAAAATCGACCCAGGCGTCGGCAATGAAGAGCGCGTTGCTGGTGGCGTCTTTGGTATTGTGCCAAAGCTGCGAAATGATCGTAAACGCAGGGACGTAGTCAAGTCCCATCATCGCTGCCAGCGGCCTGATATTCGCGCCCCAAGTGTGAGGATACTTGGACGGAAAAGCGCCGAACGTCTCGAGAGCCGACTCGCTTGGCACTTCAAATATCCGGTAATACAGAAATCCCAAAGCGCCGAAATTGTCGTAGACGGATATCGTGAGCCTGACGACGACGTACAGGATCAGAATGATTGCAGAAAGGACGACAAGGGCGCTCCGCCAGGTCAGCTTGTTGCGAAACACAAGCAGGCCGGCCACGATCAACTGAACAAGGAAAAACGCAGGAGGCGCCTTGCTCAGGGTCTCGGATTTTCCGATCAAGACCGCAACAAGAAGCAAGCCCGCCACCAATAGCAGACCCCATGAGCGGTTGACCCAGCCCGACAGCAGTCCCCATACGACCAACATCGGGGCCACTGCACCTAACGCAATGCGATAAAAATAGTTTGGGCTCCCCCCGTTGTTCAGACGGAATGCAGCCCTTGCTGCCTCGTCTCCGGTAATGGACAAAAACGATCCAATGGTCCCAAGGTGGCCCTCGCTGAAAGAGATCCAAGCCAGGAACAAAGTCAAACAGACTGCGATCACCAGCAACACCCGAGTCCCGCCGACGCTGTCTCTCAGGGCTTGTGAATTCCAGTCGGCTAATGCGATTTTTAAAGACGCAGCCCGCCCTGGAATCAGGCGGTCAACAATTTCGACCCCGGCAACGACGCCGACGAACATCAAAGCAATCGAGATGTTCATCGCAACGATGATTGCGCCGAAATCGGATGAGGCTGACTGAATCATGCTGTACATGACCGATTTGCCCCCCTCAGAGCCGGACAATCGAGCGATCAGCATCGCCTTTTCGCCCGATGACAGCAGGAAGCTGAGATATGCCGGTCCATAAATAAGAAGCAATGAGGCCAGCAACATCGTGGTCGCGGTCAGAAAGAGCCGCAGCCTGGCGCACAGATAAACTGCGGCGCAGCATATCGCCAAGGCTGTAAACACATAGCTTGCCACGAGCATGGTTACCTCGGCCACTGTCGGCGCTGCATCGAGCGCCGGGGAGTCGATGGAACTTCACAACCAGGAAGCAGCGAGCGGGAGTGAAGGGATTAGAAATAATCTTCTCTTTCAAGACGCCATCACGGCAGGCGATCCAGTACCCACTTCATATGGAGATAGGGCCAGATCCGTCCCGCCGACTCCCAATCCCACGACCTGTCACGATTCAGTTTCAAAACTGCTTTCTCGAACGCCGGCTCATCGACCAGTTCCGTGAAGGCCTCAACCTTCTTTGCCAGCAGGGATGCGGTCCAGGAAGAAAGCGGACCGTTCAACCATTCCGGCATCGGCGAATTGAAGCCGATTTTTCGCTTTGCGGTCCGGATTGATTCCGGCATGCAGCCGGCCATGGCTCGACGCGCAATCAACTTCGAGTATCCGTCGGCGTACTTGGCCTCTTCCGGAAGGGCAACCGCATAGGTCACCAGCCGCCAATCCAGAAAAGGCATCCGCACTTCTATCCCGTGCGCCATCGACAGGCGATCGAAGTTGCGCAGGATTGTCGGCAGAACGGTTCCATGGAGCATACGATAGAGCCTGCGATTGAAGGAACCCCACTCGGTCGGCAAACGGTCCTCATCACCAACCACCGCGAACCTCCGTGGAAGCGAGGAAAGCCCGCCCCGCAGAAAAAAATGGCCTCGTCGCTTGAGCAGCGCCGCGCGCGCGAAATCCGCCGCGTTTGCCAAAAACGGCCAGCGCTCCATGATTCCAGAAAGAACGTTACGCATCCAAAACGCCGCTGTACCACCCGCCTGCAGATAGCCCCCCATCAATTCATCAGCACCATGGCCATCGAGCGAAACAAGCACTTTTTGGCGACGCAGTTCCCGATAGATCAACCAGACGGCCGTTGGCAGGCCAATGTAGACCTCGTCCATGTCTTCGAGCACGCGATCGAAATCCCGCAAGGCGTCGTCATCACCGATTTGCAGTATCGTGGGCTCAACACCGGCCCAGGCCGCGGCTTCCTCGGCCTGTGGCCGTTCGTCGTTGGGAGATCCCGGAAACGACGCGACAAAGGCGTGCCGCCACGCATGATTGCCGCGCGGCCCCATCCCCTTTTTCTCGGCTTCGGACATCGTACAAATGATGGCAGAGGAATCGAATCCACCGGACAGGCAAGTGCCAATCGGCACGTCACTGCGCATGCGCAAAGCCACGGCATCTCGAAAAATCTGGCCGAAACGTTCGACCCGCTCAACCTCGGTGGAAGGTAACTGGGGCAGATGATCCAGCGTACGCCACCAACGCGTAACGCTGGTACGGCCGCCCCTTATCCAAAGATGGTGCCCTCCCTGCAACCGCTTGATTTCCCGGTGCAGGGTCCGCTCGCTTCCTTCAATGCCAAAGGCATCGACCATGATCCGGCGCGCAGCATCTGCATCGATGTCGGTAGGCACCAGTCCGGATCGAACAATGGCGCGCATTTCCGACGCAAACACCAGGCGGCCGTCCGAAATCGAGTAAAGCAATGGTTTGATGCCGAACCGGTCGCGGGCGAGAAAAACGTCGCCGGATACCTTGTCCGCGATCGCCAGGGCCCACATTCCGTTGAAGCGCAGGAGCATGTCCGGTCCCCACGCCTGCCAGGCAGCGAGGATAACTTCCGTATCGGACTCGGTGCGGAACGGGACGCGCGCGGCTTGCAACTCTGCCCGCAATTCCAGGAAATTGTAGACCTCGCCATTGTAGACGATGACAAAACGGCCATCTCCCGAATGCATCGGCTGATCGCCACGGGCGCCGGGGTCAATAATCGCTAAACGCCGATGTCCGAGCGCGATCCGCTTGTCATCGCTGAACCAAAATCCAGCACCGTCGGGACCGCGGTGAGCGATCAGGCCGGTAATTTTCTCGATGGCAGATGGAGCGACAGATTCGCCGCGCAGATCGACGATACCAGCAATACCGCACATGAATCAGAAGCTCCGGGCGGGAAGAAACCGTGTTACGATGCGATACAGATCCCGCCGGCAAATTGCTCCATAGGGCCCGATGCTGGAAACGGCAATGACCGCCATCAGGATCGCCGCGGCCGAAAGAACGTAATAGCCGGCAACCTCCCACAAAGCGGCACCTTGATCTATCCCATAGTTCGTAATCCAGACTCGCAACAGGATTGCACCGACGACCCCGACTCCAATCGGCATCAGGACAAAATGCAAAACCCGCGACCCGATGTCCGGCAAGGCGAAACTTCGCCGCAGCAGCAGCGTCATGAAAACCATCTGGGCCAGTGCGCCGGCACATGCACTCCAACCCGCCGCCGGCCATCCAAAATAGGGAAGCGCCATCGCACTGGTTCCGAGGGTGAATAGCGCGGTGACCAGCGATATCGCGGCGTTCGCGCGTGTCCTGCCCTTCGCCAGGAGATAGAACGTGAAAACGTTGGTACCGCTGCCAAGGATGCCTGCCAAGGCCAGCACGATCAGCACGCGCTGGCCTTCGGCCGCAACTTCCGGGCCGGTCCATAGGTACAGCACATTACCCGCCACAGGAATAAGAGCTCCGAGCGCGGTTACGGCCAGCACGTTCAGTATCCATGATGCACGAAAAAACAGGTCGCCGACGCGCTCGTCGCTCTCGCCCTGCAATGCACTGAAAAATGGAAACAGAATCTCGCCGATCTTGAGAACACCAATGTAAATCGCTTCCTCCGCGCGCAGCGCGATCGAATAGTATCCGACGTTTTGCGGCTGAAGAAACATGCCGAGCAAATAGCGTTCCGCCTGTCCGGCGACCAATCCACCGCCCTGCGCCAGCGCCTGCCATTTGCCGATGTGCAGGAGAGTTAGCAGTGATCTGGAATGCAGCGCTGGAAACGCCACCACATCTGGACATAGCAGCCGCGCCAGCAGCATCGACAGCAGGAGATTGACTGCAAAACCGATCATTTGACAGGCCACGAAAGTCGACGCCTGCGGCCAGTGCGGGATCAATAGAAGCATTGAAAGTGTCGACGCCACGCTGCCTGCGACGCTCACCAGAGCCAGCCGCGCGTAATCTTGATGGGCCGTGAACAGCGCCAGGCACACGCCGGCGATGCACTGGAAAAGCCACCCCACGGCACCGAAAGCGAACGCAGCGAAAAGATCGCCCGCCAGGTCACCGCCCAGATGAAAAACGCGCTGCGCAAAGGCCGGGCCGACGAGCCAAAAAAGGCCCACAAGTGGAATTCCTACCGCCAGGCTGAGAAACAGAGCCGTTGCAAAAAACTGTCGGGTCTCATGGCGCGCTGCCGTGGCGAGCGTTCGGGCAAATTCGCGCGTCGACATCATGGCGAGAGAGCCACTGAAAATGAGCGCAGGCGCAATGGTGGCGACGACAAGCCCCGCCATCCCGAAGGATGCAACGCCCAATTTACCGACGACAAACGGCAAGATCAGCAAGTTCAGCCCGACGCTGACGAGGAATGCCATGGCATTCCAGGTCGAATTTGCCAGCAGTCGGGAGCCGCTTTTCATGAGAATTGCGCAGCCATTTCATAATCGATATCGCCTGCACTGCGCAGCACGACTAACCGAAGGCGCGAATGAGATCGACCACGGTCTTCTGTTGCGGCGCCGTGATTTCCGCAAACATCGGCAATGACAAAATCCGGCTTTGAGCCCGATGCGCATTCGGAAACTGCTCTGGACGATGCTCCAATCGTCCATAGGCCTCCAGAAACGGAAGAGCCACCGGGTAGTTGACGGCGGTTTGCACGTTGTTTGCGCTCAGGTGGGCGGCGAGCTTGTCGCGTTCCGGATGCTGGATGGTATAAAGATGATACACATGGGTGCGGTCCGGAGCCACCTGAGGAACAACAACGTCTTCGATCTGATTGAGGCCGGCATCATAAACCGTTGCCGCCGCCTGCCGAGCCTGCGTCCACCGCGTGAGATGTGGCAACTTTGCCGAAAGGATAGCGGCCTGCATGCCGTCGAGACGACTGTTGATGCCCTCGATACGATGCTGATGTTTGACAAGGCCACCGTGTCGCGCCAACATTGCCATTCGTTCGGCAAGATCCGCGCGACCGGTAACAATTGCGCCAGCGTCTCCCATCGCTCCGAGATTTTTCCCGGGATAGAACGAATAGGTCGCAGCGTCCCCGAACGTGCCGACTTGCTGGTCTCGGTATTCGGCCAGATGAGCCTGAGCGCAGTCTTCGATCACCCACAGTTTGTGTCGACGCGCGATCTGCATGATCGCGTCCATGTCGGCCGGCTGACCGTAGAGATGGACCGGAATGATTCCCACCGTCCGCGGCGTAATGGCATTTTCGATCGCGGCCGGATCGATCGTGTAGGTGCCGGCGTCAGTGTCACAAAAGACGACGTTCGCGCCGGCATGCGTAATCGTGGCCGATGTGCTGATCCAGGACCACGCGGTCGTAATCACCTCATCGCCGGGCGAAACTCCCAAAGCCCGCATCGCGACGTAAAGAGCGTCCGTTCCGTTCGCGCAAGACACGCAGTGGGGGGCGCCGACGGCGGCCGCAAACGCAGTTTCGAAATTGTCGACGTATGGACCACGTATGAAGGAGCTGTCACGAATGACGGCGGCGATCGCGGCATCGATTTCCGACTTGATGCTCTCATATTGCAGATGGAGGTCGGCGTAGGGCACGGCCATGGGATGGAGCCTCATTTCGAACCAGTAGCTGTCAATGGCGCCGAATTAGACGCGCCGGATTTCCGGCGTAGCTTCCGGGCAACGTAATGTCCTTGGTAACGACCGCGCCGGCCCCGATCACGACATTGTCGCAGATTTCAACCGGAAGAATTGACGCCCCCGACCCGATCGATACGTGATTTCCGATTTTCGTGTGGCGCCACAACTCTTTGCGGCCTCGCGCCGGGCCACCCGTCGAAAACGTGTCGTTGATGAACATCACCCCGTGACCAATGAAGCAATCGTCGCCGATCGTGACAAGCTCGCAAACAAACGCATGGGACTGAACGCGCGTTCGCGATCCAATCCGTACTGATTTCTGGATTTCGGTGAAGGGGCCGATAAAGCAATCGTCGCCAATTTCGCAACCGTAAAGATTGCACGGCTCGACGATGATGACACGAGCACCGAATACCACGTCACGCATGCCCACCTGTCGGATTTCGGGCTCGTTCATGGCAGTTCGCCGAGACGGCATAATTGCGGGGCAAACTTTAAAGAGACTTCCTTGCCGGTCTCGATGGATTCATACAACGCAGATATCAATTCAAGGCTCTTTCGACCCTGAAGGCCATCGACAAGCGCGGGGCCCTGATCGTTGAGGCATTTGACGACATGTTCGTAATAGGCCTGGTGGCCAAAACCATAGACGTTTGGCGGATTAACCGAGAACCTTTCGACAACCTCTCTGTCTGAATCAAGCTCCTTTGAGAACTGCCAGTGCCGGATCTTGTTGACGGCAAACCCGGCAATCTCAACGGCTCCCCCTTCACCGAGTATTGACAACGAGCCTTCGAGATCCGTTGGCCTGACTGCCGTTGTCGCCTCGATGATTCCGAGCGCACCGTTCTTGAACTTGAGCGTCGCCACTGCAGTGTCTTCGGCTTCGATGTTCACCAGCGCGGTTGCTGCCCGGGCGTGTACGCTGACCACGTCGCCGAAGAACCACTCGAGCATATCAACATGGTGACTTGCCTGGTTGGCCAGAACGCCTCCATCATAGGCCCAGGTTCCACGCCATTTATCCTGATCATAATAGGCCTGATCACGACACCAGCGCACCCTTACGGTTCCCAGGATCAACCGTCCGAAGCGACCGGCCTCGAGCGCTTCGCGCGCCTTGATCACGGGGACATTGAACCGGTTCTGCTTCACGACGAAAAGCTTGACGGCAGCAGCATCGCAGGCGTTCATCATGACATCGGCGTCTTCGAGCCGGAGCGCCATCGGCTTTTCGACGATGACATGCTTGCCGGCCTTGGCCGCGGCAATGGCGTGAGCCGGATGCATCCCGCTGGGCGTCAACACCGAAACCGCCTGCATGTCCTTGTGGTTCAGAAATTCATCAATGCTGTAGAACGCCGGCACGCCAAACCGCGAGGCGATCGTGTCGGCCCGCTCGCGCACGACGTCGCAGACTGCAACCAATTTGGCCCCAGCGATATGGCCGCCGCCAAGAAGATCAGCGTGACGCTTTGCGATACGTCCGCACCCCAGCAAGCCAAATTTGATCACTGATCACCCAATTTGCGGTTCGCCACGAAGAGCTTTCGAAGTCAATTCGGGACTACTCGATCCCGTGCGACACGGGTATCGCAAAATCAACTTGCCCACCCCGCCGAACCATTTTCATCGGATAGCCGAAGCAGCTATGTTTTTCAACAGCTTGCATCGCTTTGAGGCTCCTGGTTACCAGTATTGCGGGTCAGGCCAAGCGCGACCGCACTGACATCAATGGTGAAGCACCTGCGACGCAGGGCGCCCTTGGACACCTACCGACGCGCAATGGGGCAACGGTCTCATTATACCACATCGCACCGCTGTACGAAGCGCTCCTTTCAACACCCTTAAGTTGCATTGTCGATAACACTCCTATCGCGCACGTGATTTCAAGCCTGGATCGCTCCTTCCGCCCTATGCCGCGAAATGTGACCGGTCTATACCGGCTGAAGAGCGGAACAACGGAGATAACTCTCGACCATCGACCGGTCGCGGGTGCTTGAATTCTGGGAGCGGTATGAATTTGCTAGGATTGGATGAACCAGCTGAACACAACAAAACTGAGACGAAGAGTCTGGTTATAGGAGCTACCGGCCTTGTCGGCGGCTACATCGTTGAACGCCTGGTCCGCAGCGGTCAACGACCCCTTGCCTTGTCAAGGGCACCGCAAGATGGGACCGGGATCGATTGGTTTTTGGGTGACCTTGAAAAACCTGAAGCTTTCAAATTTCCACCATTTACGACCCTGTTTTGCACGGCGAGTGCTGCGCTGTTGTCCAGCGCTCTGCCATATCTATTGAATCCTTCCCTGAAGCGAATTGTTGTCTTCACCTCGACAAGCGTCCTTACAAAAATTGATAGCGAGATTGCTTCCGAACGAGCAACCTTGACCAGGCTAGCCGAAGCGGAGCGAAACATCGAAAGTATCTGCTCACAGGCCGGCATTGAATGGACCATATTGCGGCCGACACTCATCTATGCCGAAGGACGGGATCGCAATATTACGCCACTATCGCGGCTTATTCGGAAATTTGGCTTTATGCCTCTCGTCGGGGGAGCGCAGGGTTTGCGGCAGCCTGTGCATGCGGAGGACTTGGCCATCGGAGCGGTCTCCGCAGCATTCAGTCAAGCCGCTGCAAACAAGATATACTCGTTGCCCGGCGGCGAAACCCTCACCTACCGCGAGATGATCGGTCGAATTTTTGACGGGATGAAGTTGCCGCGACGGACACTCTCAATACCACCAGTCTTGTGGCGAGCAGGATTTGTCGTCGCCAAGCCATTGTTCCCAAGCGCTAACGCCGCAATGGGCATCCGGATGATGAAGGATATGGCCTTCGATTCAACGCCTGCGGTACGCGACTTCGGATGGAAGCCAAGAAATTTCTTTCCGACCTTCGACTAGGGTCGACTAGAGCCTTTTCCGTTCCGATGGAATCGGAACGGGGCTCTAGATTCTTGATTTGACGCATTTTCTTGACGCGAACCGGTGTCCACTTCGCTGGAAAACGCTCTAGCCGGATAGCTCGCTCATCAGTCGCCAAATACCACTGTCTTCCGGCCGTTGAGGATCACACGATCTTCGAGGTGATGGCGTATCGCGCGGGCCAGCACGCGGCGCTCGATATCGCGGCCCTTGCGCGAGAGATCTTCCGGAGTATCGCGGTGGCTGATGCGCTCGACGTCCTGGTCGATGATCGGGCCTTCATCGAGGTCGCGCGTCACATAGTGTGCGGTCGCGCCGATCAGTTTGACGCCGCGCTCATGCGCCTGGTGATAGGGCCGAGCGCCTTTGAAGCCCGGCAGGAACGAGTGGTGGATATTGATGCAGCGGCCCGAAAGCGCTTCTGACATCTCGTCCGAGAGAATCTGCATATAGCGCGCCAGCACCACGAGGTCGGTGCCGCTGTCCTGCACCAGTTTCAGGACCGCCTGTTCCTGCTCGCGCTTGGTCTCCCTGGTGACCGGCAGATAGTGGAACGGGATCTTGCCGAAATCGAGATTGTCATAGGTCTCACGCGGATGATTGGAGACGATCGCGGTCGGAATCATCTCCAGTTCGCCGGTGCGCCACCGATAGAGGATATCGACCAGGCAATGGTCCGATTTGGAAGCCAGCAACATCACCCGGCGGCGGCTGGCGCGATCGCGCATCTGCCAGTCCATGCCGAAGCGGTCGGCGATCGCGGTAAAGCCGGTCTGCAACGCCGCCAGTTCGACCGCGAGGTCCGCGGCGGTGAACACCACCCGCATGAAGAATTTTTTGGTTTCGATATCGTCGAACTGCTGGGCGTCCAGAATGTTCTGTCCGTTATGGGCGAGAAAGGTCGACACCGCGGAGACGATGCCGGGGCGATCGGGGCAGGACAGGGTCAGGACGAACTGATGGTCGGGCATGGCGCGGGCTTGATTACAATTCTGGCAGAGACGTGGAACGCTTGTTTGGCGCCCTGCTCTATCACCACCAACCGGCTTGCGCCAATCCGGAAACCGGGGTCATGATGAACAAAGCACGACGATTGGCGTTGGAGCGAGGCCATGGCTGACAGACTGAACGGCTACCGTATCCTGATCCTGGAAACGCGCGAGGAAGCGCAGTTTTCCCGCCTGCTCACCGAGCAAGGCGCGGACGTGCTGCAATGTCCGATGTTCACCATTCACGACGCGCCCGATCCGGCGCCAATCGAGGCCTGGATCAGGCGGTTCGTTGCCGCGCCTTGCGACGATCTGGTGCTGATGACCGGCGAAGGTCTCCGCCGGCTGATGAAAGTCGTGCGCCACATCGGCCTCGAACCGGAATTCGTGGCCGCACTTGGCAAGGCCCGCAAATTCGCGCGCGGCCCCAAACCGGGCCGTGCGCTGCGCGAAATCGGGCTGGAGCCGCAGGTGACGACGGAAAAGCCGACATCCGAAGGCATCGCCGAGATGCTGTCGCGCATCGACCTGCGCGGCCGCCGTCTCGGGCTGCAGCTCTACCCGGACAAGGATCACAGCGTCCTGGTCGGCGCGATCAAGGCGCAGGGCGCCGAGGTCGATACCGTGCTGCCCTATGTCTATGACGCGCAGGCCGCCGACGCCAACATCGTCACCGCCATCGACGAGATGGCCGCCGGCCGCATCGATGCGATCGCGTTGACCAATCTGGGCCAGATTCGCCGCCTCATCGAGGTCGCGCGGGCGCGTGGCTGCGAGGATCGGTTGCGCGATGGGCTTGAACGAACGCCAATCGCCTCGGTCGGACCGGCGGTGTCGAACGAACTCGCGGCCCACGGCTTGCGCACCGACATCTATCCGGCCGATGACGCTTTTTTCATGAGACCATTGATATCGGCGATGGCGACGGCCCTCGGCAAAGCCCCACCGCGCGCTACCGTAGCGAAAGCGCTCTGAGCATTACTCGGCCGCCTGCTGCGATTCGTTCAGAAAGGCCTGATAAGCCAGCTTGAGGCCGTCCTCGAGCGTGGTGCTGGCGCGCCAGCCGAGCTTGGCGAGCCGGCCGCTATCGAGCAATTTGCGCGGCGTCCCATCCGGCCGCGAAGTATCGTAGCTGATCTCGCCGGCATAGCCGACGGTCGCGGCAACGAGCCGGGCGAATTCGGCGATGGTGATGTCGTCGCCGAGCCCGATGTTGACGAGCTCGCCGCTGGAATAGGTTTTCATCAAATGGATGCAGGCGTCGGCAAGATCATCGACATAGAGGAATTCCCGCCGCGGCGTGCCGGTGCCCCAGACCACGATGTTCCTGGCACCCGAAACCTTCGCCTCGTGGAAGCGCCGGATCAAGGCAGCGACGACGTGGCTGTATTCGGGATGATAATTGTCGCCGCGGCCGTACAAATTGGTCGGCATCACGTTGATGAAGTCGGAGCCGTACTGGCTGCGATAGGCTTCGACCATCTTGATCCCCGCGATCTTGGCAATCGCGTAGGGTTCGTTGGTCGGCTCCAGCAGTCCCGTCAGCATGGAATCTTCGTGCAACGGCTGCGGGGCCAGCTTGGGATAGATGCAGGAGGAGCCGAGGAACATCAGTTTCTCGGTCGCGTTGACATGGGCCGCGTGAATGACGTTGGTCGCGATCACCAGATTGTCGTAGAGGAATTCGGCCCGCAGCGTGTTGTTGGCGACGATGCCGCCAACCTTTGCCGCCGCCAGAAACACTGCTTGCGGGCGCTTGGCGGCGAACCATTTGTTGACCGCGGCCTGGTCGCGCAGATCGACTTCGGCGCGTGCGATCGTCAGCAGTTCGACGTCTTCCTGTGCGAGCCGGCGCACCAGCGCCGCACCGACCATTCCGCGATGCCCGGCGACGAAAACCGTCTTGCCCTTCAGCTCAAACGGAACTCTTGCCATTGGCAACCTCTCGTCTTGCGGTCGCAAGATCGCCTGCGACCATTTCCTTGACCAACTGGGCGAACGGCGTCTTCGGCTTCCAGCCGAGTTTCTCCCGCGCCTTACTGGCATCGCCGATCAGAAGATCGACTTCGGTCGGCCGGAAATACATGGGATCGATGCGCACGACGATCTTGCCGGACTTCTTGTCGATGCCTTGCTCATCGACCCCCGCGCCGCGCCATTCGATGGTGCGACCCACTTCCGCGAACGCCAGTTCGACGAATTCGCGCACCGAGCGGGTCTCTCCGGTCGCAAGCACGAAATCGTCGGGTTCATCGATCTGCAATATCCGGTGCATGCCTTCGACGTAATCGCGCGCATGACCCCAGTCACGCTTGGCCTCGAGATTTCCGAGATGCACCACTTCCTCGAGGCCGGCCTCGATCCGGGCCACGCTGCGCGTGATCTTGCGCGTTACGAATGTTTCGCCACGGATTGGGCTTTCATGATTGAACAGGATGCCGTTGCAAGCGAACATGCCATAGGCCTCGCGGTAGTTCACCGTGATCCAGTAGCCATAGAGCTTGGCAACGGCGTAGGGCGAGCGCGGATAGAACGGCGTGGTTTCCTTCTGCGGCACTTGCTGAACCAGGCCGTAGAGCTCCGAAGTCGACGCCTGGTAGAACCGCGTTTCCTTTTCCATGCCGAGGATCCGGATCGCCTCAAGCAGGCGCAGCACGCCGATGCCGTCGGCATTGGCGGTGTATTCCGGGCTCTCGAAGCTGACGGCGACGTGACTTTGCGCGGCGAGGTTATAGATCTCCGTTGGCCTGATCTGCTGCATCAGCCGGATCAGGTTGGTGGAGTCGGTCATGTCGCCGTAATGCATCAGGAACGGCACGTTGCCGGCGTGCGGATCCTGATAGAGATGGTCGACCCGCGCCGTATTGAACGAGGACGAGCGGCGCTTGATGCCGTGCACGGTGTAACCGAGACCGAGTAGATACTCGGCCAGATAGGCACCGTCCTGGCCGGTGACGCCCGTAATCAGCGCGACGCGCGGTTTCGAATCTTGATCCGCCATTTTCTCTCCAACACCCCGGCGCCGCCTCAAGGCAGCGCGAACGCCAGTAAGTTCCCCGGCCGCCGGACACCCAAGCCTTCCGGGTACGTCCGCAGGGCCGGCAAAGCCCCTCGCAGCCCCATTCGCCCAGCCGAACCGGACGCGCAAGGGGCTTCAACCACGCGGCGCAGGCCATAGCATCCGGCCCCGGCGGAGTCTAATCCTAAAACCGTTTGGAATCAGACCTTTAGGCGCCCAGTGCGGGCCAGCCCGCCGGTAAACCTATTCCAGTTAGAAACACGACCCGCGGTGCGCGGATTTCCGGCGTCACTCGCCATAGCGGCGTAATCGATCGAGATCGATGATGGTCACCCCACCATATTCGAGCCGGAGCAGGCCTTCCTTCTCCAGCCGCTTCAGGCACTGGTTGGCATTTTGCCGGGAGATGCCCGACAGCGCCCCGATTTCCTCCTGCGTGATCTCCAGATGCGGCGTGAGGTCGGGATACAGAATGGGATTGAACAAGGAAGCGATCGACCGCGCCAGGCGCGCGGTCGCGTCCAGCGTGCGGCCGTATTCGAGCAGCCCGATGAACTGCCCCAGACGCTCGTTGAGTTGCCGGACCAGGAAGCGATTGAATCCGACACTGTTCTCGAACAGCCAGATGAAGGTCGTGCGGTTCATCATCGCCAGACGCGTGTCGCGCAACGCCACCACGTCGTAGCGCCGGGGCTCGTTCTTGAGCACGGAGCCTTCTCCGAACCAGGCGCCCGCCGTCAGGCCGGCAAAGCTGGCGGCCTTGCCGCCGCGGGATACGATCCCCATCCGGGCCAGACCCGTGACAACGCCGGTCCAGTATTCGAAGGGGTCGCCGCGCATGAAGATGAATTCATTGGCGCGGTAGGATTTTTCGACGATGCCGGCGCGCGCGAGCTCGATCTCGCGATCGTTCAATTCGCGTGACCAGGATGCGATGCGTTTCAGGGAATCCGGAGCAATCATGATCTCATCAACTATCGCCTGCGACCTCTGCCTTCGTCATATTGCACTGCAACAGCAGCCGCGGGTACCCGTTCCGCGCGATCGGTGGAGGACCGCAAGCACGTTACGCCGTCGAAATTTGCTGGCCAATTGTCAGGCACATGACATTTCAACGTAACGCTTTCCATTATTGAGAGCCACCTCGCGCCCAGCCGGCTTACGGCCCAACCGGACAAGCTGGTGGCGCACGGGAAACGACGGAGATTGCGGGTGCGGCGTTACCGCGCATGTGATCCCGGCGAGCAGGACGACGAAGGCATCGCGCGGCGCGCGGCATCATTAGTCGGATGGCTTGGCGGTACCCGTCGATGTAGGATCGCGAGAGCGATTGACGAAGAGATAAAGAGCGCTGCCTAAGCGCCGTATCTGGAGGGAATGAGTGGCTTACACGTTGGAAGTGCGCGGGGTATCACTGCGCTTTGGTGGCGTCCGCGCGCTGACCGAAGTCAGTTTCGGCGTGAACGATGGCGAGTTGTTTTCGATCATCGGCCCGAACGGCGCCGGGAAAACCTCGATCGTCAATTGCATTTCGGGCCGCTACAAGCCGACCGAGGGTCAGTTGTTCTATCGCGGCAAGGACATCACCGGCCTCAATCCCAATGCGCGACCCTCGCTCGGCATCGGCCGCACCTTCCAGAATCTGGCGCTGTTCCACCATATGAGCGTGCTCGACAACATCATGGTCGGGCGGCACCATTTGCTGAAGAACAACTTCATCACGGGATCGCTGTACTGGCTGACCGGCGCGCGGCGCGAGGAACTCGAGCACCGCCGCAAGGTCGAAGAGATCATCGACTTCCTCGACCTTCAGTCGGTGCGCAAGGCGACCGCCGGCACCCTGCCCTACGGCTTGCGCAAGCGCGTCGAACTGGCGCGCGCCATGGCGCTGGAGCCGCAACTGATCCTGCTCGATGAACCCATGGCCGGCATGAACTTCGAGGAGAAGGAAGACATGGCGCGCTACATCGTCGATCTCAACGAAGAGTTCGGCATGACCGTGATGATGATCGAACATGACATGGGCGTAGTGATGGATATCTCCCATCGCGTCATGGTGCTGGATTTCGGCCGCAAGATCGCCGAGGGCGACCCGGCCGCGGTGCTGGCCGATCCCCACGTCAAACGCGCTTATCTCGGTGAAGAGGACGAAGCCCTGGTCGATCCGGACGACACGCCGGCGGAGAGCGCGGCATGATGGATTACGCCGGACGCGCCGCAAAGGCCGACACCTATCCGAAGCTACTCCGCCTCAACGCGAAGGAGCACGGGGGCGAGATCGCGCTACGCGAAAAAGATCACGGGCTGTGGCGCGTCTTCACCTGGAACGACTACCAGACCCGGGTGCATGATTTCGCGCTGGGCATGGTCGAACTCGGGCTCGGCCGCGGCGACGTCATCGGCATCATCGGCGACAACCGGCCGGACTGGATGGCGGCCGAGATCGCCACGCACGCCATCGGCGGCATGAGCCTTGGCCTCTATCGCGACGTGCTCGATGAGGAAGCCGCCTATTTGTTGAGCTATGGCGAAGCCAAACTGGTGTTCGCCGAGGACGAAGAACAGGTCGACAAGCTGCTGGCGCTTGCCGAGCGCGTGCCCAACCTCAAGCACATCGTTTATTCCGATCCGCGCGGCATGCGGAAATACGACGACCCGCGCCTGATGGAAGCGGACAAGTTAGTGGCGATGGGGCGCGACCGCGCCGCGCGCGAGGCCGGCCTCTATGACCGCCTGGTGGACGCCACAAAAGGCGAGGATGTCGCGATCCTCTGCACCACGTCAGGCACCACGGCCAATCCCAAGCTTGCCATGTTGGCCGCCGGGCGCGTGCTCCGCCATTGCGCGACGTATCTCAGCTTCGATCCGAAGGGGCCGGATGACGAATACGTCTCGGTGCTGCCGCTGCCCTGGATCATGGAGCAGGTCTACGCCCTCGGCAAAGGGCTGCTCTGCCGGATGAAGGTCAACTTCGTCGAAGAGCCTGAGACCATGATGCACGATTTCCGAGAGATCGCACCGACCTTCGTGCTGTTCGCGCCGCGGGTCTGGGAATCGATCGCCGCCGATGTCCGCGCCGGCGTGATGGACTCCTCGCCGCTCAAGCAAAAGCTCTATGACCTCGGCATGAAGGCGGGCCTGGCGGCGCTGGCCGAGGGCAAGCAGTCCCTGCTCGCCGACCAACTGCTGTTCCGCGCCTTGCGCGACCGCCTCGGTTTCACGCGGCTGCGCTCGGCCGCCACCGGCGGCGCGGCGCTCGGGCCAGATACGTTCAAATTCTTCCAGGCCATGGGCGTGCCGCTGCGCACGCTCTACGGCCAGACCGAATTACTCGGGGCCTACACGCTGCATCCGGCCGGCAAGGTCGATCCGGATACGACGGGCGTGCCGATGGCATCCGACATCGAAATCCGCGTCGACAACCCCGACATCAACGGCGTCGGCGAAATTGTGGTGCGTCACCCCAACATGTATCTCGGCTATTACAAGAATCCGGAAGCCTCCGCCGCCGACATGAAGGACGGCTGGATGCATTCCGGCGACGCCGGCTATTTCAACGACAACCAGCAGCTCGTGGTCATCGACCGCATCAAGGATCTCGCCGAGACTTCGCGCGGCGAACGCTTCTCGCCGCAATATCTGGAGAACAAGCTGAAGTTCTCGCCCTACATCGCCGAGACCGTCGTGCTCGGCGCCGGCCGCGACGCGCTGGCCGCGATGATCTGCATCCGCTACTCGATCATCTCGAAATGGGCGGAGAAGAACCGCATCTCGTTCACGACCTACACCGACCTCTCCTCGCGCCCCGAAGTGTATGAACTGGTGCGCAAGGAGGTCGAATCCGTCAACGCCACGCTGCCGCCGGCGCAGCGCATCTCGCGCTTCCTGCTGCTCTACAAGGAACTGGACGCCGACGACGGCGAGCTCACCCGCACCCGAAAAGTTCGCCGCAGCGTCATCAACGAGAAATATGCCGGGATCATCGACGCGATCTATGGCGGCAAACGCGACATTCCCGTCGATACCGTGATCCGCTTCCAGGACGGCACCACCCAGCGCATCCGCACCACGTTGCGGGTGGTCGATCTCGGCACCAACGCGCCACTCGCGGAGGCCGCGGAATGAACACCCAGCTCAAATACATCGCGGTGCCAGTTGGTGCGCTCTCTCCCCTTGTGGGAGAAGGCTACACCGCCGCTCAAAACACACTCATTAGGGTGAGGGGTCTCTCTCCACACATGCGTATGCGGAGACAACCCCTCACCCGTCTTCGCTTCGCCGTAGCCGATGCAAAGCATCGGCGTCCTCTTTTAGAACGGCGGCCCGTGGCCGCCTTTGCCTCTCCCACAAAGGGAGAGGGAAAGAAGAGCGCGCCTCTCACGAGTCAATTCGCATGAACACCCAGCTACTGATCCAGCTCCTGGTCAACGGCCTCGTGGTCGGCACGCTCTATGGCGTGGTCGCGATGTCGTTCGTGCTGATCTACAAGGCCACTCAGGTGGTGAATTTCGCGCAAGGCGAATTGCTGCTGATCGGCGCCTGGGTGTGCTGGTGGCTGCTGACGAAATACCAGGTGCCGTTCTATCTGGGCATGCCGATCACGCTGGTGTTCATGTTCCTGTTCGGCATCGCCATCCAGGTGGTGATCCTGCGCCCGATGGTCGGTGAACCCATCATCTCGGTGATCATGGTGACAATTGCGCTGTCCACCGTGTTCTCCGCGCTGATGAAATGGATATTCGGCGTCAATCTGCAGCCGTTTCCGCGCGTCTTTACCACCCAGAACGTCAACATCCTCGGACTGCAGGTGCAGACCGTCTATTTGATGAGCCTTGCGGTTTCGCTGGCGATGATGGTGGGCATGGCATGGTTCTTCCGCCTGTCCAAATACGGCCTCGCGATGCGCGCCACCGCGTTCAACCAGCAGGTGGCGCAGTCGCTCGGCATCTCGGTCAAGAGCGTGTTCGCAATGGCCTGGGCGATCTCGGCGACGGTTTCAGCGGTGGCCGGCGTCGTGGTGGCGGTCGTCAACGGCGTCTCGGCAGGCCTTTCAGCCTATGGCGTCAAGGTGTTTCCGGCGGCAATCCTCGGTGGCCTCGACAGCGTCGGCGGCGCCGTGCTCGGCGGCATCATCATCGGCCTCTTGGAGAACTTCGCGCACTTCCTCGACAGCGAGTATCTGCACTGGGGCAATCTGTACGAAATCGCGCCGTTCTATGCGCTGATCATCATCCTGATGATCAAGCCCTATGGCCTGTTCGGCACCAAAGACATCGAGCGGGTGTAATCCATCATGGCAACCCAGACCCTGATCCCCGCCGGCGACTTCCGCACCACCTATGCGGCGGACACCACCGTGTTTCCAACCAGGACCAGCCGCAACGCGATGATCGTCGGCATCATCCTGATCTGCTTTGCGCCGCATGTTCTCAATGAATACACCCTCAGCCTGCTGATCCAGATCGGCATCTTCGGCATCGCAGCCCTCGGCCTCAACATCGTGGTCGGGTTCACCGGCCAGATCTCGATCGGCCACGCCGCCTTCTTCGGGTTCGGCGCTTTCACTTCCGCCTATCTGTCGAACCGGTTCGGCATCCCGGTGTTCTTCTGCATTCCGCTCGCAGGCGTGGTCACGGCAGCGGTCGGCCTGATCTTCGGGCTGCCCGCGGCGCGCCTGAAGGGACTCTATCTCGCGATCGCAACGCTGGCCGCGCAATACATCCTGCTGGATTTCTTTGCGCGCGCCGAATGGTTCACCGGCGGCAGCGTGCCTGCGAGCGCGGAGCCGTTCTCGATCTTCGGCTACTCGCTGCGCGGCGATAAGAAATATTTCTACGTCGTGCTGGCTTACGTCATCGTCTGCTATCTACTGGTGACCAATTTGATCCGTTCGCGAGACGGCCGCGCGTTGGTTGCGGTGCGTGACCACTATCTGTCCGCCGAGATCATGGGTATCAACCTCACCAAATACCGCACGCTGTCGTTCGGCCTCGCCGCCTTCTTTGCCGGCGTCGGCGGCGCGCTCTATGCGCATTACAACCAGGTGGTCTCCAACGAAGGTTTTGGCATCGACCGCTCGATCATTTTTCTCGCGATGATCATCATCGGGGGCATCGGTTCTGTGATGGGCACGTTGATGGGCACGGCCTTCATGGTGCTGCTGCCGGAATCGATGGAATGGCTCAGCGTCGCGCTGCGCGACAGCCCGATCGACCAATTCCTGGGATTGAAAAACAACATCGCTTTCCTGCGCGAGATGGCCATCGGCATCATCATCATCATCTTTCTGGTCTTTGAACCGGACGGGCTCGCGCACCGCTGGCGGCGCATCAAGGCTTACTGGAAACTCTACCCGTTCTCGCATTGAGGAAGGAACGGGACCGACGACAAAAGACCTCAACAAAAGACCCGGAGGAAATATAATGACGATGAAGATTTTATTGAGCACCGCTTCGCTTGCGCTCCTGCTCGGCGTTACTTCAGCCAGCGCGCAAGCCCCGATCTCGCTGGGCCATCTTGCCGATTACTCGGGCGCCACGTCCGACGTCGGAACGCCGTTCGGACAGGGCGTCGCCGACACCTATGCCTGGATCAACAAAAACGGCGGCGTCAACGGCACCCAGGTCAAGGTCGATACCGTCGACTACGGCTATCAGGTGCCGCGCGCCATCGCCCAGTACAAGAAATGGTCGGGCGCCGACAAGGTTGCAGCCATTCTCGGATGGGGCACCGCCGACACCGAAGCCCTCACCGGCTTCCTCGCCGAAGACAAGATCCCCGACATCTCGGCGTCCTACGCTGCAGCGCTTTCGGACCCGACCGGCGCCGGCGGCAAGGCCAAGCCCGCACCCTATAATTTCTTCTATGGCCCAAGCTATTCGGACGCCGTTCGCGGCATGCTGACCTGGGCTGCCGAGGACTGGAAGGCCAAGGGCAAGCCGGGCAAGCCGAAATTCGTCCATATGGGCGCCAACCATCCCTATCCGAACGCGCCCAAGGCCGCGGGTGAAGCCATCGCGGCTGAACTCGGCTTCGACCTGCTGCCACCGATCGTGTTCGCGCTGACGCCGGGTGACTACAGCGCGCAGTGCCTGACCCTGAAGAGCTCCGGCGCCAACTACGCTTATCTCGGCAACACCGCAGGCTCGAACATCTCGGTCCTGAACGCCTGTAAGGCTGCCGGCGTCGACGTTCAGTTCCTCGGCAACGTCTGGGGCATGGACGAGAATGCCGCCAAGGCCGCCGGCGCCGCCGCCGACGGCGTGGTGTTTCCGCTGCGCACCGCCGTGGCCTGGGGCGGCAACGCTCCCGGCATGAAGACCGTGATGGACATCTCCAAAATGTCCGACACGGGCGGGACCGCCTACCGTCCGGTCCACTACATCGCCGGTGTCTGCACCGCGCTCTACATGAAGGAAGCCGTCGAATGGGCTGCCAAGAACGGCGGCGCCACCGGCGAGAACGTCAAGAAGGGCTTCTACCAGAAGAAGGATTGGGTGCCGGCCGGCATGGACGGCGTCTGCAATCCGTCAACCTGGACCGACAAGGACCACCGCGGCACGCTCAAGGTCGATCTCTACCGGATGAAGGTCACCGGTGCGACCGACGCGCCGCTCAACGATCTCGTCAAGAACGGCGCGATCAAGCTCGACAAGGTGAAGGTCATCGACTTGCCGCGCAAGGCCGAATGGCTGGGCTGGTAATCTAGCGGGCCTCCGGGCAACCTTAACACTCCGCCGTCATCCCCGCGAAAGCGGGGATCCAGTACGCCGCAGCCCATCCGCAAGATCGCAGGCGGCTCTGGAATACTGGATCACCCGCCCCAGTGCGCAATTGCGCACAAGGCGGGTGATGACGGCAGCAGGTGATCAGACATGACAGAAGCAACTCAAATTGATCGCGCACCGGCGGCGGCGCCAACCACCGCGCCGCTGCTCGATGTGCGCAACATCGAGGTGGTGTACGACAACGTCATCCTGGTGCTGCGCGGCTTGAGCCTCGAAGTGCCGAAAGGCGCGATCGTGGCACTGCTCGGCGCCAATGGCGCCGGCAAGTCGACGACGCTGAAGGCGATCTCCGGCCTGCTCAAGACCGAAGACGGCGAGGTCACCCGCGGCGAGATCGTGTTCGACGGCGAGCGCATCAACGGCATCGATCCCGACAAGATCGTCCGCCGCGGCATCTTCCAGGTGATGGAGGGCCGCCGCATCATTTCAGACATGACGTCGGTGGAGAACCTCAAGCTCGGCGCCTTTACCCGCACCGACAACGAGGTCGGCGCCGACATCGACATGGTCTTTCGTTATTTCCCGCGCCTCAAGGAGCGCACGGGGCTCGCCGGATACCTCTCCGGCGGCGAACAGCAGATGCTGGCGATCGGCCGCGCGCTGATGGCGCGCCCGAAGATGATCCTGATGGACGAGCCGTCGATGGGGCTGTCACCGCTGCTGGTCAAGGAAGTGTTCGGGATCATCAAGGAGATCAACCGCGACCTCGGCGTCACCATCCTGCTGGTGGAGCAGAACGCGCGGGCGGCGCTCTCGGTCGCGAGCCACGGCTACATCATGGAACAGGGCAAGGTGGTGCTCGACGGCTCGGCCGACGAATTGCGCGACAATGAGGATGTGAAGGAGTTTTACCTCGGCGGCGCCGGCGACCAGCGCAAGAGCTTCAAGAACCTGAAGAGTTTCAAGAGACGGAAGCGGTGGCTGTAACAGCCGTCATTTCGGGATGCGCCTCTTGGCGCAGGCCTCAGATGCGCAATGCACATCATAGCCCGCGCTTCGCGCGCCCCGGGATGACGAAAGAAAGACTGACTCATGACCGACCATTACGACGCCCTTGAAACGCGTGAGCCGATCCAGCGCGAGGCGGAGTTGTTCTCGCGGCTGCCGGACGTGCTGCGCCGGGCGATGGCAGCGCCTGCCTATGCCGAGCGCCTGAAGGGCACCGATCCGGCTTCCGTGACCGACCGGGCCGCACTGGCGCGCCTGCCGGTGCTGCGCAAGTCCGAACTCCCTGCCCTGCACAAGGCCGCACCACCCTTTGGCGGGCTCGTGGCGGGCCTCCCGGGGTCGTTCGGACGGTTGTTCACCTCCCCGGGGCCGATCTTCGAGCCTGAGGCTGTTCATGCCGACCCCTGGCGCGGCGCGCGGGCGCTGTTTGCAGCCGGCTTCCGGCCCGGCGACGTCGTGCTCAACACCTTCAGCTACCATCTGACGCCCGGCGGCTTCATTTTTGACGCCTCGGCGCGGGCGCTGGGCTGTGCCGTCATCCCGGCCGGCCCCGGCAACACCGAAGCGCAGTTCGAGCTGATCGAGGCCTATCGGCCGGTCGGCTACAGCGGCACGCCGGACTTCCTCAAAATCCTGCTCGATGCCGCCGCAAGCGCCGGGCGCGACGTCTCTTCGATCAAGCGCGCGCTGGTGTCCGGCGCGGCCTTTCCGAAATCGCTGCAGGACGAGGTCAAGGCGCGCGGCGTCGATGCCTACCAGGCGTTCGGCACCGCCGACCTTGGCCTGATCGCCTTCGAGACCGCGGCCCATGACGGCATGGTCGTGAACGAGGACCTGATCTTCGAAATCGTGCGGCCCGGCACCGGCGATCCCGTCACCCCCGGTGACGTCGGCGAGATCGTCGTCACGTCGCTCGATCCGCACCACCCCTGGATCCGGCTCGCGCTTGGCGATCTCACAGCAGTGCTGCCGGGGACAAGCGCGTGCGGGCGCACCAACATGCGCATCAAGGGCTGGATGGGGCGGGCCGACCAGACCACCAAGGTCAAGGGCATGTTCGTGCGGCCGGAGCAGATCGCCGAGATCGGCAAGCGTCACCCCGAACTAGGACGGTTGCGCCTCGTCGTGACGCGATCGGGCGAAAGCGACCTAATGACCCTCAAGGCAGAAACAGCCAGTCCGAATGCCGGCCTCATGGAAGCGGTTGTCACAACACTCCGAAACATAACAAAACTCGGAGGTATCGTGGATTGGGTCGAGCCTAAGTCATTGCCAAATGATGGAAAGGTGATTGTCGACGAACGCAGCTAACGCGAAGTCCGTCAACCGACAAGCACAATTTCGACGAGCACTTACAAGCAAAGAGGCGGCTCTGGGAACCAGCCATGGAGCCAGTATAAAAACTTGAGAAATACCAACACGCCTATGAAATGCATCTTCCTCGTCAACTCAATTGCCGCGCGAATTATTGCGGCGTTCTTCTTGACGAAGCGGCCAGCGAGAGGAAGGCGTTCCACGCGCAACGTGACGGATGCGTCGTAATTCAGCCACCGCTCCGGCGCACTATGCCACAGCCATACCGCACATGGACCGTTTTAATCGTCCGCCGCTCTCACATTGACGTTCATTCTCATCGTTTCTGCTCATGGCTCCTGGAACGTTTGCGCCTGCTCCGGATTGGCGCTGGACGGTGCAAGCTGAATCGGAAAAATGCAAAAAGTGCTGCGCAAGAAGGCCGTGCAAAGGGCGTTTACGATCTCTCTACTGGCTGCAACAATCTTGCTGTCGGATTCGGATCGTATGCTTCAGAAAGGTCATTTCTCCATGGCCAAAGCTGTCGCTTCGAATGAAAAGCTTGGCACTGCCACCAAAAGTACCACGCCCCCTGCACGCGATCCCAAGCTGGCAGTGGAGGAGGAATATCAACTGGCGCGACGACTGAACACGGTTCAGTCACTGGAGCTCTTCATCGCAAGGCATCCGGACGATCCTCTGGCAGCGAAAGCGCGAGCCGATTTGCGACGACTATCGCGCTAGAGAGGGATGATTGGGTTGGGCCGTGACGGCGGGTCATTCTGTTATCGTGCCCCGGACGCAACGCAGCACGAGTGCGGCGAGCCGGGGCCCATGCTACTTCGCATGGGGTTGTTTTCGCGATTTTGTGTCCGGGCCTTGCGGTGCACCGCCCGTAGCGCGCCGAAGACGCGCGTGAACGCGCTGCGTCCGGGCTTGAGGTCGCGTGTGCTGGCAGCGACATGCTATGCATCCCGGCGCGGACACCATCTGCGATGATGGCATGACAAGCCCATGCATTTCGCCGATAATTTGACCTCGACCAATTGTTGGCTGGAGACTCCTTGATGCCCTCCCCGCGCGCCTCGCAGGCCCTTTCCCGTTTCACCGTCCTCGACCTGACCCGCGTCCGTTCGGGGCCGACCTGCGTGCGGCAGCTCGCCGACTGGGGCGCCAATGTCATCAAGATCGACGCGCTGCTGGAGGACTCGGCCGGCGAACAGCCGGGCGGCCCGCGCCAGGGCTCGGACTTCCAGAATTTGCACCGCAACAAGCGGGCGATGACGCTCAACCTGAAGGACCCGAAGGGCCTCGAGGTGTTCAAGCGCCTTGCCGAGAAGGCGGACGTCGTGGTCGAGAACTTCCGGCCCGACGTCAAGGCCAAGCTCGGCATCGATTACGAGAGCCTGCGCAAGATCAACCCCCGCATCGTCTATGGCAGCATTTCCGGGTTCGGGCAGGACGGCCCCTATCACAAGCGGCCGGGCTTCGATCAGATCGCCCAAGGCATGGGCGGGCTGATGTCGGTCACCGGCGCCCCCGGCGAGGGCCCGATGCGGGTCGGTATTCCCGTGGCCGACCTCACGGCCGGGCTGTTCTGCGCCCTTGGCATCCTTACGGCGCTGCTCGAACGCGACGTCTCCGGCGAAGGCCAGTGGGTGCAGACATCGCTCCTGCAGGCCCAGATCTTCATGCTGGATTTCCAGGCCGCGCGCTGGCTGATGGAAAAGGACGTGGCCAAGCAGGCCGGCAACAACCACCCGACCAGCATTCCAACCGGCGTCTTCAAGACGTCCGACGGCTATATCAATATTGCCACCACCGGCGGGCGGATCTGGGAGCGCTGCGCGCAGGCGATCGGCGCGCCTGAACTCCTCACCAATCCCGACTACGCCACCTCTCCCGCCCGCTCGAAGAACCGCGACGCGCTCAATGCTGCCATTGGGAAGCTCACCGAGAAGAAATCCACCGAGACCTGGGTCAGCGAGCTCAACGCCGCCGGCGTGCCCTGTGGCCCAATCTACTCGATCGACCAGATGTTCGACGACGACCAGGTCAAGCATCTCGGCATCGCGCAGCACGTGCCTAACGACGAAAACAGGCACATCCAACTGGTCGGCCAGCCGATAACTTTGTCGCGGACGCCAAGCAGCATGGCGGCACGTCCGCCGGAGTTCGGTGAACAGACCGAAGAAGTGCTTGCTGAATTCGGTTTCGGCAAGGAAGAGATCGCCGATCTCAGGCAACGCAAGGTGGTCTGAGCGGCATCAGCACGGCTGGAACTCACCACACGAAAAAGCCCCGGAAAACCGGGGCTTTTTTTATTCCTATCGTTCTGTCGCTCAGTACTTGGCGACGACCGGACCCGCGGTGAACTGGTAGTTGATGCCGGCGCGGGCAACATGGTCATGGAACCTGACGGTGGTCTGATTGGCCGTTCCGCCGAAGTAGGTCTTCGAGCCGAAGTCCATATAGAGATATTCGAGCTTCGCCGACCAGTTCCTGGCGAATTTCTTCTCAAGGCCGGCTCCAACTGTCCAACCCACACGCGTCTCACTTCCGGACACCGTGGTCCCAATGACCGTGAACGGTGCGCCGATGGTGACGTTGCTGTTGCCGTCGAACAGCTGGAAGATCCCGGTCGGCGTCGTCGCCACCTTGACCTCACCAACCGCCAGACCGCCTGTCGCGTACAGCAACAAACTCGGGTCAACGAGGACGCCGCCACGGGCCCTGAAGGTTGCAAACCAGGGCAAGCTCGTGGTGGTGTCGGCGAACAAGGTTGCACCTATGTTGCCGACTCTGATCGCTCCGAGTTGATCACGCGATCCTCCGCGTTCCCCCGTACCCTGGATGTCAGCTTCAAGTCCGACCACCCAGGTGCGATCCAGCTGCCAATTATAACCGATCTGCGCGCCGCCGAGACCGCCATCGACATTCTGCCCAAACGTGGTGATCCCAAGCGGTGCACCCGGTTCGAACGTGTTACGCGCCCTGCCCCAGCTATAGCCGCCGTTGAGACCGACATAGAACCCGGTCCAGTTGTAGCCGGGATCGACGATCACGGGAGCCTTGGTATACGGCCGCGGGGCCAGGTCGGCAGCGAAAGCGCTTGTCGTGAGCAGCGAAACAATCGCGGCGCCTGCAATCAGAATGCGATTCATGGGGGCCTAAAGCGTGAAATTGAACTGGAACCAGTATACAGAAACGAATGCCGTATCCTGTTACCCGGGAGCAACAAGTGGACACAATTGAGTTCCATCGGCGGATTAGCCGGCGTCAGGGTGAAAAAACACCAAATCCGCCCTAAATATCTGGCTAGGCGTTACTTTTTGACGTCCGCATCAGCCGGGCGAAACTGCCAAATAGCTTGTCGATCACGGGCCAGAACAGGAGAACGATCGCCAGTGTTGTAATCGAGCCAACAAGGCCGTTGGACCAGAACACCTTCATGTCTCCGCCGGATCCGATCATCGACAGGCGGAACGCATCCTCGGCCCGGTTGCCGAGTACCAGCGCCAACGTGAATGGCGCGAGCGGTATTCCGATCTTCTTGAAGACGTAGCCGACGACGCCGAAGCCAAGCATCAGCCAGATGTCAAACATCGCATTCTGGATGGCATAGGCACCGATCGCGCAGGACACCACGATCATCGGCGCGACCGCTGCGAACGGCACCCGCAGGATCGAGGCAAAGATCGGCACCGTCGTCAGCACCAGCACAAGACCGACCACGTTGCCGAGATACATCGAGGCAATCAGGCCCCAGACGAAGTCCTTGTGTTCGACGAACAACAATGGCCCGGGGTTGAGGCCCCACACCATCAAGCCGCCGAGCAGGATTGCCGCAGTGCCGGAGCCGGGAATACCGAGCGCCAGCATCGGCAGCAGTGCTGCCGTACCCGAGGCATGCGCCGCCGTTTCCGGCGCAAACACACCTTCGATGCGGCCCTTGCCGAAACCGTCCGGGTCCTTGGAAAAACGCTTGGCGAGATTGTAGCCCATGAACGAGGCCGCAATCGCGCCACCCGGCGTAATGCCGAGCCAGCAGCCGATGAACGACGAACGAAGCAGCGTCACCCAATATTTCGGCAGGTCTCTCCAGACCGACAACACGACGCGCAGACTGATCCCGGCGGCGTGTCCGCGCAACGCGAGGCGCTCTTCCATCGTCAGCAGTATCTCGCTGATGCCGAACAGGCCGATGACCGCGACCAGAAAATTAATGCCGCGCAAGAGGTCAGTCGAACCAAAGGTCATGCGCAACTGGCCGGACACCGTGTCCATTCCAACGCCGGCGAGCAGCAGACCGAGCGACATCGAAATGACAGTCTTGTGCTTGGCCTCGCGGCCAAGCCCCACAAAGGAGCAGAAGGTGAGCAGATAGACCGCAAAGAATTCAGGCGGGCCGAACTTCAGCGCAAAGGACGAGATCATCGGCGCCAGAAACGTGATCAACAGCACCGCCACCAGCGAACCGATGAACGAGGAAGTAAACGCCGCAGTCAGCGCTTCCGCAGCCCTGCCCTGCTGCGCCATCGGATAACCATCGAAGGTGGTCGCGACCGACCAGGCCTCGCCGGGAATGTTGAACAGGATGGACGTGATGGCGCCGCCGAACAGCGCGCCCCAATAAATGCAGGACAGCATCACGATGGCCGAGGTCGGATCCATCGTGAAGGTCAACGGCAGCAGGATCGCCACACCGTTCGGCCCGCCAAGTCCCGGCAGCACGCCGACGAAAATGCCGAGCACCAGCCCGACCATCATCAGGACGAGCGTCTTCCATGTCAGCAGGACGGCAAAGCCGTCCATGAGTAGACCGAAGGCTTCCATCAGACTACCTGCGATCTACTAACGGCCGAGGGCCGCTTCGAGCGGGCCCTTCGGCATGATGACGTCAAACGCGATGTCGAAAGTCACGAACATCACAGCGGTGAACACAAAGGCCGTCAGCAGCGACTTCCACAACGCGATCTTGCCGACCACGCGCATGAAGGTCGAAACCAGGAGGAAGCTCGCGACATAGAGTCCGAGAAATTGCATGGCCAGACAGAACAGCAGCGTCGGCACGAACACGGCCATGACGCGGCGAAGCTGGGCCTGCGTGACGAAAGTCTCGGCGGCTTCCTTGCGCGACAGGAAAGCGGTGACGAGACCATAGAGGCTGGCACCACCGAGGATGACCGACAGATAGAACGGAAAATAACCGGCCTGCGGGCCGGTGGAGTCCCAGGCGGCGCCGGTGCGCCAATTGTCCCATCCGAGCGTCAGCGCGAGCGCCAGAAGGAGCAATGACACCACGACGTCGACGATGCGGACGCTCGTCACGACAGGTGAATTGACCTCAGGCGCGGTTGGATCGTCGACGACGATTTCGATGTCGGTATTGGACATTGGATGAGATCTATCCCGGCTGACTGACGTGGCATACGGGATACAGTGCTGGTGTTGGCCGCGTCAATGTAACTTCAGCGAATGCTTTGGTTTGACGCGTGTTCTCAACGCGAACCGGCTTCCACCCTCGGATCAAGTCCGAGGGCATGCTTCGCGCGAAAACGCTACCGGACCCGATCGGGAAACGTGCTCGCAAGTGCAGCACGTTCAGGCCTCAGCACACCACGCTCGGTGATCAATCCGGTTACCAGCCGCGCCGGCGTGACATCGAACGCATAATTGGCGACCGGCGATCCCGCAGGCACCACCCGCACCGTTTCGATACGCCCATCGGTGGTGCGGCCGGTCATGGTCGCGACTTCATCGGAAGCGCGCTGTTCGATCGGAATCTGCTTTATTCCGTCGTCGATACTAAAGTCGATGGTCGGCGACGGCAGCGCAACATAGAACGGCACGCCGTTGTCGTGCGCGGCGAGCGCCTTCAAGTAGGTTCCGATCTTGTTGCAGACGTCGCCATTGGCAGCCACCCGGTCGGTTCCGACGATGGCCAGATCGACCATCCGGTGCTGCATCAGGTGGCCACCGGTGTTGTCGGCGATCACCGTATGCGGGACACCATGGTGGCCAAGTTCCCACGCCGTGAGGGAGGCGCCTTGATTGCGGGGCCGGGTTTCGTCGACCCAAACATGGAGCTTCAGGCCACGATCATGCGCGAGGTAGATCGGAGCCGTCGCGGTACCGAAATCGACCGTCGCCAGCCATCCAGCGTTGCAGTGCGTCAGGATGTTGACCGTCTCTCCCGGCTTGGTCGCGGCAATCGCTTCGATCAGCGCCAAACCGTGCTGTCCTATGGCCTGATTGATCGCGACGTCCTCCTCCGCGATTTCAGTGGCGCGCTTGTAGGCCGCCGCGACACGTCCTGACGGCGGCAAGGGCCGCAGCATCCCGTGCATTTCATCGAGCGCCCATTTCAGGTTGATGGCCGTCGGCCGGGTCGCAATCAGCATCTTGTAGGCAAGGTCAAGCGCGGCATCGGAGGCATCGGCGCGCATAGCCAGCGCCATGCCATAAGCGGCGGTTGCGCCGATCAGCGGCGCGCCGCGCACCAGCATGGAACGGATGGCTTCGCCGGCGTCCGCCGCACTCGTCATCCGCGCGATGACGAAATCATGCGGCAGCCGTCGCTGGTCGATCGCCCCGACCGACCATCCATCGGGCTCGAGCCAGATGCTGCGAAAATGCCTGCCATCGACCTTCATGAACGCAACACCCTGCCGGCCACCGCGTCGAGCTTGCTGAGCAATGCGGGATCTCGCGCCTCCGGCGCCGTGATCAGCGCGGTATCAAGGGCCCGATCCGAGCCGATCGGACACGGTTCGTGCTCGCGCGGGAAATCCCTGGCAAGGCGCGCAACCAGGCCCTTGGCCTTTTCGGCATTCGAGTTCAGCACGCGAATGATGTCCTGAACCGTCACGGCGTCGTGCTGGGGATGCCAGCAATCGAAATCGGTAACCATCGCCACGCTGGCGTAACAGATCTCGGCCTCACGGGCGAGCTTGGCTTCCGGCATGTTGGTCATCCCGATCACCGAATAGCCCTGCGTCTTGTAGGTCAGGCTCTCGACAAGGCTGGAGAACTGAGGGCCTTCCATACAGACATAGGTGCCGCCTTGCACGGCCGCGACGTCCTCGGCCTTGGCGGCCTCCGCCAAATGCACCAATAGACGCGGTGACACCGGATGAGCCATCGAGACATGGGCAACGCAGCCTCTGCCGAAGAATGAACTTTCGCGCTTGTGGGTGCGGTCCACGAATTGATCGACGAGCACGAATGTGCCGGGTGGCAGATCCTCCCGGAACGAACCACAGGCCGAGAGCGAAATCAGGTCGGTAACCCCTGCCCGTTTCAGGACGTCGATATTGGCGCGGTAGTTGATGTCCGAAGGCGACAGAACGTGCCCTTTGCCATGCCGGGGCAGAAATACGATCGGCAGCCCGGCGATGACACCATGCCTGACGGGCGCAGAAGCCTCGCCCCAGGGGCTTTCGATTGCCTCGTCGCGGACATTTTCCAACCCCGGCAGATCGTAAATGCCGGATCCGCCGATAATGCCAAGCACGGCATTCGTCATGATTGCTCCCAGAATGTTTCCCGGAGCGACCGCTCCGGCTTGTTCCCAGCACACTTGGATGTTCGACTATACTGCGACGCAATAATCAACCATTGTTCGCCTACTGCAAAGGCCCTCTGGCAGGGCTGGTGATTTGACGCTGCAGCTATCAGGAGAAAGTGGATGTCGGCCACCAGCGAGCGGAAAAAGCGCCAGTCCATCATCGACGCCTGCCGCAGCATGAATGCGCTTGGCATTAATCAAGGCACGTCCGGGAATATCAGCCTGCGGCATGACACCGGCCTGCTGATCACGCCGACCAGCGTGCCCTATGAAACGATGCAGCCGGAGCAGATCGTGTTCATGGGTCTGGACGGTTCGTTCGACGCGGCGCAGCGACCGTCGAGCGAGTGGCGGTTTCACCTCGACATTCTGAAGGCACGGCCCGAGGTCAACGCGGTGGTGCACGCGCATCCACCCTATTCGACGATCCTCGCGATCATGGGTCTGGAAATCCCGCCGATCCATTACATGATCGCGGTCGCCGGCGGCGACACCATCCGCTGCGCGCCCTATGCGACGTTCGGCACGCAGGAACTGTCGGAACACGCCGTTCGGGCGCTCGAGGACCGCCTGGCCTGCCTGCTGGAGCATCACGGCATGATCGCCGTCGGACCTTCGCTGTCGAAGGCAATGTGGCTTGCGGTGGAGGTCGAAGCGCTGGCGCGGCAATACCACGGCTGCCTTCAGATCGGCACGCCGCGCTTGCTGCCGAAAGCAGAGATCAAGAACGTTCTCGGCAGGATCGCTGGATACGGTCCTGCCGGGAAATAACGCGCTACGGCGGGCTTACTTCGCCACGAAACCGGCTTCGTTCATCAGCGAGGTGTTGAGCTTGTCATCCTCCTCGAGGAACTTCACCATGTCCTTGCCGGTTAGGAAGATCGGCTTCAGCGCCTGCTTTTCCATGTATTCCTTGTACTCTGCGGTCTGCGTCACCTTCTGGAACAGATCGACATAGAACGCCTGTTGGTCCGGCGTGACCTTGCCCGGCAGGAACATCGCGCGCAGCATCAGATACTGCACGTCGAGCCCTTCTTCCTTGCAGGTCGGGATATCGTTCCAGGATTGCGTCTCGGTGACCTTGGTCTTGTAGGCGATACGCTCCTTGTCGAACACGCACAGCGCGCGGACCTGGCCGGCGCGCCAGACCTCGAGATTTTCGGACGGATTGTTGACGTTAGATTCGGTGTGGTTGCCAACCAGTTGCGTCGCGGCTTCGCCGCCGGATTTGTACGGCAGATAGGAGAACTTCGCGCCTGTCCTCTGCTCCATGAACACGGTGAGCACGTGATCCTCGCGCTTGGAGCCGGTGCCGCCCATCTTGAACGGCGAACTCGCAGCCTTGGCGGCCGCAACGAATTCCTTGACGGTTTTCGGTCCGGCGGCATTGTCCCACAGCACGAACTGATCGAGCGCAACCACCGACACCGGCGTGAGATCGCGCCAATTGAAGGGAATCTTCGCCGACAACGGCAGCATGTAGATCAGCGAATAGGCGATCAGCACCTTGTTGGGGTCGCCGTCGCTGGATTTCATATACATCAACGCCTCGGCGCCGGAGGCTCCGCCCTTGAGCGAGACCACGATCGGCTGCTTCATCAAATTATTCTTCTGGATTGCCGCCTGCATCATCCGAGCCATCTGGTCGGAGGCGCCGCCGGCACCTGCTGCGACCACGATTTCAACCGGTTTGGTCGGCTCCCAGGCAGCGAACGCCGGTACGCTGACGATCATGGCCGCCAAGGCGGCCGTGGCTTTCAGAATCTGTCCCACGTGTTTCTTCCCTATGTCTTTGTTTTAATTATAGAAACGCAAACACACACGGTACCATTGTGCGGATTTAACAACGCCAGTTCAAGTCGAACCGGCCCACGCTGCCTATGACTTTCGCATGAGCCGAGCAAACCAGGTTCGCGACGATACGGAAACCCAATCGTGATTGAAGCTAGGCCCGAACCCTATTTGCCCTTCCAGTTCGGCGTACGCTTGTTGAGGAAGGCATCCATTCCCTCGCGAAAATCCTCGCTCATGTAGGCGCGCAGGATCAGATCTCGGCCTTCCTCGCGCGACAAAGTGCGGCGGATACGAAGCACCGCTTCCTTGGCGGTTTCCATCGTGATCGGCGCATGACCAGCAACGAGCTTGGCGGTTTCATCGGCGCGGCGCTGCAGCGTCGGAACGTCAGGCACCACCTCGTTGAGCAGGCCGAGCGACAGCGCCTCCGGGGCCTCGATCAGCCGCGCCGTAAAAATCAGGTCCTTGGTCCGCGCCGGCCCGACCAACGCAACAACCCGGCTGATGTTGGACATCGACAGGCAGTTGCCCAGCGTGCGCGCGATGGGAAAGCCGATGCGCGTCGTTGCGGTGCCGATCCGGATATCGCAGCAGGCGGCAATCCCGGCGCCGCCACCAGTGCAGGCACCAGCAATGGCCGCAATCGTCGGCACCCGGACCTTCTCCAATGTGCCCAGCACGCGATCGATCCGCTCCTCATATTCGAGTGCGTCCTCCGCGGTCTTGAAGGCACGGAACTGCGAAATGTCGGTACCCGATGCGAACGCCTTGTCCCCCGTGCCGGTCAGGATCATCGCCTTGATCGAGCGGTCCTGGTTGACGCTCTCGCAGATCGCCGCCATCTGCTCATACATCGCAAAGGTCAGCGCGTTGCGCGCCTGCGGCCGGTTGAACGTCAGCCGGGCGATACCGTCCTCGACGGAATAGAGCAGGTCTTCAGTTGCAGCTACCGGTGCGTTCATCGCAGTTCTTTCCGTTCTTTTCGTTGTTGGGACCGGTTCAGGCGACGGCGACCTTTGGAATGGAAACCACATCGCGTCCCTTGAGCACTTCCATCGCCGCCAGCACTCCCCCGCCTCGATGCGGCACCTTCGCGAGATCGAGACCCATTTCGACGCCCGACAGCGTGCCCATCAGCATCAGATCGTTGAAATGGCCGATATGGCCGATCCGGAACACCTTGCCCTTGATCTTGTTGAGGCCGGTGCCGAGCGACATGTCGAAGTTTTCCAGCACCACTTTGCGGAAATTGTCGGCGTCATGGCCATCCGGCATCACCACGCCAGTCAGCGCCGGCGAATGTGCGCCCTGTTCCTGGCACTGCGTTTCCAGGCCCCACGCCTTGATGGCCGCACGCGTCGCAGCGCTGTGGCGCTTGTGGCGCGCGAAGACGTTTTCCAGTCCCTCTTCTTCGAGCATCTTGACCGCTTCGCGAAGCCCGAACAGCAGATTGGTTGCCGGCGTATAGGGCCAGGTGCCCGCCTTGTTGATCGCGATGACTTCCTGCCAGTCCCAATAGGAACGCATCGCCGGATTGGCCTTTGCGGCCGCGAGCGCCTTTTCCGATATGGCGTTGAAGCCGAGACCCGGCGGCAGCATCAGTCCCTTCTGTGACCCCGCGACCGACACGTCGATGCCCCAGGCGTCGTGCTCATATTCCAGTGAGCCGAGACCGGAAATGGTGTCGACCATCAGCAGCGCTGGATGCTTGACGCGGTCGAGAACCTTGCGGACTTCGAGTGGATAGGTGACGCAGGCCGTCGAGGTCTCGTTGTGCACGACCATGACCGCCATGATCTTGTGCTGGCGGTCGGCCGTCAGCCGGGCCTCGATCTGCTCCAGATCAGCGCCGTGGCGCCAGTCGCCGGGCAGAAAATCAACATCGAGCTTGAATTTGTCGGCGATGCCGCGCCACAGCACGGCGAACTGGCCGGTCTCGGCCATCAGGACCTTGTCGCCGGGTTGAAGCGTGTTGACGATCGCCGCTTCCCAGGCGCCGGTGCCCGACGACGGGTAGATGATCACCGGCTGCTTGGTGCGGAACACCCGCTGCATGGCCGCCAGCACCGCGTGGCCGATCTCGGCGAATTCGGTACCCCGATGATCCATGGTTGGCATGTCCATGGCGCGCAGCACCCGGTCCGGCACGTTGGTCGGTCCCGGAATCTGCAGAAAATGCCGTCCAGAGTGCACAGTCATGGGGCGTCCTTCCCGGTCTTGTCTTTGGCTTCACAAGTCTTGGCTTCACGAGCCGCTCGAATATCACTATTCGGCGAGCTTGTCCCCCGCCCGGCGGGGCCCGTCAATGCAGAAGAAGCAGGGCTTTGCCTTGCCAAGCCGGACCCCGGCAGGCAAGACACTGAGGAGCACTCACGAGACCAAGGCAATGGCGGCAACAGGGGCCGAAAAGTCACAAAACTCGGCCGAAAACAGCGCCCTCGCCGTGCGTCTTGCTCGCGAGATTACCGGTGACGTCTTCTTCGACGAATTCAACCGTGGCCGCTACGCGACTGACGCCTCGTTCTACCAGATGATGCCCCTTGGCGTCGTGGTCCCCCGGACCATGGACGAGGCGTTGCGGACGCTGGCCATCGCAGGGGACGCTGGCCGAATCGTCACCCCGCGCGGCGGCGGCACCTCGCAATGCGGCCAGACCGTCAATGAGGGGATCGTCGTCGATTTTTCCAAACATCTGAACCGCGTCCTCTCGCTCGATGTCGAAAATCGCACCTGCGTTGTCGAACCCGGCATCGTGCTCGACGACCTCAACCGCCAACTCAAGAAGCACGGACTGTGGTTTCCGGTCGACGTCTCGACGGCGTCGCGCGCCACCATCGGCGGCATGGCCGGCAATAATTCCTGCGGCGGACGCTCGCTCCGCTACGGCACCATGCGCGACAATACGCTGTCGATGGATGCGGCCCTGGCCGACGGCACGCTGCTGCATTTTGGCGAGGTGCCGCGCGATCTCGCGCGCGTGAATTCACCAGATAGCGGGCTCGCGCTGTTTCGCGACATGCTCGATCTCGGCAAGCGCGAGGCAGCCGAGATCGCCGAAAGATTTCCGCAAGTGCAGCGCCGCGTCGGCGGCTACAATCTCGATGCGCTGGTACCGCGCAACGCGGCGAACAACATGGCGCACCTGCTGGTCGGCTCCGAAGGCACGCTGGCCTTCACCACGCAGGTCGAGCTCAAGCTATGGCCGATCATCCGCAACAAGGTGCTGGGCGTCTGTCATTTCGGCAACTTCTATGAGGCGATGGACGCGGCCCAGCATCTGGTAAAACTCCGCCCGATTGCAGTCGAACTGGTCGATCGCACCATGATCGCGCTGGGCCGCGAGATCGCGATGTTCCAGCCAATCATCAGTACCGCCGTGCGCGGCAACCCCGATGCGGTGCTGATCGTGGAATTCGCCGAGGAAGATCAGGCTGAAAACCAGCGCCGCCTGAAGCAGCTCGGCGAGCTGATGGCCGATCTCGGCTTCGGTTGGGACAAGCCGCAGCGCAAATGGGGCGGCGTGGTTGAAATCACAGAACCCGCGCTGCAGACCGGCATCGCCGACTTCCGCGCCGCGGGCCTCAACGTCATGATGTCGATGAAGCAGGAGGGCAAGCCGGTCTCCTTTGTCGAGGACTGCGCGGTGCCGCTGCCGCATCTTGCCGACTATACCGAACGCCTCAACGGCATTTTTGAAAAGCACGGCACCCGCGGCACCATGTATGCGCACGCCTCCGAAGGCTGCCTTCATGTGCGTCCCGTGCTCAATCTGAAGCTGGAGAAGGATGTCAAGGCGATGCGCGCCATCGCCGAAGAGACCTTCGAGATGGTGCGCGAATACAAGGGCTCGCACTCCGGCGAGCACGGTGACGGCCTGGTCCGCTCCGAATTCCATGAAGCGATGTTCGGTTCGCGCATCGCTGCCGATTTCAGGGAGGTCAAGCATCGCTTCGACCCGGACAATGTCCTCAATCCCGGCAAGATCGTCGATCCGCCCAAAATGGACGACCGTTCGCTGTTTCGCTATCCGCCCGATTACCGCATCGGCGAGCTGAAAACAGCGCTCGATTGGTCGGCCTATCCCGGTGCCGGCGGCGGCTTCCAGGGTGCCGTCGAAATGTGCAACAACAACGGCGCCTGCCGGAAGCTCGAAGGCGGCGTGATGTGTCCGTCCTACCGTGCGACCCGCAACGAGAAGGACGTCACGCGCGGCCGCGCCAATACGCTGCGGCTGGCGATCTCCGGTCAGCTCGGGCCTAACGCGCTGGCTTCCGACGAGATGATGGACACGCTGAAACTCTGCGTCTCCTGCAAGGCTTGCCGTCACGAATGCCCGACCGGCGTGGACATGGCCAAGATGAAGATCGAGGTGCTGGCGGCACGGGCAGCAACGCATGGGCTTTCGCTGCGCGACCGGCTGGTGGGGTATCTGCCCCGCTATGCCGGCCTCGCGGCCCGCCTCGCCCCACTCGCCAACTGGCGCAACGGCAACCCGTCGTTGCGCAAGCTGTTAAAAAAACTCGCCGGCATCAGTGCGCAACGCGCCCTGCCCGCATTCCGCCGCGATGTGTTCCGAACCGATGCCGAGGCCTTCGGGCCGGAGAGTGGCCGCGAAGTCGTGCTGTTCGCCGATACGTTCAACCGTGCCTATGAGCGGGAAAATCTCGATGCCGCGCTGCGCGTGCTGGTCGAAGGCGGATACCGCGTCCACATTCCAAAACCGGCAGACCACGCGCGGCCGCTGTGCTGCGGGCGTACGTTCCTCTCTGCTGGTCTGGTTGATCAAGCGCGAGCCGAATTGGACCGGCTGGTGGCAACCTATGCGCCGTTCGCCGCGCGCGGCGTTCCAATCGTCGGACTGGAGCCGAGTTGTCTTCTGACGCTGCGCGATGAGCTGCTTTCCTTGCGCTCCGATAACGACGCCAAGAGCATTGGCATGCATGCGCTGCTGTTCGAGGAATTCCTGGTTCGCGAGGCGGAGGCCGGCCGTCTGCGGCTGCCGCTTGGTTCGATGCCTGCCAAGGCGCTGGTTCACGGCCACTGCCATCAGAAATCATTTGGTGCGTTCAAGCCGGTCGAAAAAGCGCTTCGCCTCGTGCCCGACCTGAACGTCGAGATCATCGAGTCCAGTTGCTGCGGCATGGCCGGCGCCTTCGGCTATGGTGCCGACACCTATGAGGCTTCGATGCAAATGGCCGAACTCTCACTGCTGCCGGCCGTCCGCGGCGCCGACCAAGCCACACTGATCGTTGCCGATGGCACCTCGTGCCGGCATCAGATCAAGGATGGCAGCGGGCGATCCGCCCTTCACGTCGCACGCGTTCTGGCGATGAGCCTCGACCGCGCAAAGTCCAATTCACCTCTCTCCTCACATGCAAAGGAACCGATCCATGGCTGAACTCACGCTCGACGTCGCCCGTAAAATTCTAGATGCCGCGCTTGCCAAGGGCGTCGAGAAAAAACTGAAGCCGCTGGTCATCACCATTCTCGATGCACGCGGCTGCGTCAAAGTCACCGCGGCGCAGGACGGCACCAGCCTGATGCGGGCCGAAATCGCACACGGCAAGGCCTATGGCGCGCTGGCGCTGGGCATGGGCTCACGCGCGCTGTTCCAGCGGGCGCAGGAGCAGGCCTATTTCGTCAGCGCGATAAACACGATGGCGCAAGGCCGCCTTGTTCCGGTGCCCGGCGGGGTGCTGATCCAGGACGGCGGCGTTTTGCTCGGCGCTGTCGGTGTCAGCGGCGACACCTCGGACAATGATGAAGTCTGCGCCGTCGCGGGCATCGAGGCCGCTGGGCTTAAGGCCAACGCCGGATAAGTGCAGGCCGTCACAGGCCGAACACCATCCGAACGAGGCGTTCAGGAAGCGGCTTCTCAAAGCGCGCTCGATATTTGTTGCCGAAGCGCAACATGCCTGAAGCGATTGTCAAAACCCGCCCTGGCCGCATTAATCGGAGTTCCGACTCCGATACCATCGACTCATAATTAAGCAATTTCCTACGATGGGTTTGGGGGCTGACGTGCTGGGAATGGGGAATGCACGCCGCTCCAAGCGGCGGCTTGGGAGTTCGAATGCCGCTTGGGCGCTGACGCTCGGGTTATGCGCGAGCCTTTTGGCGCCGGCAGCCGCGTTCGCTTCAGCTGGATGTGATGCCGTAAACGGTGGCACGCTCAATTTTACGAAAACGGTGGGCGGCACCGTCAATAGTCCACCCGTCAATGCTGCTTTTTCAGCCGGCGAAAAGTTGACATTGACCGTTACTAATCCGGGCAATGCTGCTTCTCTCAATACGCCAAATTCGCTGGTCCTGAGGCTGGGCGCCGCGGCAGTGAACGGCAATTCGATTGCCAATGGAACGACGCTGAGCCTGACCGCGAACGGCACCGAAGTATTCGCACAATCGGGGGTCGGCGAGACCGCCGCCGCCAGCATAACCATTGCCGTCGTCTGCCAGGCCGTAGCGGCTGCAACAACGACGACGGTGACGTCATCGCTCAATCCATCCGCCGTCGGCCAATCCGTCACCTTCACCGCTACCGTCAGTGGTACCGGCGGCACACCGACGGGAACGGTGAACTTTCTCGACGGCGGCGCCGTGATCGGTAACGGCGCACTCGCAGGAGGCGTCGCAACTTTCACGACCGCAAACCTTACGCAGGGAAACCACAGCATCACCGCCGCCTACGCTGGTGCAGGAAGCTTTACCGCGAGTACGTCGGCGGCTTTGACTCAGGCGGTCGGCGGCACGGCTGACAGCGCCAAGTTACAGGCGCTGCAAGCGATGGCCACCAAGGTTGTCGCGCAGAATTCCGGTTCGGCGATATCGGGCGCGGTCGACAGCGCCATATCAGAGGGCTTTGGCGGCGGCGGTCCGCCCGCCACTGTCAGTGGCGGAGGCGTTCGCTTCAATTTCGCGGCTGACCCGGACGGAAAGCCGGATACCATCGCGCATGCCGCGGATCCATTCAGCAGCGCCGGCGGCTCGTTCGGAACGGCGCGCAGCTTTGCACCGGAACAACGGGATCGCGTGAACGATGCCTTCGGCGCGCTGGCCTATGCCGGCGGTTATGCCAAGGCACCACCGCGTCGGGTCGAACAGCGGGATTGGTATGGCTGGGCCGAAGTCCGTGGCGCCCACCTGGATCGCTGGGGGACCGGTGGATTGGGCGTGGTGACCGGTGCCTCGTTGCTCTCAGGCGATCAAGTCAACCTGCTGGCAGGGGTTACCCGCAAGCTGACGCCGAATTTCCTGATCGGCGTGCTCGGCGGCTACGAGACCTTCGATTATCGATCCGACGCGCTGCAGGGACGGTTGAAAGGCGATGGTTGGACGGTTGGTTCGTACCTGGGATGGATGCTTGCGCCGAACATTCGCTTCGATGCAGCGTTCGCCTATTCCGGCATCGGCTATGACGGCAGCGCGGGCACTGCCTCCGGTCAATTTGGCGGACAACGTTGGCTGCTCTCCAGTGGACTAACTGGCACTTACCAAAGTTGGGGCCTGCAGATCGAGCCCTCCGCGCGGATCTATGCGTTGTGGGAGCACGAGAATGCCTACAGAGATACGCTTGGTATCCTGCTGAGTGATCGCAACTTCGCAGTCGGCCGCGCCAGTGGAGGCGTGAAGCTGTCCTATCCCGTGGCCTGGATATCGACAGCCACGCTGGTCCCTTATGTAGGGGTCTACAGCGATTACTATTTCAATTCGGACAATGTGACACTGGTTGCGGCTGTCCCCGCAATTCCTGTCATCAATGTGTTCGATGGCTGGTCGGCCCGCGCAATCGGCGGGTTAGCTGCAAAGTTCAACAACGGAGCACAGGTTGCGATCGGCGGTGAGCGTAGCGGCATCGGAGGCAGTTTCGGCCTCTGGACCTATCGCGCACGCGCCTCCGTATCGTTCGGAGCGCAATAACGCTGACCGATACACACTGCACGATCAGCGGTCGTGCAGATAACCGAGAAGCTCACCGCCCCGGCCATGACGGTTTGCGCTTCTCGCCAAACGCCTTGAGGCCTTCCTTGGCGTCTTCCGTCATGGCCAGCAAGGCAATCTGGCTTTCGGTGTAGGCGATGCTTTCGTCGAACGACATCGAGGCGATGGCGCGCATGGCATATTTGCCGCGCCGGATCGCTGTCGGCGATTTGTCGACGATACGGCTGATCAGCCATTCGACCTTGGTGTCGAGCTCGGCTGGCGGCACCACGTAATTCAGCAGCCCGGCGGCCTGAGCCGCCTTCGCATCGAACGGCTCGCCCGTCAGCGCCCATTCATTGACGAGGCGCGGTGGCGCCATCGATTGCAACAGGCTCATCACCTGCATCGGAAATACGCCGACCTTTACTTCGGGCAGCCCGAAAATCACGTGATCGGCGGCCACCGCCATATCCGTCATGCACAACAAGCCCATGCCGCCGGCCATGCAGACGCCTCCTACCCGTGCGATCGCAGGCTTGGTGGCATTCTGCGACAGCCGCAACAGATCGGCGTAGTCGACATTCGGCTTGGAAAAATCCATCGAGAAGGCAGCGCCGCTGTTCTGCAGGTCGGCGCCGGCGCAAAACGCCTTGTCACCCGCCCCCGTCAGCACGATGACGCGCACTTCCTTGTCGTCATGGGCGTCGCGATAACCCTTCGCAATACCGGCGACCACGTCGGCATTGATGGCGTTGCGCTTGTCCGGCCGGTTGATGGTAATCCAGAACGCCTGTCCGCGCTTCTCGCGTATTACGCTGCTGTTGTCGGTCATTGTTCCGCTCGCCCTGTTTGCCATGGATTGGCGAACATTTGCGGCAGGATGACGCCGGACTGCAAGCAGGATTTAAGCCGAGGGCATGGCCTTCTTCACCCAGACCTTGTTGTCATGGAACGCCGCACCGCCCACGGGGGCGACCGCCTCGGCTCCGGTCAGCATGTTGATACCGCGACCGCCGATATGGGCCTTGTTCGGCTGGATGGATTCCGCGATCAATACGCCGCGTCGCAGCCCGTCGAACAGCTTTACCGTCAAATTCGTCTCACCTCTCACGTTGCCGAGTGAGACGACATCCCCATCGGCGAGCCCGAGCGTCGCGGCATCATCGGGGTGCATCATCACCGAGGGCTCGCCCTCGCGCGCAATCGAAGATGGCGTTTCGTTGAAGCTGGTGTTGAGGAAGCTGCGCGCGGGACTGGTGGCGAGCCGGAACGGATGGGTCTCATCCGCTTCCTCGATAATCGTCCAATGGTCCGGCAGCGACGGCATCTGCGCCCAAGGTCCCAAAGCGTTGCCGAAGGGCGGGTTCGCCCAATCAGCCTTGAAGTGAAACTTCTTGTCCGCATGCGCAAAACCGTCGAGGTAATGCGAGGTGCGGAAATCCGGCTGGAGGTCGCGCCACAGATCCGCCTCCAGAGCCGCAATATCGCCATGGCCGCTCTTCTGCAGCGTCGCGTCGATCAGTTCGCGCGGCGACATCGTAAAACCGGGATGCACGGCGTTAAGCCGGCGACCGAGGCCCTGCAACACCTCGTGGTTCGAGCGGCACTCGCCGGGCGGGTCGATCAGCTTGGCGCCCACCGAAATATGCTGATGTCCGCCACCGTAATAGAGGTCGTCGTGCTCCATGAACATGGTCGCCGGCAGCACGATGTCAGCCATGACAGCCGTCTCGGTCATGAACTGCTCATGCACCACCATGAACAGGTCTTCGCGCGCAAAACCCTTGCGCACCAGCGCCTGCTCCGGCGCCACCGTCATCGGGTTGGTGTTCTGGATCAGCATTGCCTTGACCGGCGGTCCGCCCTTCAAGGCTTCCGCGTCACCGGTCAGGATACGTCCAATCTGGGACTGGTCGAGCCAGCGGGTGGTGCGATCGAGTGCATCGTGGCCTTCGATGATGGATTCATCGAACTTCCAGATCGCAAAATTGTTGAAGAACGCGCCACCGCCCTCGTGTTGCCAGGCGCCGGTCACCGCCGGGATACACAGCGCCGCATGCATCTGCGCCGCGCCGTTACGGCTCCGGGTGAAGCCATAGCCGAGGCGAAAGAACGAACGCTTGGTCTGACCGACCAGGCGGGCGAACGCCTCGATCTCCTCGACCGGCACGCCCGAGATGGACGATGCCCATTCCGGGGTACGGGTCGCAAGGTGCGCTTCCAGTTCATTCGGGCAATCGGTGTAGCGATCCATGTATTCGCGGTCGGCGTAACCTTCCCGGAACAACACGTGCATGACGCCGCAGGCGAACGCACCGTCAGTGCCGGGCTTAAGCAGGATCTTGATATCGGCCTGCTTCATGGTGTCGTTGTTGTAGACATCGATCGCTGCGATCTTGGCGCCGCGCTCCTTGCGGGCGCGCATCGCATGCGTCATCACGTTGACCTGCGTGTTCACGGGATTGGTGCCCCAGATCACGACGAGGTCGGACACGCCCATCTCGCGCGGATCGACGCCGGCGATCTTGCCGGTGCCGATGGCAAATCCGATGCGCGCGACGTTCGCGCAAATCGTCGAGTAGAAACGGGAATATTTCTTCACATTGGCAAGACGGTTGATGCCGTCGCGCATCACCAGACCCATGGTGCCGGCGTAATAATACGGCCATACCGATTGTGCACCGAACTCCTTCTCGGCCTGATCGAAACGCGCGGCCATTTCGTCGAGCGCCTCATCCCACGATATCCGCGCAAACTGACCGGAGCCCTTGGGTCCGGTGCGGCGCATCGGATGCAACAACCGGTCGGGGTGATGAATGCGCTCGGCATAGCGGGCGACCTTGGCGCAGACGACGCCGGCGGTGTAGGTCTGCTGCTTGGAACCGCGCACCCGGCCGATGCTGCGGCCGTCGATCACTTCGATATCGAGTGCGCAGGCCGACGGGCAATCATGCGGACAGGTGGAGTGGCGGATATCGACCTTGGCATGCTGGTTCATGCCCCGATAGGTAACATCAAAATCCGCCGCCGCCGAGTGACTTTCTCGACGGGTACACCGGCGAAAACGGCAGCCAAGCCATGCATTAAGCGTACGATCGGCTGCCCATTGGCGTAGATCGCCTGCCCATCAATCTAGCGCGCGCCACAGTGCACGGTCTTTCGCGCAGGTGTTACTGTGCGGGACAGGCCGCGCCTGACTTCACCCAGGCCTCGACCAGCGCGCCGGCCTGCTTTTGCGTACCGGGCGCGGGGCTGCGGCCAACGCCCGGGGCCCAGGCCCAGCCGACGAGCGTATCTTCGCCGATGTGATGGATCAGATCCTCGGGCTTGCGACCGCCGTTGCGCGCGGGATCCTTGAGCTGCGTGCAAATTTCGGCAACCGTCTTGCCCTCCCATGCCATTTCGCGCGGCGCGAGATGCCATTCCGGGTGACCCGGCATGCGGCCGGGCTCAAAGTTCGCATTCTGATGGCAGATCGAGCAGCGCATCGCCGGAAGGCCGTGGCCATCGATGCCGCGCGCGACTGGTGGCTGATGCAGCCGGCTCTTATCACCTTGCCGCGGACGGTCAGTCGCCGGGTGGCAATTGGTGCAACGCGGATGGGTGAGCACCTTGCCGAGTTCAGTGAACATCGCCGCCGATCGTGCGTCCGTATCGGCGATTGATGCAAAGCTCTCAGGGCTGGCAAGGTTCTGGGGTGTAGTTTCGGAAACCGCGTAGCCCGCAAGCATGCTCGTCGCCACGGTGGCGATCGAGACGAGAAGCTGAAACCGCAGTTTCGATTTCATGTCGCCTGGTCCTCGCGCCCGGTCATTGGTTCGCCACAAGATAGCGCTTGGAATCCGCGAGGATCACGTCACGTACCGCTTCGTGATATTTGATATAGCCGGTGCAGCGGCAGATGTGTCCGTCGAGCGCTTCCGCGATGGTTTTTTCGAGTTCCGCGCGTGCGACCGGCGCCTTCGCCAGACGCTCCAGCAGCACCTGTCCCTCGTTCAGGAAACCGGCGGTGCAATAGCCGCACTGGAACGAGAAATGCTCAATGAATGCCTTCTGCAGCGTCGTAAGCTCACCGTTCTTCGCATGTCCCTCGACCGTGCGGATGACCTTGCCGTCGAAACTCACCGCAGAGACGACGCAGGTCGGGCTGGTGAAACTCGTTCCATCGGGATTGTCGATGATGACGGCGCAGCTCAGGCACTGCGCGGCACCGCAGCCGAATTTAGTACCGGTCATGCCGAGGTATTCGCGCAGGAAATCGTTCATCGAGAGATCATCGCGAACATCCGTCGGCCCGTGTGCACGGCCATTGATCGTGATGCTCAATCTGGTCACGCTAATACTCCCTTGAGCAGGCTGGCGGTCACCGGCAGGGATTGGAAGCGGCGGCCGGTGGCGTCGAAGATAGCGTTCAGGATCGCCGGTACGACCGGAACCATCACGACTTCCGCCATGCCTTTCGGCGGCTCGTCCGGCGTTAGCGGCGGCAGCACCTCGATTTCGAGATCGCGAAGCGGCAGGTCCGATCCGCGCGCGACAAGATACTGCCCGAGATTCCATTGGCCGTTGCCGGGACCGCCCTCGTAAGGCGGCAGGTTCTCCAGCAGGGCATAGCCGACGCCCATCGCAAACCCGCCTTGCGCCTGGCCCAGCACCACTTCGGGCACCAATGCCCGGCCGCACTCAAGCACGCTATACGCTTTGGCGATCCGCAGCGCACCGGTCGCGCGCTCAATTTCGACGCGGACCAGCGTTCCGCACATCGAGGTATAGGTGTTGCCGCTCTGGTTGTTGACGGCAGGCGGGAATCTGACGCTGACCCGATCAATCCGGGCGAACTTGCCGTTACCCTTCCGCACCGCCAGCGCATCGATCTCGGCGCGATATTGTTCGCCGTTAAACGGAAAACGCGCACGCGACCACTCCCAGCGGGAGAAGCTGTGCGCCACGGCGCCGGTCACCAGATTGCGTGCATGCGCCTTCGCGGCCAGTGCCGGCAAGGGCAGCGCGGCAAGGCCGGGAAGCACCAGTTGACCGTCTTTCCATTGCGCCTTCGCCCAATCCTTTCCGCGTGGGTCGTTCGGGGCGATGTTCCACAATTCAAGCGCCGCCGGCCACAGGCCGAAGCGGAAGATTGCACGCGCCGCCTCGGCCGCCGAATGGGTTCCAACATGCGCACCGACCGAGGCGCTGGTCGCCGTACTGATCGCGGGCACCCAGCGCGGGTCTTTCTCTGCCCGGTCCTGCGTCTTCTGATCCATCGTGTAGGGATCGCCCGACGTGACCAGCCCGAGGACGTCATAGCTATCGACGCGTGCCACCGAAACTTCGTCGGCGACGCCGCCGAGATAGATCGCCACCCGGTTGGCCAGCGCGGTGCCAATGCCGTTACCCATCTCGACATGGTCGCAATAGATCGTGATCTTGCCCTCGGCCGAGAGTTCGACACGCCCCAGCGAACAATCGGCGCCGGCGCCGTAGTCCTTGGTCACGCAGGCGAGCCCGGTGCCAACGAGAGTGCCAGGCCGCGCGGCTGATTTTTGCTGCGCGCGCTGCTGCCAGATCGGATGCTTCTCGAGCTTGTCGAGCATTTCCGTGGTGCGGACCGAGACGCTGTAGCGATTGCCGCACATGGTCCGGCCGTCGGGCTTGAGCGCGTTGCGGCGCCGGAATTCAATCGGATCGAGCGGTAAGGCAGCTGCGACTTCGTCGATCAGCACTTCCAGCGCGGTCATACTCTGCAGCGTGCCGTAACCGCGCATCGACCCGGCCGTGACGCCGCGGGAATGCACCACAACCGTGGTCACATCGACTTTGGGAATGTCGTAGATGCCGATCGCTGCAGTCGCGGCAACGGTTGCCACGTTGACAGAAAAGTTCGCAAGGCCACCGCCATCGAGCACATGGTCGGCGGCGAAGGCCGTGATCTTGCCCGTGCTCCGGTCGACCCCGATCCGGGACCGCATCTTGAATGGATGGCGCTTAATGCCGGCCTGAAACTGCTGATAGCGGTCATGCGCCAACCGGACCGGACGGCCGGGAAAGAACATCGCCGCCAGCGCCACATAGAGGACGAACGGGGAGTGGTCGCGGCCGCCGAACCCGCCGCCGACATAGGTGAACTGGGCATTGATGCGTTCCGGCTTGAATGGAGCGCTCGCCTTGCCGAGCATATGCTCAATCGATTCAGCCGCCTCGTAGGGAGACTGCACGCCAAGGACGAGTTCCAGGCTTTCGCTTTTGTTGTTGTACCATGCGATGCCGGCTTCCGGCTCGAGAAACATCGGATCGACGGATTGGGTTTCGAACTCGCGATCCAGCATCAGCAGATTGGAATTTTTCGCTGCGAGCTCGCTTCGAATTTGTTCGCCATGGACCGCGGCCTTGGAGTAAGGCGCCGGCGTGTCCTTTGCGAGGGGCGACCACACCGGCAGGGGCGATATCTGGGAGCGTCCCGGGCTGACCCAGCCCGCCTGGATCGGCGAATAGACATCGGGCGCATCGGGCGTTGGGCCGGCCACCCGCGTGAAGCGATAGGCACCGTAGTTCGGTATCGCGACCGGGCCGGTCTCTTCGCCGAACTTGACGAAGGTCCCGTCTCGCAACGCCAGCCGTGCCTGGTCGAATGCATCGAAAGTATCGAAGATCAACAGCGCGACCGGCTGCCCCATATAGATCGGCGTCTTGCCGACCGGACAGAACAGGTCGCCGGTGTAGAATGCTGGAACGCGCGTGCCGATTTTATCAAGCTCAGCCGCGGTCACGACCACCGACGGCTTGAGCGCGCCGCTCAGCCGCGCCAGATCCATCCCGGTATAGACGCGCGTGGCATCGGGCGCGCGAACCAGTATTGCGTGCGAGGTGCTTTGCGGCCAGCCCGGCAGGTCGAACGCGCGAAAATCCGACGCGTAGAGTTTCGCGCCGGTAACCTTGGCGACGCCGTCAATGCGGCCAGCACCATTGGCCGCTGGGTTCCAGCCCTCGCGTCCCGGGAGAGAGGCACGTGGGGGCAACCCGGCCGCTTCCGCCGATCCCAGCCGCGACAGGCTGAGGGCGATGCCGCTTGCCGACACCCATTTCACAAATTCGCGCCGCGAAGGCCGCATGTTCCTACCTGTCGGTCAACACTATCGGACCTACTTCAGATCGGCGATAGATGCCGGGCCCGGCCCGGGTGTCACCAATGTCGGCCATTGCTTGGAGCCGAACGGCACGACGGGCGGCAGGAACGGCGTCATGCCGCGTTTGCCGGTTTCCGCAACGATCGCGACACGCGCGTCGCCCCCCATCAGCTCGTAGTCCATCAGATGATAGTTGCCGAAGAACAGCGAGCCGACGGAGCGATCCGCAATGATGCGGGTCAAGGATTCCAGCATATCTGCCGGTGTCGTCGTGAACGAAACCGTCTCGATCAGCAGCAGCCGGCTGTTGATCGCATCAGGGCCGAAGAATTGCGCCAGGACGCTGAACAGCACGTTGTTCTGGCGAGCCACATAGATCGTGTTGCTCGCGGCATAGGTCTTGTCCCAGTCGGCGCCGAGTTGCTTTTTCCAGTCCGCCAGCACCGTCATCCAATGCCCGACTTGTGTTTGCGCCGCCCAAGCCACGTTCTTCGCCAGATACGGCGCCTGCTTCTTGCCAAAGGCCTCGAGCGCGGCGAACGGCACGACGCCCTTGGCGACGCACTCGTCCATGAACGCGAGGTTGTTCTGCAGGATGGTCCGATTGTTGTCGCGCCAACCGGGCTCCATCGGCGTGGCGTCGAGGCCATCGAGCGCCGATTGCATGCGGCTGCGATAGGCCAGCATCGCCCCGCGCCAGGATTTGTCATCGGGATTGTCGACATAGGGGCCGACGACCTGGGCCAGTGCCATCGTACTATGGCCGACCGACTTGAGCAGTTGATAGACGATCGGCACCTGCGGCGCATCCATTGGCGCCATCCCCGGCCGGTACAGGATCATCCGACCGCCGGCGCCCGAGAACAGGGCGAGAATCACCGGATGCTTGTCCAGAATGTTCTTCTGGAAGATCTTTGCTGCATTGCCATAAAGCTCGAACATGCCGGTGTTGAGCGCCAGCACATCCCTGGTCGCGATATCCGCGGCGGTCGCAGCTGATTTACCCGAGATCGGCGCCATATAGGCCGGAAGGGTCTGGGCATTGGTGACGGTATTACTGCCGGCGAGCAGAAGGGTAGCAACAGCCATGCAGGGGAAGAACTTCATGTCACATTCCTCGCGACGGGGTGTCCTGGATCAGCAATCAGCTTCCCACTCTCAATGATTCTATTTGCGTTGGCCACGGCCAGCGTTGCGTCGATGATGCAGATGGTTGCGGCTTGATTGATGCAATACGTCAAATAGGACGAGGGCACTTCCGGAAAAGAGCTGGGGACCAATTGGTCAAACAAGCCAGCAGCGCGACGAATGTCGCATCTGAAGGTACTGGCGATCACCGCGCGGATCGCTAGACTTCCCTGAAGCCAGATTGGGCCGGCAACCGGCCAAGCAGCACAAGACTGGGTTCGGGAGGTTGAAATGATCCGCTTGAGAGTGGCGCTTGCGCTGGCGGCAACGCTTTTCGCACAGGCTGTTCTTGCGACTACAGGTCTGGCCCAAGACTATCCCTCGAGGCCGGTCCGGGTGATCGTCCCGTTCGGCGCCGGTGGCCCTGCCGACGTCACCGCCCGCCAGATCGGCAGCATCCTGCAGGAAAGCTTCGGCCAGCCCTTCGTGATTGAGAACCGCACCGGCGCCGGCGGCGTCATCGGCACGCTCGAGGCTGCCAAGTCACCGCCTGATGGTTACACGTTGCTGATGATGTCGAACACCCAGACCGCCAATGAGTCCCTGGTGCCGCAGCGCAAATATGAGCTGATGCGAGATCTCGCGCCGATCGCTCCGGTCAACTATTCCGACCTCGTGATCGTGATCCACCCAAGCGTTCAGGCAAGGACGCTGCAGGAATTCATCGCGCTGGCCAAATCGCAGCCCGGCAAACTGAATTATGCGTCGTCCGGCCAGGGCACGCCGTATCACATGGCCGGCGAGCTGTTCAAGACCATGGCCGGCGTTGATCTTGTGCATGTGCCCTACCGCAACAGCGGCGAGGCGCGTAGCGGCGTGATTGGCGGCCAGGTGCAGATGATGATCGACGCGGTTCCGACGATGGCGCCCAATGTCGCGGAGAACCAAGTGCGCGCGCTGGCGACCACCGGCAAGACGCGCTCCACCGTGCTGCCCAACGCGCCGACGACGATCGAGGCTGGCGTTGCCGGCTATGAGGCGACCATCTGGCTGGGATTGATGGCGCCGGCGGGAACGCCTAAGGCGGTCATCGACAAAATCAATGCCGCCGTGAACGCCGCGGTGAAACGGCCGGATGTCGTCAAGCTCTGGACCCAGCAGGGCGCGGTTCCCATGGCGATGACCCCGGAAGAGTTCGACAAATTCCTGCGCGGCGATATTGTGAAATGGGCCGAGGTCGTCAAGAAGTTCGACAAGCCCCAGTAAAGTAGCGCCAGCCAAGGCCCACCCGCGATGCCGAGCGTTCGATTTCGCCTTAATGGCGTGGAGACCGACGTCGACGCCGATCCCGATCGGCCTCTGCTGGATATTTTGCGCGGGCAGTTCGGCATGACCGGTCCGCATTTCGGCTGCGGCGCGGGTGAATGCGGCGCCTGCAACGTCATGATCGGCGATCGCGCCGTGGCGGCCTGCGATACACCGCTGTGGTCGATAGCGGACAAGGACATCACGACCATCGAGGGCTTGGGGACTGCTGAGCGACCGCATCCATTGCAACGCGCCTTCATCGCCGAGCAGGCGCTGCAATGCGGTTATTGCGTCTCCGGAATTCTCATGAGCGCGGCCGCGCTGCTGAAACGAAATCCCAAGCCCGGCAGCCGAGAAGTGAAAGAAGCGCTCGACGGTAACCTTTGCCGTTGCGGCTCACATAACCGCATGGTGCGGGCAGTGCTGCGCGCAGCGGACGAGATGGCGGCGGAATGAACCAGCCAGCGCCGCCCCCGTCCCCGCCCAAATTGCCGGTGAATCTCGCGGCAAACCCGAAACTGTCATCCTGGTTGATATTTTCGCCGCAGGGACAGGTGACGGTCTCGCCGGGCAAGGTCGAGATCGGGCAAGGTATTGTAACGGCTCTGGCCCAGATCGCCGCCGACGAACTCGACATCGATATTGCGCGCGTGCAGATGATCCGCGCGTCGACGGCTGTCAGCCCCAACGAGGGCGTGACTTCAGGCAGCCTCTCCGTGCAACAATCGGGACGCGCGATGCGGCATGCCTGCGCCGAGGTACGCCAGATCTTTCTTCAACTGGCATCGGAACGGCTGGGTGTCGACATCGCTTCGCTCGGTGTCGAGGACGGCACCATTTCAGGGCCGGGCAATGTCACGACGAGCTATTGGGAGCTTGCGGAAGAAGTCTCGCTCGATCGCGACGCGACGCCTGATGTGAAACCGAAACCGGCCACACGCCGCGCGCTCGCCGGAAACTCGGTGCAGCGGATCGACATCCCCGACAAGGTCTTCGCGCGGGCGCGCTTCATTCACGATTGGACATTGCCGGAAATGCTGCACGGCCGCGTGTTGCGGCCGCAGAACGCGCGCGCGAACCTCGCCGGGCTGAAAGACGGCAATGTCCGGACGATAGCAGGCTTCGTCGCGGTGGTGCGCGATGGCAGTTTCGCGGGCGTCGTTTGCGAAACCGAGCATGGCGCGGAAGCAGCGCTGCAAGCCCTGCGCAAGGGGGCGGTCTGGGCCGACGGCGCCCCCCTTCCCGACGAAAGCGATTTAGCTGCATTCCTGAAGGCCGAACCCTCGGAAACAACGGTTGTCGACAAGCGCATAGCATCGTCGCCCGGTGCCAAGAAGCGGACCCTTCAACGGCAATATACCCGCCCCTATATCGCCCACGCCTCGATCGCGCCTTCCTGCGCCATGGCACAGTGGAATGGCGACCGCGTCCACGTCTGGACCCACAGCCAGGGCGTCTATCTCCTGCGCACCGATCTGGCGCTGGTTCTCAAACTGCCGGCCGAAAACATCATAGTGGAACATATAGAGGGCGCCGGCTGCTATGGACATAACGCGGCTGACGACGTTGCGCTCGACGCGGTATTGCTCGCCAAGGCCGCCGGCGGCCGGCCGGTGCGGGTGCAATGGTCGCGCGAAGGCGAGATGTCGGATGCCCCGTTTGGGGCCGCCATGACGATCGAGATTGAGGCCGATCTCGACGCAGAGGGCGAAATCACCGACTGGCGCCATTCCATATGGAGCAACGGCCATGTGGCACGGCCGGGGCGCGCGGCGCAACCGGCGCTGCTGGCGGGATTCGAACTGGAAAATCCGTTTCCGCGGATGATCTCGACCAATCCACCGCAGGCCAATGGCGGCGGCGGTGACCGCAACGCCGTACCTCTCTATGACTTCCCATCCTGGCAGATCGAAAGCCATCGCCTGACGACGATGCCGATCCGCACCTCCGCGCTGCGGACACTCGGCGCTCAAGGCAATGTATTTGCGATCGAATCCTTCCTTGATGAGATCGCCGCCGAGCGCGGCGAAGACCCGGTCGCATTCCGGCTGCGTCACTTGACCGATGAGCGGGCAAAGGACGTGATCCGCGCTGCTGCAAAGCGCGCCCGGTGGAAGCCGGAGAAGCAGCCCGGCATTGGCTACGGCATCGCTTTTGCCCGCTACAAGAACACCGGCGCCTATTGTGCCGTAGTCGCCGAGATTGAGGGCGCCGACGTTATCCGCGTCCGAAAATTGACCCTGGTGGTCGACGTCGGTGAGGCCATCAATCCTGATGGCGTCATCAACCAGATCGAAGGCGGCGCGATCCAGGCCACGAGTTGGGTGTTGAAGGAACGCGTCCGCTTCGACCGGCAACGCATCACCAGCACCAATTGGACGGAATATCCGATCCTTCGCTTCAGCGAGGTGCCGGAGGTCGAAGTCGAACTGATCCAGCGGTCGGAGATGGACCCCGTCGGTGCCGGCGAAGCTGCCCATGGTCCGGTTTCGGCGGCCATTGCCAACGCCGTGTTCGACGCGCTCGGCGTGCGCGTGCGCCATCTTCCAATCACGCGCGAAAGTATCATCGCTGCCATGGAGCAGACCCCGTGAGCAACCTGAACATCCTGAGCGGCGGCGCAGCACAGGGACTGGTCGGCAGCCTGGCTTCGAAATTCAAGGCGCAGACCGGTTTCGATATCGCGGGAGAGTTTGGCGCGGTTGGCGCCATGGCCGACAAATTGCGCAAGGGCATACCGGCCGACATCGTCATTTTGGCCGCAGCGATCGTGGCCAAGCTTGCCGAGGAGAAGCTGGTGGTCGCCTCGTCGATCGCAAATGTCGGCTTGGTCGAGACCGCCCTGGCCGTTCGCGCCGGCGATCCCCGGGTTACGGTCAAGGATACCGTCGGCTTGCGCGAATGCTTGCTTGCATCGGACGCGATCTACGTGCCGGACACGGTAGCCTCGACCGCCGGCATTCACGTTGCGAAGGTTCTGGCGCAACTCGGCATCACCGATAAAGTCGCCGCACGACTCAACATCTTCCCGAACGGCGCGACTGCTATGCGCGAAATGGCGGCATCCGATGCGCGACGTCCGATCGGCTGCACGCAATCGACCGAGATCATCAACACCAAGGGCGTCAGCCTGTCCGGGACGCTGCCACCCGGTTGCGAACTCGCGACTATGTACACAGCTGGCGTCGCTACCAGGGCTGCCCACGCTCCCCAGGCGCAGGAATTGATCGGCTTGTTGATCGGCGCAGGGCAACAAGAACAGCGCGAACGCTCAGGGTTTATCAGCATTCCGAAATAGCCGCATCTTCCAAAGGGTTCTATCGTGAAAATCATCGACCTGAGCCGAGAGCTCTATCATCGCACCCCGAGCTATCCGGGTCACCCACCTGTCATCCATGGCGTCTGGAAGACCCACGAAGAATCCCTTGCCGAGTCCGGTAACGTGCACGGACTTGCATCGATGTTCATCTCAATGGTCGATCACGCCGGCACCCACATCGATGCGCCCCGGCATTTCGGCAAGAGCGGTATATCGATCGACCAGTATCCGCTGGAGAAATGCATTGTGCCGGGTATCTGCCTCGACCTGCGCCACATTCTGCCGCGCGCCGAGATTACGCCCTCCGATCTCGAAGTGGCGGTGAAGACGGCCGACCTGCCGATCCCGAGAGGCGGCACCGTACTGCTCTGCACCGGCCACCACGAACGCACGTTCCCACGCAAGGAATATTCGAACGACAATCCCGGCGTGAATGTCGCCGCGACTGAATGGCTCGCGCAACAGGGCGTCGTGCATTTTGGCATCGACTCGATGCGGCCTGGTCCCGAAGGCGACGTGAACGCGCTCGTTCACAAGGCCTGTCTCGACCTCGACATCACCCACATCGAGAGCCTGTGCAATCTGGAAGCGCTCCTCGGTAAAGGCCGGTTCACCTTCATCGGCCTGCCGATGAAGTGGCGCGGGGGCACTGCCTCCCCGATCCGCGCTGTGGCCGTGTTCGACCTGTGAGAACAATATCGCTAAACGCGCCGGAGAATTAGCCGGCCGCACGCCGCTATTCGCCTTCGTCGCCAGATCCGGCTTCGGCCAAAGCCTGCAGCGGCTCGGCCTTCAGTACAACGATCGCGCCGTGCTCGAGCCGCACCCAGTCGCGCGCCGCCCACGCCCGCAACTGCTTATTGATGCTTTCTCGCGTCATACCGACCATCTCGCTGATTTCCTGCTGGGTAATCGCAATGGTTCGGCCCTGCGGTTCAAGCTTGTGTTTCTCGGTCAAGCGAAGCAACGCGCTGGCCAACCGTCCCGGCAAATTTTGAAGGATAACCTGTTCGACCTGATCGCTGGTCCAGCGAATCCGCGTGCACAACAGTTCGATGAACTTCATCGCAAGGCCCGGCTGGCTGCGCACGAAAGGAATGAACTCGCGCCGGTCGATCGTGAAGAGCTCGCAAGCGGTGTTCGCAGTCGCGTCTGCCGAGCGAACAGAACCGTCAAGCAGCGCGATTTCGCCAAAAATCTCCTCCGCCCCGATCAGGTTCAGGATTGCGTTGCGGCCATCGGGCGACGAAATACTGATCTTCACCGTGCCGGAGATCACGGCAAACAGGCTGTTGCCGGGATCTCCCTTGGCGAAGATCGTCGCTCCCCGCTTCAGCGTGACGTGTTTGGCGTAACGGCAGAGTTGATCGAAGGCTTCGGGCTCAAGGTCGACAAAATAGGGATGCTTGCGCAAAACCGACAGTTTGCTGCTCGAAAATCCCTGAGCTTCACCCGTCCTTTGTTGAGGCACGCCAGTCAAACTCCAGAAACTGTTCGGGATGTAGCTCTTCCGTAATCAACGCCGGTTGGCTTTTCAACCGGAAAGCATCCTACTGCGTCGATTTAGCGGCCAAAACTCAAAGGCCGCCCAGGCATTAACGCTCCGATAACCCTGGAACCCGCGATCGGATGGTACGGGCATCGAGCTATCCCGTCACGCGGAAATAGCCAGACGCCATTGAGGCACCAATTTCGGCCTGTAACGGACTTCGCCGGCGCAACGCAGCGCCGACCGCTTCGCTCCGGCGGCTTATTCGTTCGCGATACCCATTTCCTTGATCACGCGCGCGTATTTGGCAAGCTGATCACGCGTCATGACACGCAATTCTTCCGACGAACTGCCGCGCACCGCAAATCCCAGTTCCTCCAGCTTGCGGCGTACTTCGGGATCACCGACCGCCTTCAGCGCCTCGGCGTTCAACCGAGCGATGATCGCCTTCGGCGTGCCGGCAGGAGCAAGAATCGCAAACCATGAGTTGAAGAAGAATCCTGGCAAGCCGGATTCAGAGACGGTCGGCACGTCGGGGAATTGCGCCAATCTTTTCTCGGTAGTGACTCCGATCAGTTTGAGTTGGCCGCCGCGCACCAGGGCAGCAACCGTACCGAGCCCCTGGAAGCCGACTGGAATCTGGCCTGCGGCGACATCGGTTGCAGCTTGCGTTGCGCCCTTATAGGGCACGTGGGTCAGCGATATGCCGGCCGCGGAAGCAAACATCGCCATGGCCAAATGCTGCGGGCTGCCCGGGCCACCCGAGCCATAATCGATCTTGCCAGGTGCTGCTTTCGCAGCTGCGATCAGATCCGCCGCGCTCTTGAAGCTGGCCCGATTGCTGGCGACCAGCCCCCACTCCACGGTTGCAACCAGCGATACCGGTTCGAAATCCTTCAATATATCCCAGCGCATCTTGGACTGCAGGTTGGGCACCATGGTCATGATGCTGTCGTTGAAGCCCCCGATCGTGTAGCCGTCCGGTTCAGCCCGCGCGACCTGCTCCGCCCCGATCATCCCTGAGGCGCCAGGCTGGTTCAGGATCACGAATTGCTGGCCCATATTGTCGGCCATTTTCTGCGTCACGATCCGCGCTGCAACATCGACGGCACTCGCTGCAGCCAGCGGCACAATCATCTTGATAGGCCGGTCCGGATAGGACGTCTGTGCGATCGCATTAGAACTCAGGAGCAGCGCGAGCGCCGGAATCAACGAATGGAGAAGGCGCATTTCATGATTCTCCTCAGGCGGTCAGCATTTGGGATATGGGCCACATCTTCCGGAGAATGATTGCTCCTCCACATCCGCCTTGGCAATCTGGTCGGCAACGAAATGAAGAATGAGCCAGTGCGTCAATCGACATGCGGGGCAAGGAGGATGGCCGGGCAACGAGGGAAGCTATCGATGGCGGAGCGACAATTTTGGGAAACGCCGCCGAAGGGTAGACTTAAGAGCCTCCTAAAGCAATTTCCCATCTGGCCCGAAAAACGGATGCGGACCGTCAAACGTTCCAATCGGCACCTGATGGGTGACGATGCTGCCGAAGTCCTCGCCCGGAAACCAGGTGTGGAGGTGGAAGGCCGGCGGCTCCACCTTGAACGAGGGCTCGCGGAGTTCAGCAAGGTCAAGATCGACCGCGTGGTTCGGCGCCGGGCAGATCGTAGTCGGCACGCCCGCGAACATCGTCAGCGCCGCACGGTGAACGTGACCGGCCGAGATGAGTTGCACGCGCGCATGACGCCGAACGATGGGGGCGAGTTCGCTGGCGTTGAGGAGATTCTGGCGATCCATGTGCCAGATTCCGGCCTTGAACGGCGGATGATGCAGGAACAGCAGCGCTGGCCGATCGGGCGAAGCAGCCAGTGTAGCGTCAAGCCAGCGCAGCGTGGGCTCTTCGAGTTCGCCATGGGGCTTTTGGTGTACGCTTGAGTCCAGTAGCAGCAGATCCAGCCCGCCGATCTCAATCTTCTGATTGAGCGGCCCAGACGCCAAGGCATATGAAGCAGAGGGAAACGCATCGCGCATCAGCTGACGCGAATCGTGATTGCCGGGAATGCCGGCGAACGGGAGTTTCAATGGCGTCAGTAGCCGCTTGAGGTACAGATATTCCTCAACCGTCGGCGTATCTGCCAGATCACCTGATATCACCACAAAATCAGGCGCCGGCTGAAATTCGTTCAACGCCGCGACGCAACGTTCAAGGGCCCGGGCAGTATCGACCCGGCCATAGGCGAGCGCGCCCGGCGGCTTGATATGCAGGTCGGAAATTTGGGCGATACGAACCGGTTTTGGCGACATTGGCGTTCTCAACTTTCGGACGGCAGCAAACGAACGGCTTCCGGCGAAATCAACAGCCCGACCCGTTCGCCGGCCTTGGCTTGTACCGTATTCGGCGCGTCAACAGTAAATAGCCTATTGGATACACCACTTATGACCAGGCGTTGCCGATCGCCAATAAAGTTGACGCTGTCGATGACGCCGGAAAGCGGGGCACTCCCCGCCTCCACTACGCGGATCGTTTCGGGACGAATCATGGCGACCACGGTCGGAAAATTTGCGTCGATCCCGATCGCCTGCCGCCCGCCCGGTAAAACGAGATAACCATTCTCGATCGGCGACTCGATAATATTAGCGGCACCTATGAATTCCGCCACGAAGCGACTTTGTGGCGTGAAGTAGATCTCGCGCGGCGTACCGATCTGGGCAATCGTTCCCTTCTGCATGACAACAACACGATCGCCGAGTTCCATCGCTTCGGCCTGGTCATGCGTCACGTAGATCGTGGTGATACCAAGCGCGCGCAGCAGGCGGTTGAGTTCACCGCGTAGCCGATCACGCAACGCCGCATCGAGCGCCGTCAAGGGTTCATCAAGCAGTAGGATACCCGGCCGGATCGCGACTGCCCGCGCCAGTGCCACGCGTTGGCGCTGCCCTCCGGAAAGCTGGTCGACGCGGCGATTCTCCAGCCCGGCAATATTGGTCAGCGCGACCAGTTCGGCGACGCGCGCCGCACGCTCCTTGGCCGCCACACCGCGGATCTTCAGGCCGTAGCCGATGTTGTCAGATACGCTCATGTTGGGAAACAACGCATAGGACTGGAACACCATGCCGACGTTGCGCCGTTCGATTGGCACCGACGTCATATCGTTGCCGTCGAACAATACCTTGCCACCGGCATCAGGCAATTCGAGGCCCGCGATGATGCGGAGCATGGTGGTCTTGCCGCAGCCGGACGGACCTAGCAACACCAGCGTCTCACCGCGCGCAATATCGAGCGTCGCGGGCTCCAGCGCGCGCGTTCCATCGATAAACGTCTTGCCGCAGGCCTCAATACGCACCGAGGCGCCATGTCCTGCTGACGCGTTCATCTCTTCTGTTCCTTCTCGGCAAAGAATTGCATGGCCACCAGCAGCGGGATGATCATTACGAAGAATATCAACGTATAGGCCGAAGCCACCTCGAGCCGCATCGAGGCGTAGCTGTCCGCAAGTCCGATGGGCAGCGTCTTGGTCAGGGGCGTATGAAGCATCCAGGTCAGGTTGAATTCGCCAAGCGAAAGCGTCACCACCATCAGGCTGCCGGCAAGTATCCCGGGCACGGCATTCGGCACGATAACGTCGCGGAAGCGCCGCCATGGTGATGCGCCGAGCGACGCCGCACCTTCGTCGAGCGTCTTGATATCGACCGTTGCAAACACCGCCATCACCGATCGCACCATAAAGGGCATGGTGAAAATAACATGCCCCACCAGGATGAAGAGCCAAGAACGGCGGAAGTCGCTGAAGCCTTGGTAGGTGAGCAGCAATGCCAGGGCAATTGCCAGACCTGGTATCGCCAGCGGCAGCGTGATGATCTCCTCGACGATGCGCGACAGCCTCCCTCCCCGCACGTGCAAGGCGTAGGCTGCGGGAACACCAATGGCCAGCGTCACGGCGAGGGTAGCAAAGGCGATCACGAATGACAGCAGGATAGTGCCGGCATAGAGCTGCCAGACCTGGACAACCCATTGCAGGGTTACGCCGGACTGGATACCGCGAAAATAGTTCACGGTAACGCCGGCGGAAATCGACAGGATTGCGGGCACCACCAGGAATGCGGCGACGATCAATGTAAAAATTAGCTGGCCGGTGAAGATCAGACGATCACGCATGGCTCATCCAGCCGCCGCAACTGCGCTGCCGCTGAAGGAGCGGGCGAGCGCCAGGATGAACCAGGTAATGATGCCGAGCCCGACCGACAGCGCGGCCGAAGTCGAAAAATTCGCAGCCAGCGTGAACTCGGTATAGATCAGCATCGGCAACACATCGATGTTAGTCGCCAGCGTAAACGCCGTACCAAACGCCCCCATCGCCGTCGCAAAGGCAATCGCACCGGAGGCGACGAAGGCCGGCGCCAACGCCGGCAACACCACATCGCGCTGCACCGCCCATGGACTGGCCCCCAGCGAACGGGCTGCCTCTTCCAAACCAACATCGAGCTTCTGCACCGCGGCCATGATGGTGAGAATGACGCGCGGGATCGAGAAATAGAGATAACCGAGGAACAGCCCGTAGATCGAGTAGGCAAAGACCAGCTTCTCGCCCAACACGCGGTTGGAAAGATCACCGATCAGCCCCTGGCGCCCGGCGAGCAGGATGATCAGGAAGCCGATAACCACGCCGGGAAACGCCAGCGGAAAGGTCAGCATCGCAATCAGTACGGCGCGGCCGGGGAAGCGATGCCGCTGCAGGAACATTCCAGCAATCGTCGCCACGATCAGCGTCACAATGGTGGTCGCGGCTGCCAGCGCCACCGTATTGATCAAGGTCGCGCGGTAACGCGGCTCGGTCAAGATCGCCAGATAGCCCGCGGCGCCCTGTGGGCCTTCCGCCCCGGTCACGACCAGCCGCGCCATCGGGAGCAGAAAAAACGCTGCCGTCACCACCGCAAGCGGCAGCAGGCACAACCAGACAAAGGATCTATGCGACATCAGCAAAAGGCGCCCCGGAGCTTCAGTTCTGACGAATCAGAACCGCAGCTCTACTTCGTCGACGCGTTTTCTTCACGCGAACCGGTACCACTTCGCTCGAAAACGCTCTAACCGGACGCCATATTGCCTCAGCGAACCTCGGCGAGATAGCGGTCGACGAAGCCTTTTTGCATGTTTTCCATCTGACCCCAGTCGACATTTTTCGCGCGCGTGTAGTCGCTGTCGGGCAGGAACTTCTTCTTCTCGGCCTCAGGCAGCTCGATCGGCCGCGCGGGACGCAGATAGGCGTTGGTCCAGATCGCCTGCCCCTTGTCGGACAGAAGATAGTCGAGAACCTTCTTGGCCTTGTCCTTGTGCGCCGCATTCTTGACGAGGCCAACGACGTAAGGAAACACCACAGAACCTTCGCAAGGGATCACAAACTCGAAATTACCTTTCTCCGAGTATTTTGCGCGATAGGCGTTGAAATCGTAATCCAGCAGGATCGGCATCTCGCCCGAAACCACACGGGCATAGGAAGTCTGCTTGGGGACGATCGGGTCGTTCTTCTTCAAGTCCTTGAAGAAGCTGATTGCGGGATCAAAATTGGCCGCCGAGCCGCCAAGCGCCAGATTGATGGCGACTGCACCGACGTACCCGACCGCGGCTGAAGACGGGTCGAGATAGCCGACCATACCCTTATAGTCGGGCTTGAGGAGATCTTTCCAGCAGGCCGGCACCGGCTTGCCGCCAAGCGCATCCTTGTTCACGAACAGGCCAAGCGTGCCCGAGTGAATCGTGGTCCAGTAACCGTCGGCGTCCTTCAAGCCGGCAGGGACTTGCTCCCAGTTGGCGGGCTTGTAGGGCTCAAGGGCATCCTGCGCCTTGGCCTTCATACCGAAGGTGACGCCGAAATAGCCGATATCGCCGACGGGATTGCTTTTCTCGGCCAATATCTGCGCCAGAGCCTGACCGGAGTTCTTGTTGTCGTGCGGAATATCGTAATTGAGATCGGCCTTGATCGCCTTGAGCATCGAGGCCCAGTCCGCCCATTCCGGGGGGCAATTATAGCAAATGACGTCGGCCGCTTTGGCAGATTGCCCGGGCGCGATCAGCGCTAGCGCCAGCAAGACAAGAACAAAACGGACGGTCTTCATGGATAACTCCGGTTTCGAGCGGCCGAAAAGGATATCAGCACCAACCGGCGACCAAGTATAGGCTGCGCATGAAGGTTTTGCGACAGTCTATTGCTATGCAGCAAACGGCTGCAGCCGCGCTGTAGCCGTCCGGGAATTTCGTCAGCCGACGATTTCAGCTAGGCTTCGACATGAGAGGAGACGCTTCATGTACCAGCCCGCCGGCGTCAAGACTTCCCCCGACCTACCCATCCCTAACCAAATGAGGGCCTGGGTACTGGACGACCCGGACCACCTCTCCTTGCGCGAGAAACCGGTCCCCGTTCCCACGCGCGCGGAAGTGCTGGTCCGGATCGATGCGGTTGCGATCTGCGCAACCGACCTTGAGATCATTCATACAGGCTCGCCGGCGAGCATTCAGGGTGGCCTGCCCTTCAACAAGAATTTCACGCCGGGCCACGAATACATGGGCACTGTCGCAGCGCTCGGACCTGACGTCGACGAATTCACGATTGGAGAAAGGATCAGCGTGGAGATCCACGCTGGTTGCGGCCAGTGCAAGCGCTGCCGCCAGGGCATGTACACCTCGTGCCTGAATTACGGAAAGCCCGAGAAGGGACATCGCGCCAACGGTTTCACCACCGATGGCGGTTTTGCCGAATACGCCGTCAACCACATCAACACGCTGGCACGCGTACCAGATACGATGAGTGACGCGGAGGCGACGCTGGTCGTCACCGCCGGCACCTCAATGTATGGCTTGACCGAATTGGGAGGGTTGGTCGCGGGCGAGAGCGTCGTGGTGATCGGCCCGGGGCCGATCGGACTGCTCGCGGTCGCCGTTGCCAAAGCGCTCGGCGCGAGCCCGGTGATCTTGACTGGAACGCGCAACAAACGGCTCGCAATCGGTCAGGAACTAGGCGCCGATCGCGTCATCAATATCAACGACGAGGACCCAGTCGAAGTCGTTAAGCAACTTACCGGTATCGGCGCCGACTACGTCGTTGAATGCGCCGGAAGCGAAACTACAATCAATCAAGCCATTCACATGACCAATCGCGGTGGAAAAATTTGCCTTGCCGCGTTCCCACATGATCCCGTCACGATGGATCTCGCACATCTCGTAAAGAACAACATCTATGCCTACGGCATTCGCGGCGAGGGCCGCAGCGCGACCCGCCGTGCCATGGCACTCATGGCGGAAAAGCGCTTCGATGCGACGAAAATCCATACACATACGTTTCCACTCGGCGATCTGCCAACCGCGCTAAGATACGCGCGTGAGCGTGTTGACGATGCCATCAAGGTGGTCGTCACCAATCGGCAGGCGAGTTCGATCGCGAACGTTGCAGCCGAGTGAACACTGGCTTTCGCTGGCACCGTCGTTCAGATTCTCCCCAGCGCAGTCAGGATCATCTGAGGCGTCAGCGGAATCTCCGTGATTATTGCCCCAAACGGCCTGAGCGCGTCATTGACCGCATTGGTCACGGCGGCGGCCGCCCCGGCCGTACCGGCCTCGCCCGCGCCCTTGGCGCCCAATTCCGATTCCATCGTGGGCGACACCACATGGCCGATATCAATATCCGGCATTTCGCCGGACATCGGGACCAGATAGTCGGCCATGTTAGCGTTGGTGAGCTGGCCTCGTTCGTCATAAACGCATTTTTCGAACAGCGCGGCGCCAAGGCCCTGCACCACCCCGCCCCTGATCTGCTCGTCAACCAGCTGCGGATTGATGATCGTGCCACAGTCCTCGACCACCCAGTGCTTCAACAATTTAACGAAGCCGGTGTCGGTATCGACCTCCAGCCATGAGGCCTGGACACCGTTAGTAAAGGCGAAGGGATATTCTCGCGGGACAAAATGCCGTGTCGCCATCAGCTCCGCCTGAATACCCGGTGGCAGCGTATCGGGACGGAAATAAACGATCCTCGCCAATTCACTCAATTCAATGCGCGGCGCGCCATCGCTGACGTTCACAACGCTATTGCTGACGATGTCGAGATCGCCGGGTGACGATTGCAGGATGGCAGCGGCGACATCGAGGATGTTCTTGCGCAGGACCTTGGTGGCCTGAAGTGCGGCCTCACCGCCGATGCCGGCCCCGCGCGAAGCCCACGTGCCGCCGCCATAGGGCGTGTTGTCGGTGTCCCCCAGAATGACGCGAACGCGATCCATCGAGACGCCGAGGACGCTGCCGACGATCTGGGCGGTGAGCGATTCCGATCCCTGCCCCTGCTCGGTGATGCTGGTTTGGCAGACTACGGCTCCCTGGGCATCAAGCCGCACCGCAACGCCATCCTGCGACGATATCTTGGCGCCGCCGACGCCATAGAATGCCGCGCTGGGATTGGTGACTTCGATAAAGCTGGCGATGCCGATACCGCGATGAATGTTTCTGGCTCGCAACATTGCCTGTTCCGCGCGCAGCGCGTCATAGTCCATCATCTTGATAAGTTTCGCCAACGCGGCATGATGCGACAATTGCTCGAAACGCAAACCCGAAGGCGAAGCACAGGGGTAAGCGTCGTCGGCAATCAGATTGCGACGGCGAATTTCGACGGGATCCATGCCGATCTTCATCGCCGCCAGATCGACCAGACCCTCAGTTACTGAACAGGCGATCGGATGCCCGACCGCACGATACTGACACATGACGTTCTTGTTCTGGAACACGACGCGGGCGCGGGCGCGGTAGTTCTTGGTCACATAGGGCCCACCGACCAGGTTGACGACCTGATTGGCCTCGATGGCGCTGGTTCGCGGATACATTGAATACGGCCCGATACCCGTGAGATCGTCAATCTCGAACGCGGTGATGATACCATCGCGTTTGACTCCGATCTTTCCCTTGCAGCGATGGTCGCGCGCATGGATATCGGTGTTAAAACTCTCGACCCGGTCGGCGACGAATTTGACCGGCCGCCGCAGCAGTTTCGACAGTGCGTAAGTCGCCATTTCGTCGGCGTAGACGTGGACCTTGATACCGAAGGAGCCGCCGACGTCCTTGCAGACCACGCGGACCTGGGACTCCTGAAGACCGAGATGCAGCGCCGCAATATTCTGCACCATATGCGGCGCCTGCGTGCCCTGATAGATCGTGAGTCGCCCTTCGGCAGAGTTCCAGTCGGCAACTACCGAACGAGGCTCCAGCGTCACGCCGGTGTGCCGCCCAAAAATGAATTCTGCTTCCACCACCTCGTCGGAGGCAGCAAAGGCCGCGTCGACGGCGCCTGCGTCATGATTACGCTCGAAGGCCAGATTGTCGCCGAGCGCGGGATGGATCACGGACGTTGTGGGATCGAGCGCAGTTTGCATGTCCGTCACGGCGTCGAGTTCCTCATACGCGACGGAGATATGTTCTGCCGCGTCCTCGGCAGCGGCGCGGCTAGTTGCGATGATTGCCGCGACGGCTTCGCCCTGCCAGCACACCCGATCAACCGCGATCGCGCTTTGCGGCGCAGATTTGAGACCCTTCAAGTGCGAGAGCACCCCAACCCACGGCGTGATAACCACAGCAATTTCCTGGCCGGTGACGACGGCAATTACACCCGGCATGCGTTCTGCCGCCGCTGCGTCGATACCTGTGATTTTTGCATGCGCGTGCGGCGAGCGCAGGAACACAACATGCGCCATGTGCGGCAGTTCGATGTCGCTGACATATAACCCGCGTCCCTGCATCAGCCGGTCGAGGTTCGGCCGCGGCACGGTCTTGCCGATATAGGAGTTCGGCCGGTCGAGCACCGAAAACGCGTCACGATTCGCAGGTTTGCGTGTCATGTCGCGCGTCCTGCGCGCAACCGCGCTGTCGTCTCAATCGCATCAATAATCGCTTGATAGCCGGTACAACGGCAATAGTTGCCGGAAAGATGCTCACGAATCTTTTTCCGATCCGGCTCCGGAGTCTGCTGCAGCAAATCCTGCGCCGCCATCAACATTCCCGGTGTGCAGAAGCCGCATTGCAAGGCGTTACGATCGCGGAACGCGGCCTGCAGATCCGCGATTTCACCGCTGTCGGACAAACCCTCTATCGTTTCGACCGAGCCTTCTTGGGCTTGTACCGCCAGTATCAGGCAGGAGCGCACGATCTCGCCATTGAAGCGCACCGTGCAGGCACCGCAAACCCCGTGCTCACACCCGACATGCGTACCGGTCAACTTCATATGCTCACGCAGGAAGTCGGCCAGGTTCAGCCGCGGCAACACATGGGTGTCGATACGCTCGCCATTGACTTCGAGGAAAATGGGCACAGGGGTCATCGCGCGGGTACCCCCGACTGCAAGTCGGCACGGGAAAGCAGCGTGGACACGCAACGCTGAAGTAATACTTTCGCGAGGTGCCGCCGCATGGCCGGAGTAGCCTGCTGATCCTCCTGCGGATCCAGCTCTTCGCCCAGTACCGCGGAGGCGTTGGCCAGGACTTCCGGCGTGACGGCGACGTTAACAAGTTTTCCGGCAGCCCCGGCGAGCAAAGGCCGGTCGCCCACGGCAAAGAAACCGAGGCGGAGATCAGTGAACTGCCCGTCTACGATGGTCGACTGCGCCGCCAAGCCGACAATGGCATAGTCGCCATGACGGCGGGCAAATTCATGGAAGAAGTGCGCGGAATCTTTCCGCGCGACAGGCAGTTCGACGGCAACCAGCAGTTCCTGTGGCGAAAGTGCCGTCTCGTAAATGCCGGTGAAGAATTCTTGAGCAGGGATTCGCCGCTCGCCGCGTGGCCCGCAAACGATGACGGTTGCGCCCAGCGCCACCATGCAAGCCGGCAATTCGGAAGCCGGATCCGCGTGCGCAAGGCTGCCGCCGAGCGTGCCGCGGTTGCGGATCGCCGGATGCGCGACATGGGAGGTAGCGTCCCTCAACAGAGGAGCATGGGTCGCGATTTCGGGAGATCTCAGGACGTCCACGTGACGCGTCAGCGCACGAACGGTTAAGACGTCGCCTTTCACAACTATCCCGCGAAGCTCAGCCAATTCACCGATATCGACAATGAATTCGGGGGAGATCAGGCGCAGATTCATTGCCGGCATCAGGCTTTGGCCGCCGGATAACACCTTGGCCTTGTCCCCGTACGCGACCAACAGTTCCAGCGCACTTGGGACGCTGGTCGGGCGGGCATAAGCGAAAGCCGAGGCTTTCATTTCGGCGTAACCTCCCCCTGCCGGATATCGGCATTTTCTTTGGATTAGACGGCGACAATTTTTAAAGGTCAAGTTTGTTTATCGAGTGATTATTTCGGTGCCTGCGACTTTGGGACTTGTTATCATTTTGCGACCGACGCACGTTTCCTACCAAACAAAAAGCCTGCCCTTGGGGGATCAGACCATGAAGCTCGGGTTCTTCACGATGCCCATCCATCCTGTCGGCAAGGATTGGCGGCTGTCCCTCAAAGAGGATCGCGAAGCCTTCCTGCTGGCCGACGAGCTCGGGTACAGCGAAGCTTATGTCGGCGAGCACGTCACCGACAAAGCCGAGAACATCACATCCTGCATCGCATTCATCGCCTGGCTTGCCGCGGCGACCAAGCAAATCAAGCTTGGAACCGGCACCATCAACATGCCGAACACTCATCCGGCGGCGCTTGCAGCCTCGATCGCGATGCTCGATCACATGCTCGACGGCCGCTTGATCTTCGGTATCAGCCCCGGTGGGTTGCTGTCCGACGCTGAAGTTTTCGGTAATCTCGACGCAGATCGCAACGCGATGTTCCTGGAGGCGATCAATCAGGTCCTTGATATCTGGGCAAGCGAGCCTCCGTATAACCTCCAAGGCAAGTACTGGAATATATCGGTACAGAAGACCCTGATTGAGGACATTGGTCAGGGGTTCATCGCGCGCCCGCTACAACGGCCACATCCACCGATCGTAGTGACGGCAGTGGCGCCGTTCTCGAAAGGCGTGACCGAAGCCGCTGCGCGCGGCTGGGATCCGATTTCGGCGAACTTCCTGATGCCGGCTTGGGTCAAAAGCCATTGGCCAAAATACGTTGAAGGCTGCGAACGTGTCGGCCGCCTCGCAGAGTCGGCGAACTGGCGGGTCGCCAAAAGCGTGTTTGTAGCCAAGGATGCTGCAACGGCAAAAGCCTATGCCACCGATCCAAACGGTCCATATGTCTATTATTATCGCTCGCTATTCACCAAGTTGAAGCGTGGCGGCCGCATCGAGTTGTTCAAAACGCGCCGCGATCAGCCCGACGAGGAAGTGACGCTCGAGTCGATCTGCGACAAACTCATCATTCACGGCACGCCAGATAGCGTGGCCGACCAACTACTGGCTTTTCAGGAGGAGACTGGGCCCTTTGGCACGCTCCTTTATGCCGGCAAGGACTGGAAGGATCGTGAGCTTGGACGCCAGTCGATGATCCTGATGGCCGAAAAAGTCATGCCGCGCGTTAGCGCAGACATGTCCGGCAAGGCGTCCGGATAGATCAATTCATCCAAGGAATCTGCCGTGGCTCTTAGTGATCGTATCCCCTATCAGGCCCAAATCGATCGACCAAAGTTGACGCTTCCCGGCGGCAAGAAGCTCGCAGTGTGGGTGATCCTCAACGTAGAGGAATGGCGGATCGAGAACGCGATGCCGCGGACGGTGTTGAGCCCGCCGATGGGACAGACGCTGCTGCCTGACGTGCCGAATTGGTCCTGGCATGAATACGGCATGCGGGCCGGCTTCTGGCGGCAGTTCAAGGTGCTGACCGACCGCAAGATGCCGGTAACGCTGGCCCTGAATGCCAATGTCTGCAATTCCTATCCGCGCGTTGCGTCCGCCGCGCTCGAGGCCGGCTTCGAGTTTATGGGCCACGGATTCCTGCAGGGCCCGATGCACAAGCTCGACAATCAAGCCGATGCGATCAAGCGCTCAGTTGAAACAATTGCAAATTTCACCGGCAAAGCACCGCGATCATGGGAGAGCCCGGGCCTCACCGAGACCGGGGAAACTCTCGATCTGCTGCGCCTCAACGGCATCGAATATCTGGCGGATTGGGTAATCGACGACCTGCCGCAGGATATCGCCACGCCCCACGGCACCATCACGACGATCCCCTATTCGGTCGAAACCAACGATATCGTCGTCCATGCGCTGCAACATCAGCCCTCCGAGCAATTCCTGAAGCGTGGCATGGATCAGTTCGACCGGCTCTATCTCGAAGGCGAATCGAACGCGCGGATCATGGCGATCTCGATACATCCCTATATTACGGGGGTCCCGCATCGCATCAAATATCTGGAGGCGCTGCTGGACTACGTCATCAGCCATGACGGCGTGGCACTGATGACCGCAAGCGAAATCGGCGACTGGTATCGCGCGGAAACAGCCGGAAAATAACAGCTACCTATCCCACCACCTTGATTGGCGCACGACGAATATCCGCCGAGGTTTCGTTAACCCGCTCGAAGCCGGCCAGGAAGACATCCAGCGCATCGCTAATCATCCGGTCCTTGTCTTCGAGCACCGGCGAATCGTAAATGTATTTGCGAACTCCGTAGTAAAAAATTCCGCCGTGAAGGAACCAGGCGAGCTCAAGTTCTGTCGCACTCGGCTTGTTTTGCACCGCAAGTCCCGCTTCATGACGGCACTCCCGGATGATCCGGGTCAGCATCTTTTCCTTGACCATGCCGACATACCAGCGATTGATGTCGAGGCCCTTCAAGCCCGAATAGAGATAGATGCGAAGCCACTTCCGGGTGAAGATCGCGTCGGTATAGGTACGGTAGAACTCCAGCAGCCGGTCACGAAGCGGCCGCGAGCGATCGGTCAGCAGTTTCTCCCAGCCGGTCTCGAGCGGATCGAGATAGACCGTGCGATAAACTTCCTTGATCAAGTCGCCCTTGCTTGGAAAGTAGCGATAGAGCAACGGCTGCGTTACGCCAAGCCGCCGCGCCAATGCTCGCGTTCCACCGCCAAATCCTTCTTCCGAGAAAAATTCTGTCGCCTTCGCAACAAATTCCCGGCGACGATCGTCGGGCGAGAGGCGCCTTTGCTTGGCGCCAGCACGTTTGGCCTCTTCTTTCCTGCTCATCAGGATTTGCCGTCATCGCCGGCAAGGAATCGACCGAATCCGCCGCGTGCAAACAACAGTGGCTGCTGCCCATTATAAGTATAGGCCTCGACGGCTCCCAGGAAAATGATGTGGTCACCGCCGTAGTATCGATTGGCGGCACGGCACTGAAAATTTGCGACGCTGTCAGCAAGCACCGGGGCGTTGCCGAGCCCCGGCGTCCAGCTCACGCCGGCGAATTTGTCGCCGGAGGATTTTGCGAATTGCGAGGCCAGCGTCTGCTGAGAAGCACCGAGAACATTGACTGCGAAATGGCTGGCGTTCTGGAAGATGGTCAAGCCCTGCGAGAACATGCCGAGGCTCCACAGGACCAGCGGCGGATTCAGCGAGACTGAGGCAAAGGAGTTGCAGGTCACGCCATACGGCTTTCCGTCAGCCGCCATCGCTGTAACGATAGTGACGCCGGTAGCGAACGTACCGAGCGCATTACGAAAATCCCGGGGATCGATCGCCGAGTTGTCGCTGGCGAACTCGTTCGCGGGATCGGCCGGATGTTTGGGTGCGTCGGACATCCTCGCCTCAGAGCGTCAGGTTTTCGGACGGCAGGCCAAGCGCTACACGTCCATAATTGGTTCCCGCCGCATCGAAATTGAACGCGAGGTGCGAATTCACCGCGTGGGCATCGCGAAACTGCCGCTGCAACGCACCCGACGTAAACAGACTGCGCGCGCCGCTTGCAGCAAACAGCAGCGACACGGCCTCAGTGCAGAGGTTGACAGAGAACGCGCCGTCACGCCGCAATCGCGTCTTGTCTGCTATATCCGGAACGTGACCACGTCGAGCGTCCACCATCGCTTCGATGCAGTTTGTGCGCATGACCAGCCGCGCCGCGTCGATCTTGGCGGAGGCCTCCGCGATCTTGATCTGGGTCGTCTGCATATCGCTGAGCTTGGCCCGATTGTAGGTCGAGGCGCGATGACGTGCGAATTCGACATAATCATTCAAACAGGCCTGTGCATTACCCAGACCGACGCCTGATAATACATAGGGGAACAACGAGAATACCGGCAACGCATAGAGGGCGTTTGGATTGACGGCACTCCCCGGGGTTGGCCCGCCGGTAAGATCGCTGACGGCGATCGTCATCTGCTCGGCGATGAAGGCGTCCGTGACCCTGACATCGTTCGATCCGGTACCGCACAGGCCGGTCGCGTTCCAGGTATCGTTGATCTTGTAGTCGCTCTTGTTGAGCAGGAAGAGCCGGTATTCGATACCGTCGGCGTCATCGTCGGACGAAACCACGCTGGCGAGCATGTTCCAATCGCAGGATTCGACGCCTGAGGAAAACGGCCAGTGGCCATTGAGCACATATCCGCCATCGACTTTTCTGGCTCGGCCAGCTGGAAAGATGAATGACGAGGCGATCAACGCATTGGCGTCCTTGTCCCAGACGGCGTCCTGCGCATGCCGGTCAAACATGCCTAGCATCCAGTGATGGCTTGCAAGATTGGCAAAATTCCACGCTACGGAAGCATCCGCCTGCCCCAGCGCATCGGCGCAATCGACCAGCGCAACATAGTCGAGTTCGGCGCCGCCGACGCGTTTGGGCTGTATGATCCGGAACAGGCCGGCATCGTGTAAATCTCGCTCGGTCTCCGGTGGCAGGCGCCGCAGTTCTTCGGTCCTGGCAGCACGCTCCCGCAATTTCGGGATCAGCGCTCTGGCGCGGGCAACCATAGCGGCATAGCTGTCCGTACCCGGTCCCGCGAGCGAACTTGCATCTGGCCTGCGGCCGTCCCCTGGCATTGGCGTTTCCTTGCCCAATCCGTCGTTGCGAACTTGAAGCGGTTGGGCCTGGCCAGTCTACCGCCTCACCGCCAATGATCAAGGCGCGCGGAACATGCCTCTTCCGCCAAATTGGGCTGGTGCCATGTGATCTTTTGCGTCGCGCCAGACGGATTCGTTGGCTATGCACCCATGCTAAAACGAAAAAGAGCCCGGCGGCCGTCAGGCCACCGGGCGAGGAGTACTTCGAAAGAATGCTGGACGCTGGCTATCCAATGAGCTTGCGCCAATAAAGCGTATTTGGCCAAGCCCATGGGACTGGCGGCTGAAACAGCCGGTAGCCGGCGCTAATGAAATTATTGGCTGACGACAGATTGTCAGTCGTGTCGGAAATGACCGAACACCATCCGTTGAGCCGCGCACGCCCCTCCACGGCGCCCATCAAACGAAGTTGCAACCGGCGTCCCCAGTGCTTTCTCAGCACGCCGACCCGGCAGAAATAGCCGGCATTGGACACGTGGGTTGAAGGAACAACTCCCGCAAAGCCAACTGGCTCCGTCTCGTCACGAGCGAGCCACCAATGCCCATGATCGAACTTTGGTATAGGGGCACAATCCAAGAATGTCAGCCGATGAAGTTCCAGGAGCGTATCAGCTATCTCATCGTCGTGCCCGTCAACCTCACGAATCCGGTACATTGGCCCCACCTGATGCTGAAATTTGAGTTGTCGACGGATCGCATTCAGCAAACCGTCGGCAATGAATCTGGACGCCACATCGATGACCGTGGCTACACAACATACGCTGAGATATTCCGGTCATGGCGCATCTCCGCGATCACCTGCCAAGCGCAGCCTTGATGCCGAGCCAGACCGCACCGACAAATCCGGTGACAATTACGGTGATGACCGCCTTGAAAGTATAGCTCTGAGCCTGTTCGACACTTCTGCGCCAGCGACGCAGATGCTGAAGATCCGCCCGCATTTCGGCTCCCACCCATTGCACGATCCAGATCGTGAAGGCATCCGCCGTCGCGCCGGAGCCACCGATATCGATGAAGGCGCGGAGCGGCAACAGCGGATCGGCCGAGACCTTGCCGATGCGCCCGTCGCTTCGCGCCTGCGACAGCATCCCGGCGAAGTACGCGCCTTCGAACGCGCCGATGTAGTCGCCCTCCCAGATGTGGTCATAGCGATCCGGATAGAGCGACAAATCGAGTTGCCGCTCCTCCTCCAGCACGGAGGGAAACCAGGGATTGTCACGCCAACTCGCCTTGATCACGCACGCACCCGGCGGCTGGCGCGTCCGCAGGAAATCGTCGATCGCGTCGGACTTCCGGCGCGGATTCCAGCTCGCCCACAGCTCCGAGCGTTCGGCGCGGATCGTCGGACGCAGCAGCGACAGGCTGCGCGCGCTCAGATTCTGCGCCTCGTCGATCCAGGCAATACGAAACCCTTCCAGTGATTTTATCGAGTCGGCAGTGTGATCCTGCATACCCCGGAAGATGATGATTCCATCTCCGGGCGTTTCGATCTTGTCGCTGTAGAGCTTGAAGCCGCTGCCGACGCCGAGCGCGGCGATCTTGCTCTCGATCAACCGCTTGCTCGACTGCGCCAATGTCCGTTGCGCCTCGCGAATGCAGACCGCAAGCGTGCCGCGTTCGGCCTGGCAGGTCTCGACCAGCAGCTCGCCAAAAAAATGCGACTTTCCGGATCCCCGGCCGCCGAAAGCTCCGCGGTACCTGCTGGGCCGAAGCAACGGTTCAAATACTTTCGCTGTCGGGATTTTCAGGATTGACGATGTGCCGTTCGATGCGTTGGGGAGGCCCGCCCGGGACTTCATTGCCGCTCTCCTGTGGTTGCGCGGCCTTGCCCCAGCCGCGATCGAGGACGGCGTTGGCCGCCGAGACGCGCGCCGCAGGCGTCGCATCCTTGCTTTGCATGATTTTGACGAGGACGTTGATGGCCGTCTTGGTCTGGCTCCGTGCCAGTGAGCGGATGTCTGCCAAGGGTTTCCTCACTGCGCCTCGTCATGATCCGCCGTGACGTATTCGCACGGCGTAAGGTCGGTCGGGTCCGCCGCAGGCTCGTGCACCGCGGAGCGGAACGCGATCGTCGGGAAATCGGTCTGTTCATGATCATGCCCGGGGCGCGGGATGAACTGGATGATTTCGGCACTCATGAGGGATCCTCCCATACCGCGATTGCAATCAGGCCGATCAGCGCGAGCGATATCAGATACGCCGTCATCGGCCTCTCTCTGGAAATAAATGCGCGGCATGATCGCTGGCGTGCAATCATTTCGGGCGCGAACCGTATCCCTGATGCGGGGGCCGCTTGCGGTCGTGACCTTGGCCACGCCGCACGCCGGCACGTTCGCGCGTGCCGGCTAAGGATGATCTCAAAGGTTCGGACGACGGCGCGCCCGCGACGCCTCAGGCGACGGGCGTTGGGAGTTGGGGCGTCGTGACAAGCGGCCGCCGTCCGATTGGAATTTTTTAAACAAAAAGCCCGCGGCGGATTTCTCCGCCCGGGCTCTGCATGATTTTCGCGATGATGATATTCAGCCGGTGATTTGCCCGACGTGTCAAATTCTTTTTCAGGCCGTCAATCAATCGCAGAAAATCAGGGAACATCGATGCGACAGGACTCGCCTGACAATAAGGCGCGAGCCGACGGGTATTTTGATCTTCAAGACTACCGCTGCTGGGCGGCGAGCAAGAGCTTGAGCAGCACGCCGGGCGGCGGCGCATCCGGATTGTCGGGATCGAAGCCCGTAAGTGCCGCGATCCGGCCCGCAAGACCGCCCATCGGAATTGGACTGTCCGAGGGAGCGAGCGATGCTCCCGGTGCGCCACGCTCGAATATGGGAGCCTGCGGTTCGTTGGCGCTCAGCTGGTTCAGATGTTGAATGTACTCCAACAACGTGGAGGCCGTTGGACCCTGGGATTGCCCCGGCCTGGACGAAGAGCTGCTTCCACCGGCTGCGCGGGACAAGGCATCGTTTCCGCTGACGAAGGCGTTTCGGCGTTGCGGCGGCGCCGCCCGCATCGGATGCAGCGGATCGAGGCCCGCCAGAGCCGCAGCCCAGTCGATGCGGCCGCTAGAGGCGTTCAGTTGATCGGGAAGAACGAACTGCGCGGCCGGAGCGCCGGTGTCGAAAACGGACGCCGGCGGCGGATTGCCATCCCGCCGGCTGACATACCGCATCGGCTTGGTGCCGATGCCAGGCGCTTCGGAAAAGTCTGTCGATCCCCGGATCGGTGGTGGTGTCGTCCACAACGGCATCGGCTTGTCGTTGAATATTCCGGGTGGCTTGCCGGGTTCAGCCGGCGGCAGGGGTAAGTTCGGATTGCGCGGCGTGACGCCGGCAGGAGAAGAGGTCCAGTTTCCGAAGCGGTTATCGAGTGAATTCTGAAGGTGGGGAGAAAGACCCTCGTTGGACGGAACGAACGGAACGGGTGGTGCACCGACATCGAACGTAGATACCTCCGGCTTACCCGCGACGCGTCGACCCAAATACGGTACAGGCTTGCGGTCAGCGTCCCTCGGTATTTCCCCGACGCCCCTCACCCACGCGGGCAGATTTGGATTGGTGCTTTCCGCAGTAGAGCTTCCGAACCGGCGATCAAACGACTCTTGGCGATCGCCCGCAGGGCTAGCATTCGCCGGGACGAACGGCGTAACCGGACCGCGCAAAGGTGCTGCCGCCTTGTCGAGGGGATTTTCCAAGCGCCGATCGAAACCTGGAACCTTCACCGGGTGCGTTTGGCCGCTTACGGGATCGACGGCAAAAAAACGATCGAAAATCTCAGGAAACACCGTTCCCGGACCTAAAAATCCCGCCCTCTTCAAGGCTCCCGCCGCAAACGAGTTGCTGTTCTGCGATAAGGGACGATACTCGTACCCTATCGAATTCACCTCATCGCCAAAGCTCGTCATCCGCTCCCACTGCGAACGCAGATTGTCAGCCTCAGCGATAAGCGTAGATGGCAGGTTTGACGCAAGGCGGATAGCATCTCGCTTCTCCGCTCTGAGACGCTTAAACGGCGAATCTGTATTGTTTGCACCATTGGACCGGCCTTCCTCTTGAACGAATGCTAAAAACTTAGCGACGTTACGATCGAACTTCTGCTCCGGCACCCCCTCAAGCGTGTGATGTTTTCCTTCGGAATCGATGTAGTTCAACACGATATGATGCCCGAGCACCGCCCCTTGATAAGGCAACGCGCTCGCATTGGTGAAGGTCATAAAAATTCGTTCAGCCAATCTTTGACACCTTTACTTCTTCACCCAGCCAACAAACGGAGGGTCCGATTTCTTCTTCAGGGGGTAATACGAAAATCCAACAGTTACATCGTCGCTTGAGAACAGAACAATAAATTGCTTCGCTTGCGGATTGTAATTGATCGACTGGAGAAATCGCGATCGCCAAGTTACAAGCAACAAGGCATCCGTGTCGCAATCCACAAACGACGGATGTCGATTATTGAGATCCACGAACGGCATGATCCAATTCTTTTCCTTTGCAAGAAGTTGATCCACCTCTGCGACATAGGAAGATACTTTTTCGATGCAGGAGGCGGGATCGGCGCGCGCAATCGGTGCTTGCACGACGCACAGCAACATTGCCGCCCAGACTGCAAAACTGCTGTTCGGCCGCATCACAGTGCTCACCGCCCGCTGCATAAACGTACCAAACTCTTTCGTCATATCAGGCCTCCACGCCCCAGATGCACGGCCAATTAGAAATCGCGTAGGCAGACTATGGATTATCCTGTTCTTTTCGTGCGCCTTCTCATTAGTTCACGTTGATGATTTCAGGATATTTTGTGCAGGCCGGTTGCTTGACACGTCCGACCTTACCCCCTGGTGGTCGGAAATCTCGCTTCACCATGATCGTTTCGGGGCGCGGGACGAACCGGGCGACGCCGGTCGGCACTCATGAGGCTACCTCCCATACCGTGATTGCAATCAGGCCGATCAGCACGAGCGAGATCAGATACGCGATCATCGGCTTCTCTCTGGAAATAGAATGCGCGGCATGATCGCCGGTGTGTGATCATTTCGGGCGCGAACCGTATCCCTGGTGCAGGGGCCGCTTGCGCCGTGACCTTGGCCACGCCGCACACCGGCGCGTTCGCGCGTGCCGGCTAATGATGATCTCAAAGGTTCGGACGACGGCGCGCCTGCGACGCCTCAGGCGACGGGCGTTGGGATTTGTGGCGTCGTGACAAGCGGCCGCCGTCCGATTGGAAAATTTCAAACAAAAAGCCCGCGGCGGATTTCTCCGCCCGGGCTGTGCACGATTTTCGCGATGATGATGTGCCGGTGATTTGCCCGACGTGTCAAATGTTTTTCGGACCGTCGACAAATTACCGAAAATGCGATGCAACAGGTTGGATAATTTGAAACTTCCCCGCGGATAGCATCACTGCAAATGAAAAAGCCCGCGGCCGATTTACCGGCGCGAGCTTTACGATATCGGCGATGATGAAGATGTGCCGCTGATTTGCCCGACGCGTCAAGCGCAAAAAATTGGTTCGGTGCATCGACATTCAAATGGAAACATTGGGCGCAGGGCACCAGCCAACGCTCAATCAGATCGCAAGGAGGCCGTTGATGTATTTCGTCGCTACCGTGCTCGCGATCCTGTCGGGCCTGTTCTATGCGGCAAGCCATAACGAGATCGGCTCGCTCGGCGTCAAGATGTGCCAGTACGGCAGTTCGTTTTGTGCCAACCCGCTTCTCGTCCTGGTGGGAGCGGGGCTTGCTGCGGTATGGGGCGCTTTCGTCAGCGTACGCTGAAGCGCCGGTCACGAGCCTGATTTCGCGATGATGATTTTCTGCCCCTGATTTGCCCGACGTGTCAAACGCGAAATCAGGATCGTCGCATCAAGCTCTCGCCGCTACTTGCAAGCTGCCCGAACGACTGTTCATCAACGGGATCGGCTATCGGTACCTCTTGAGCGAAGCGGCCGCAGCCCCTGCAACTCAGCATCGAGCCATTCGTGTTTCACGCCATTCTGCACGGGAAGCATGCAGATCACGGGCCATTTTCCGTAATCTCCCGGATTGATCGCAGCGGCAAAGAATTGTCCCTCATGATATTGACCCAGCATGGGGCAGATCGTGATTTACAAGGGCGTGGAATACAGCGTCGCGGCCACCGGCGAACCGGATGTCTGGCAATGGCGATTTCAGATCGGCGAGCAGACCGTGGCCGGCAAGACCAGGACGCGGCTGATTCACATGGCGGAGCGTCGCGTTCACATGAGAATTGACGCTGCTCTCAGGGTTTCGCACGGCGAGGACCAACCTGCCGACTAGTTATACCCGGACCGCACGGGGTTTGCCGGCTGCACGGGCTTCGGCCCCGGCGCATCGGGTTCAAGTTGCGGTTTCGGTTCGGTCGGCATCACCTTTGCGCCGGCCGCCCGGGCGGCGTCGCCCGTGGTGCTGTAATGTGCCTCCGCGGCCGTTTGCACCTTGGTCTTATTCCTTGGGCCGTAATCAGCGATTAACATGCTGAACCCGCCAACACACGCGACTGCAATCGCGACCGCCAAAGGTGCTCCGCCACAGCGTGTCGCATGGCTTTCCTTCGAATGATTGTTCGTCATTTTAGAAACCCGGATTGGTTGCTGTGTTGGAATCAAATCCCGGGGCCGACGATTGTTCCGCCTTCAGACCGCCCTGTCGCGGAACCGTGGCGGAACAAATCGCCTACTCGCGCATTTCCAGCATGCTGAACAGATTTCAAAGTTTAAAAATCTTAAAGTGAGTGTCGACAGTGAGCATCGAGACACCTCCACCGCTACAGCCCAACATGGCCGAACGCGCGATCGACACCGCGACCGATGTATCGCGCACGATCACGGATGTGTCTGCAGCGCTTCAGTCCGCGGTCGATCGTCTAGCCGAGGCGATCGCAACGGCACGGCAACCCGGCAAGCCGCTATCCACCGTCAGCGCAATTACCCGGGAAGCGCCCCTCGCAAGTCTGTTCGTTGCGTTCCTGTTCGGAGTCGCAATAGCGCGCCGGCGGTAGCGGCTGCCGTTCAGAACTTGCCTTTGGTCGCGTCCTTGGCGGCCGACATGACACCACCGCTGATCTGTCTCATATGCTCGCCGGCATTGGTGAACTGGCTTCGCAGGAATTCGGACTGAATCCGCATCGCTTCCTGGAGGTCGGTCGCATGAACCAGCTTTCGGGCGTGCTCGAATGCTGCCTTCATGTTCTGCTCGGTGAACGATAGCGCCTGCTTCGAAATCTCCGTCCCTGGCCCCGGCATCGACGTCATCGACTTGCCGGCGGCATCGAAGAACATGCCGAACGCCTTTTCTGCCTGATCGATGGTTTTTTCGGCCAGATCGCGCAGCTCGGCCGGAACTTCGAGTTTCGGTTCAATCATGATCGCCTCTCCAATGTCGTCTCTGGGAGGTTAGCATAGTTCAGGGCCGCGTCTGCGCCGTATTGGCCGGCGCCGCACTTCCTGGGATGTCGTCCAGGCGCCTCCGCAAAGGAATTAATTCCTTCTCCGGCCCGTAGCGATACGGGCTAGCGTACCCGATTCCAATCATGTCAACAGTGTGGCATAGTGATTCGGGGGCTCGAGTTCGATGGTTCGTGGCGTTTGCGTCGCTCTCGGGAACATGGGGAACAAATGCTGCAAACATTCCGGCCAACGCCAACCTGCACGCGCTTTCAAACCAGCATAGAAATGCCCTGCATCAAATGCGGCGCGCAAATGAGGCTGGCCATGATCGAGCCACGCGATCAAAGTTACGATGTGCTGACCTATCGATGCTCCCCATGCGACTCGGGTGAGAGCTTTTTGAAGGCCCGCTAGAGCGTTTTCGAGCGAAGTGGCTACCGGTTCGCGTGAAGAAAACGCGACAAAATAAGAATCTAGAGCTTCGGTTCTGATTCAATCAGAACCGAAGCTCTAGATCGGGTCACAGCACGGCAGCCCCTGCCTCCGTCAGCACTGGCCCCTCGTCTCGTATCTCAATCAGACCGAGTTCGGTCAGAACGTGCAGGTCTTCGTCGCTGACAGGCGACATTTTCAGCCGGCGGGCCTGAATGTCCCGCAATGTCCAACGAAGGCCAATAGCCTTTTCGAGACTGAGTTCAGCGAAAGGATTGTCCACCATCCCTCCTCGCTATTGGTAGATTTCGATCAGATTTTGTCTGCATCGCGGCAGCTTCTTGCGCGCACCGGCTAATGCAACAATCGGCGCCGGCCTCCCTGAGAATGGCGTTCAAGACCTGACCAGAGATTCCCTGTGCGCCGCGCAAGCCTTGAGCAGAGCCGTCGCGAAAAACAGCCCCGCTCGTCTACGCGGCAACGTCGTCAGGACGCCATCCACCCAAATCGGCCCGCAGCACCGTGCTCAGTACCGGTAAGGTTCAATATCCAGCAGCGGGAATGCACTGAACACGCTCGGCAGGTTGGTCGGCATCGCCGCTTGTAGATATGATTTGTTGAGCTCCGCAAGACTGGTGACGCCGAGCAACCCGAGGCACCGGATCACTTCATCCTCCAGCAATTCCAGCATCCGGGTGATGCCGGCCTCGCCCGCGGCGGCGAGCGCCCAGCATTGCAGGCGGCCGATGCCGACGAGATCGGCACCCGAGGCGATCGCCTTCACAATGTCTGTGCCGCGGCAGAACGAGCCGTCGACCATGATCTTGGCGCGGCCGGCAACGGCGTCTACGATTTCGGGCAGCACGTGCATCGAGCCGCGCCCGTGGTCGAGTTGGCGTCCGCCGTGGTTCGACACATAGATCCAGTCCACCCCATGATCGAGCGCAATGACTGCATCTTCCGCGGTCGCGATGCCCTTGAGCACCAGCGGGATTTTATACTTGTCCTTGATCAGCTTCACGGTCCGCCATTCCAGCCCCTTCTGGAAGTCGCCGCCGGTAGCGCGAATCCGGCTTTCGCGGACATAGCGTTTGGCGATATCGCGTTCGCGCCGGCTGTAATGGGCGGTGTCGACCGTCAGGCAAAACGCGGCATAGCCGTTTTCGATCGTGCGGCTGACGGTATCTTCGACGAAGGCATCGTCGCCGCGAACGTAAAGCTGAAAGATGCGCAGCGCATCGGGCGCTGCTTTTGCCGTAGCCTCAAGCCCGGGCTCGGAGACCGAACTGAGCATATGGGCCGCGCCGAACGTCCCGGCTCCCCGTGCTACCGCAGCACCTGAATCGGGATCGAAAATCTCCAGCGCGCCGACGGGCGCGATCATCACCGGCAGGCGCAATTTACGGCCGAAGACCTCGGTCGACGCGTCGACCCGGGCCACATTCCGCAGGACCCGCGGCCGGAATGCGATCTCGTCCAGCGCCATGCGGTTGCGGCGCATGGTCGTCTCGGTCTCTGAGGCCCCGACGATATAGTCCCAGGCGTTCTGGTTCAGCCGGGCCCGCGCCTTGCGCACGAATTCATGGAGATTCTGGAATTCTTCGCCGCTGGCGCCGAGTTCGACATTCCTCGCCGGCCGGATGGGGGTCCCATCATTCATGCTGTTTCTCTCCCGTTTTGGCGGCACATTAGCCGCAGACAAATGGGAAAAGCTACCGCTTTGAACGGGTTAATCCGGTGCTGGAACGAAGGGCTGCTATTCGCTGGCGAGGTACATCGGCTTGGAATGGAAAATTCCCGCGCCCGAGACCTGGGAGGCAATCAGGAATGCCGCCATCACGGCCGGTACACTGATGAATCGCAAGAATTGATCAATTGAAAGCATGCTCGTCGTCCCCAAGGTGCTTGTGAGGCGCGTTCAATCCGCCCCTCGCGTCGTCTGCTGATCGCCCGTGAAAAGCTGGTCGGTATAGGCCGCCCCGGAAACCGTGAGCAGCGCAAGAATCGAAATGACGACCAGCGTTTTCATGTCGTCACGGTCGATTTGGATTGTGGCCAAAAACGTCAGAGCTTGGCGCATTTTGGGGACTAACACAGGGGAACTTCGTGGCCGCTGGGCCCCCGGCGGCGGCGCTCAACCGCCCGAAAAACGGTTCCTGTATTCGGTGGGCGATACGCCGAGGTGCCGCAGGAACGCGCGGCGCATGCGTTCGTCATCGCCGAACCCGGCGCGTTTGGCGACCTCGATCACGCCGCCGACCTGCCTGCTTTCCAGCAACAGACGTGCGGTTTCCACCCGCAGCGCTTCGACACCGCTCGCCGGCGTCATTCCGGTGCGGTTGGCATAGGTGCGAGCAAAAGTCCGAGGCGTCATCCCGGCCTTCGCGGCGAGTGTTTCGACCCTGAGATCGCTTGCGATATTCTCGATGATCCAGGCGTGCAACGCGCTGAACCGCCCTTCGACGTCGGAGGCTTGCGCCGCGAGCACGGTAGAGAATTGGCTCTGGCCGCCGGGCCGCTTGAGAAACACCACCAGCCTTCGCGCAACGTCGAGCGCGGTGGTGTGGCCGAAATCCTCTTCGATCATGGCGAGCGCCAGATCGATGCCGGCGCTAACGCCAGCCGATGACCAGACCCGCCCGTCCTTGACGAAGATCGCGTTCGGCTCGACGCGGATGTTGGGGAAGCTGTCCTGCAGCCTCGGGCAATAGCGCCAATGGGTCGCGGCGCGCTTTCCGTCCAGCGCGCCGGTCCAGGCCAGCGCAAAAGCCCCGAGACACACCGATGCCACCCGACGTGCCTTGGGCAGCGTCTGCGAAATCCATTGCATCAGCCGGGTGTCTTTGCGGATATCCCAAATACCGGGCCCGCCCGGGATCACCAGCGTATCGACTTGATGCGGCCGGACGCTATCGATCGCGGCGGTATCCACCATCATCCCGACATCTGTCGGCACCAACCCGCCCGAGGCTGACAGATAGGACAAGGAATAGCCCGGACCAGACAACTCGATCGCCGCTAACTCCGCGAACACCTGCGCCGGACCGGAGATATCCAGCAGGGTCACGCCCGGAAAGGCGACGATCGCGATACGCCGCGTCGACGGCGTTTCACGCGGTCCGGAGCGTCGGGGTTTGGCAGATTTCGAGGGCATATTGTCCTTTAAGCCATTCGAGGCTCGCCTGTATAGCTCAGGGCATAACTGGAGTTCGGCGATGACGCGAAATCTGGGCAGCCGGTATCAGGCGATCAAATCGCCCTGGACAGACTACGCAGTCTACAGCTTTCCGGATGCATCAAGCGTTGCAGCCCCCGACCGCCAACCGCTGATGGACGCGATGAACGGCATCATCGCCGTCAACTGGAAAGCCAGCGAGCCGCATTGGACGGCGGACGCCTCCCCGTTCGACAGCAAGTTCAGCCTCATTCTGGTTTTTAGCAGCTCAGGACTGGTCGCGTTTTCGGTCTATCGCGTGCTGAGGATCTCCAGTGGACTTGCAATCTATCGCAGTGGAACCGAAGTGCTCCCCGCCCATCAGGGCCGCGGGCTCTACGGATTTTTCACCTCGGAAGTTCTGAGGCGCTCAGGTGCCGCCGAGAAGGGTGACAGCGTGCTCTATGGATGGCGGACGCGAAATCCCATCGTATGGGCCGCCAATGCCAAGATCTGCGAGAAGGTTGCCCCCTCGCTGCTTGGGGACACGCAGGATCCCGCATTGCAAGCGGCCTGCATTGAGATGTGCTCCTCGCTGTACCCCGGCAAACTGCTGGAACTACCCGGCATGATCATGCGGGGCGCCTACGGCCACATTAAGCACCACCGGCAGGACTATCATGGCGCGGCGTCGCTGGTCGACGCCGCGATGTCCCGTGTGATTCCCGATACGGCCGATGCCCTGTTCTCGGTTGGATACGCGAGGGTATGATGTCGATGCCCGGACAACAGGCCATGATCGCACCGGTCTCGCGGTTCACCGATCGCGCCTATCTGGCCTGGGCAGCGGTGGCCATCGCCTACGCCATCGCGTTCCTGCAGCGCGTGTCGCCGCAATCGGTCAGCCTGAACCTCATGCACGACTTCAGCACCGACGCCGCCGGCGTCGCGATGCTCGCCTCCAGCTACTTCTGGGGCTACACGCTGATGCAGATTCCGGCGGGTCTTCTGGTCGACCGTTACGGCGTCAAGCGCGTGGTGCTGTTCAGTATGGTGGCATCCTCGCTCGGGAGTGCTGCGTTTGCGCTGGCGCCGAATATGCTCGACGTTTTTGCGGCGCGCCTCGTCATCGCTTGCGGCGACGCGCTGGTATTCACGGCGCTGTTGAAGCTCGTGGCGCAGAGCTTCAGCGACGAGCGGTTCGGCGTGATGTCGGGCATCTCGCAAGTATCCGGCTACGTCGGCGGGGTCATCGCGACGACGCCGCTCGCGGCCGCGGTAACCGGCTTCGGCTGGCGCGCGTGTTTCCTGTTCATCGCCGCCGTCGGATTGGCCAACCTTGCCTTCGCCAAGGTCGTGCTGAAGCCTGATCCGGTATCGCGCAGCAACAAGACGTTGAAGAGCGTCGTTGTGGCCGCCGGACAATCGCTGACCCAGCTCGCCAACTGGGGCTGCGCCATGACTTTTGCCTCTCACTTCGCCGTCGTGACGACACTGTCAGGCGTCTGGGGTATTCCGATGGTGGCTCATTTCTTCAGTATCTCGCCGACGGCGGCCGCCACTCCCCTGCTCGCCTTCATGATCGGTAACGCGGTCGGCTCGATCTTTCTCGGTCACATGGCTGACCGCGCAGCAGCCGCGCTCGACACCGCGCTGATCCGCATCTGCGTGCTGCGGATGGTGCTGATTGCAATGCTGCTGCCGCCGATCGCACAGGCGTTCGGCCTGATCTACGTTACCATCGTGTTTACGACGCTCGGACTTGTCGCCGGCGGGACGGTGCCCCTGGTGCTGAAATGCACCAAGAAACTTTACACCTCCGACCTTATCGGCGTCGGCGCGTCCGTGAACACGACGGCCGCGGGAATTTTCGCCGGCGCGGCACAGCCCGTCATCGGCTTCGCCATGATTGCCGCCAGTCCGCTTGCCGCCAGCGGCGGCATGCAAGGCGCTGCCGCGATCGGCGACGCCGGGTACAGCATGCTGATCGGAATTCTGCTGCTCATGTCGCTGCCGGGTATCGCCGGGCCGTTATTGATGAGGACCAAATTGATAGTTCGCTAGACGCATTGAACGTAGAGGGGCCGTTATGGAGCGTTTGTTTTTGAGAAAAGAGGAAGTCGCATCGAAGTATGCGGTGAGCAGTTGGCAAAGTGTCATGTTCTCCGAATTCGAAGCCCAGATGAGCAGCGGAGCGAGACCTTTTCCCTGTGTTTTCGGCGTGACCGGCCATCGGCAGGACCAGTTGCGCTATCTGTTCCTCGATCCCTACGACGTCGAGATTCTAGGCGTCCAACTCGCACAATACGTCTCCGAGTCCAGATCCTACGGTCCCAACACTTCGTTGATCGTATTCACCCGGCCTCGCCCGGTGCAGACGCTTGACGCCTATTACCGCAAGATGTGGCTGACGCTCGACCAGTTGGCGCGGCTCGACAAGAGTCCATGGCCTGCAGAGATCCCCGAACAGATCGATCATCCAATGTGGGAGTTCTCATTCGCCGGAGAGCCAATTTTTGTGGTGTGCACGACGCCGGCACACGTGATGCGGCAAAGCCGCCGGTCGAGCGCCTTCATGCTCACCTTCCAGCCACGATGGGTGTTCGAGAAGATCCTCGGTAGCGAAAAGGCCGCCAACGCCGCGTTCGCCGAAGTACGCAAGCGGCTCATTCCCTACGACAATGCAAGCCCCTCACCGCATCTCGGCCGTTACGGTGCGGCCGACGGGCGCGAGTACCAGCAGTACTTCCTGCATGACGATAACGAATCCGGAGGAGGCTGTCCCTTCGCCAAGCTCGCGCAGAGCAAACCGCCTCAAATCGAAGACAAGGAGCAAGCGGCATGACCCAAATCATTGCAAGTCAGAAAACCGAGTTCGCTATCGATCCCGTCATCCTGAACCTGCTCCCCGAGCAAGGCAGCATCGAATTGCAGCATGACGCCGCGGGCAAGGTGCATCGCTTTCACACCCATCCGGTAGATGAAATCCTCGTGATCATTAGCGGCCGGCTGAATTTCATGTGGGATGGCGGCCAGCGCATCGTCGGCGCCGGCGATACCATCCACCTGCCCGCCGGCACGCTCCATCAATCCGAAGCGCTGGAGGGCGGCGCAGTCTACGCGATCGCGACCCGTCCGCCCGCCCATCAAGCGAACAATTGAAGCAAGGCGCGCGTGCAATGGGGGTCAAGACAATGAGGGATCGTTAGACGAAGAGTCCGTCGCTACTCGTTCGACCAGCTCGATGATTTCGGAACGCTGACCGGACGGAAGTTTGACGAAAGCCTTCAACAGTCGCAGGCTTTCGATCGTTTCGCTCGATGGAGCTCCGAGTTTCTTCTGCAGCTCTGCAACATAAGTGGGATTTTTCATCTCGCACCTTAGAAGAGGAACAGGAATGGCATATCCAGGTAAACGTGAGGGCTTGGCCCAGAAAGTAGATACTGCTGCGCAAGAAGCCGAACGGCTCGGCTTGACGACGGCGACCCTGATACTTCGCATGGCTCGCCTGGAAATCGATCGCGCGGAGCCCGAACAGGTTGCAACTATGCCAAAAAACAACCTACGCAGCAAGCCGAACTGAACGGCCGAAACGGCCCGATTCGGTGCGGCGAGAGGGTCGGCGGGAAATGTGCGGGGCCGGGACCGGTCCGAATGGATCAGACCCGGCGCCGGTGACACGATTGGAAACGAAAGACAGCCGATCAGCCGGTATTGCTCGTCTTTCCGAAAGCCCCCGCCTCGGCCAAACCAGCGATACGGCGGTCATCGTATCCAAGCGTCTTGCGCAGCACTTCCTTGGTGTGCTCGCCGAGCAGCGGCGCAGCGACGGGATCGATCGTCGGCGTGAGGCTCATATTGAGCGGCGTTTCGATGTTGGGCACTGAACCAGCGGTCGGATGCGGGATGTGGCTGAGGCGATCGCGGTCGCGCACTTCCGGCGCGTTGAAGCCCTCCTCGACGGTGCGCAGATAGCCAACCGGTATGTTCGCCTTTTTCATCTTCGCCATCCAGTTCTCGAGCCGGTCGCTGGCAAAGACGCCGGCAATGATGGCGCGCAGCTTTTCCTTGTTGGCCGTTCGGTTTTTCCGGTGAGCGAACTCAGGGTCGGTCACGAGGTCGGGCCGTTCCAGCACCTCCGTCACAAGGCGGCGGTACAGCCGGTCGTTGGCACAGGCCATATAGAGCGGCCCGTCGGCGGCCTGATACACGCCGACCGTCGGTGAGCCGTTAGGTGAATTACCAAAACGACCGGGGTTCTCGCCGCTGATCAGGTAGGCCATGCCATAAAAGCCGGTCATCGCTACCGCGGTGTCGATCAACGCCACCTCAACCTGCTGGCCACGGCCGAGCCGGTCGCGCGCAATCAGAGCCAGCAAGATCGCGTTGCACGCCGACATTCCCGTCGCCATGTCCACGATCGGCGGGCCGGTTCGTACCGGCTGAGCATCCGGAAAGCCGTTCAGCGACATGAAGCCGCTTTCGGCCTGTGTGATCGGGTCGAACCCGGGGCGCAAGGCGAGCTCTCCCTTGCGGCCATAGGCCGAGATCGAGCAATAGACCAGTCGCGGATTGGTTGGAACGACCGACGCATAGTCGAGGCCGAATTTCTTCATCACGCCGCCAGAGAAATTTTCCACCACGACGTCCGCTTTCGCAATAAGTTCGCGCGCGACCTCCAGCGCCGCCGGGTTGGTGAAATCCAGCGCAATACCGCGCTTGTTGCGGTTGAGACTGAGGAAGGCCGCACTCTCGCCGCCGATTTCCGCATGTTCATAATGACGCGTATCGTCGCCGCCATCCGGATTTTCGATCTTGATCACCTCGGCGCCAAAGTCGGCCAGCGTTTGCGTACAGGCGGGCCCTGCAACAACACGGGTGAAATCGACGACCAGCAGACCATCGAGGGCGGTCGGTTCGCCCTTGGCGCGCGGCGTGCGCTCCGGCAATTGCGGTCTGGCAGTCATGTCGGGCATTTCCTCGTGTTATTTTGCCTGGCGGAACGGATCGCGGCCGCCGCGAACGGTGCTTCATGGCCTTTTACCGGAAGCCCGCAGCCAACGCCAAACCCCGAATTTGCAGGGCGGGACCTGCCTCTGACATAGCTCTCTCCCAAACGAACGGCCGCCCGATCGGGTTTTCCCCGACCGGGCAGCGCAATACTTCGCTTAGTCGCGTCGAAAGCAGTGTCGCAGCGGGTATCGCGAATACTTTTACCCGGGAAGCGCTACGCCCGATCCATCCGGCAACCCGCTAACCTGCACTTCGACTGGTGAGGCAGTGTCCGTATGCTTCATCACTTATGTCTCCGTACAAACAACAGAGAGTCTGGATCAGATCAGTTTGCTCCACGGAAACAACATCGATACCCGCTGCTTGTAACGACGATATTCGTCGCCAAACATGCCTATGAGGCCGCGCTCTTCGAGCAATATCCCGATGAAGATGTAGGCCGTGGTCACCGCCGCGAACAACAGATGCCCGACGCTCATGGTCGGCGCCGCCCAAAACGCGATGATGAAGCCGAGATAGATCGGATGCCGCGCGAAATTGTAGAGCAGCGGCGTCGGGAAGATCGATGGCGGCATCTGCCGACCGGTCAGGTGGTTGGTGACCTGGTGCAATCCGAACAAATGATTGGTGAGGAATGTGCTGGTGAACACGATCACCCAGCCGACAAATGACAATATGGCGATCGTTGCGGCCATTTCGGGCTCTTCGATATGCCAGACGACGGTCGGAATCGGCCGCCATTGCCAGAACAGCAGCAGCAACGTCAGGCTGGCAAACAGCACATAGGTGCTGCGCTCGAACGGTTTCGGAATAAACTGCGTCCACCATTGTTTAAGGCCCCTACGCGCCATCACGCCGTGTTGAATGGCAAACAGCGACATCAGCGCGAGATTGACGGCGATTGCTTCAAAAACGGGCGAATTCGCGCCGGTATCGATGGCCTTCGGCACGACCAGGTCCGACACGAACCCGATCGCATACAAAATCGTGAAGAGAAATGTGAAATAGGCCACAGCGCCGAACAGAAATGCAGTGAATTTGAGCATTCGATTTGTCGGCATGACTGAGCCAATGGCTCGGGCTTCGGACATGAAATTAACTCCGTGGAGGGCAATGGGATCGCGACTTCGGTTTTTGCAGGATGACTGAAACGCGCCGACAAGACTTAGCCTGACGCTTGATCTCTCCATGAGACGGACTTGATTGTTTGTTGAGAAAGGATGCGACAACGCACGTGAAATTTGACTTCGACAAGTACGCTCTGGACACCAATCTTCGCGAATTGCGCCGCGACGGCGAACTGGTTGCGATGCAGCCGCAAGTATTCGACTTGCTGGTTCATCTGTTGAAGCGTCGCGATCACGTCGTCAGCCGGAACGACCTCATCGCGCTGGTTTGGGGCGGTCGGACCGTGTCGGACTCAACGCTCGACAGCCGCATCAACGCCGCCCGAAACGCCATCGGCGACTGTGGCAAGGAGCAACGGCTGATCCGGACAATTCCGCGAAAGGGTCTTCGTTTCGTTGGAACCGTGAACGAGCAGGTGAATGGCGTTCATCCGCCCCCCGAGCCAGCCGAGGCCGCTGCTGAACCCCGGCCATTGCCATTACCGGATCGACCGGCGATTGCCGTATTGCCGTTCGACAACATGAGCGGCGACCAGGAACAGGAATACTTCTCTGACGGGATCAGCGAAGACATCATCACCGCGTTGTCGAAATTGCGCTGGTTCTTCGTCATCGCCCGCAACTCGTCGTTTTCCTACAAGGGCAAGGCGGTGCATCTGAAGCAGGTCGCCGCCGAACTGGGGGTGCGCTACGTCCTCGAAGGCAGCGTGCGCAAGAGCGGCGATCGCGTGCGCATCACCGCGCAACTCAACGACACTGCGACCGGCAGCCACGTCTGGGCAGAGCATTACGACCGCGATCTGGTCGACGTATTCGCCGTGCAGGATGAGATCACCGATGCCATCGTCGCGGCGATCGAGCCGCAGATCTATGCCGCCGAAAACTTCCGCAGCCGGCGCAAACCACCGAACAGCGTGGACGCGTGGGACCTTGTTATGCGGGCGCTGTCGCATCATTGGCGCGTGACGCGGACGGACAGCGCCGCCGCTCAGACGCTTCTGGAACAGGCGATTGCGATCGATCCGAATTACGGCCAGGCGCTGGCCCTGATCGCCACTAACCACATGTTCGGCGTGCATCTGGGCTGGGCGGACATTACGACCGTAGCCCCCATCGCCGAGCGCGCAGCGCTCGCAGCCATTGCTGCCGACAGCGAGGATGCGTGGGCGCATACCGCGCTCGCCAGCGTCTATTTCTCCACCCGCCGCCTCGACCATGCACTGGCCGAATTCGAGCTGGCGTTGCAGCTCAACCCGAACTTCTCGCTGGCGCAAGGATACTACGCGCTGGCGCTGTCCTACAGCGGGCGATGGCAGGACTCCTATGCGGCCGCGCAACGCGCCATCCGCCAGAGCCCGCGCGATCCTTCGTCCGCGATCTATTACGGCGTCGCCGCCTACGCCCAGTTCGTCGGCAGGAACTATTGTGAAGCGATCTCGCTCGCGCGCGAAGCGACCCGCCAGCGCGGCGATCTCAGCGGCGCCTACCGGGTGCTGACGGTGGCCGCCGGCATGGCCGGGAAGATCGACGTCGCCAAAGCCGCGCTCGAGGAGCTGCGGCGGACCCAGCCCAATATCTCGCTGGCCTGGATCGCGACGCAGTTACCCTGGAAACTCGACGCCGATCGGGAGCATTATCTAGAGGGGTTCCGCCGCGCTGGGCTGGAATAATGCTTCATCGCGGGGGCGTTTTGACGGGATTGGCGTTCGCGAACCCATAGATCAGTGCTAGTCGGTCGAGGCATTCGCAGAACCGACGTGCGAAATAGTCCTTCCAGCGCTGGGTGAGCAATCCCCGCCGTTGCCCGACCTGCGCCATAGTCAAGCCGTGGACAAGGACGTCATGCACCAGCGCCGAACCGTCGGCACCGAGTTCGCGCTCGGCGCGATTGAGCCGCAGCACGGCCTTGCGCTGCCCCTCGGTGATCGGCTCGCGCATCTGACCGCCATCCACGTACTCCCTGGTCGGATCGACAGCGCGCGGGCCGCGCTCGGCTCTCTCCCAATCGCTCTGAAAGGCCCGCCCGCCCTGGTACTGCGCCTCGTCGATCTGGCGATGCGAATGCAGACGGGCAAGCGGATCGTTGCGGATGGAGCGCAGGGCAACCATCTTCTCACCCGGCTCCAGCGCCAGGGGATTGTCAACCTCGACGGTCGCGACCTCGGCGTTGCGTGGCAAATCCCGGGATTTCCGGTCATGGGCCCTTGCAGGGTTATACGGCTTGTTCCGCTTGGCTCTCGGCATGTCGGATGATCTCCTTTCAAGAACGATGGGATTTGGATTGCGCGCGGAAGAACCCGGCGTTGCTGTTCATGCCGTCTCAACCAGCTTGAGCAAGACAGTGCACGCCGTGCGTTCCGATGGCGTGCCGGGGCCGCGGCTCAAATGAAAATGCGGTGTGCAGTAACTCGAGCCAGGCCGGCGTGGATGACCGCAGAAGGTGATGGCTTCCCCCTCTTCGTCCCCACCGTAAGGGTAGCGGCAATTGCCGCGTTCCAGTTCGATCAGGGAAAGATGGAGCGGATCGATCTCGACACAACGCAGCTCGACCGGCTTCATCCCTCTAAGCGGCGGCACCGGCCATGGAAACCTGAGCGATGTTGCCTCTACCAGGTGAATTTGGCCCGGCCGGGTCAACTGCGGCTCCACGCCTGGGGACGATCCGGACCGATCGTCCCCGGCGAGCCCCATCCGCCTGGCACGGCCCAGCACGGCGTTGCGCGAGTAAGCTGTGTTGAATTTCCTGTTGATAGTTGCCGCGATCCGGGCAAAGGACAAATGCAGGGCAAAAAGCTCCCGCAGCGCGCCCGAGTGCTCGGGCGCCCAGTCTGTTGGTTCCATTACCGAATTTCCTGTTTCTTTCAGCGCCGCCCGACGCCCCCTCGTTTATTTCCGATATTCCGAACAAAAAGTCAAGCTTGTTTCTGGTAATCGTAACTGCTAGTGTTTCCGAAATTCGGGAAAGGATGAACCATGCTGGACGTCAAAATGATCGAACGGGCACTTGAGAGGACGGGTAAGAGCAAGGGTGGCCTGGCGGACGCCATGGGGGTCCGTGCGGGCGCAGTCTCGGAAATCCTGTCCGGGATACGGCTGATCAAGGCGTCCGAGATCGCGCCGATCACGGAATATCTCGGGCTGAATTCGGTGCCGATCATGGGGCGCGTCGGCGCCGGCGCAACGATCGAGCCAGAGCATGAACAGGTGCCGCCGGAGGGCCTCGGCGAGGTCGAACTGCCCTTCCCGATGGCCGAAGAGACCATCGCCTTTGAAGTTGCAGGCGATTCCATGCTGCCAAAATACGAAAATGGCGACGTTATCGTGGTTTTCCGCGATCAGCGCCATCCGCTGTCGAGCTTCTACGGCGAAGAGGCTGTCGTGCGCCTGAAGACCGGCGAGCGCTATTTGAAGACGATCGAGCGAGGAAAGTCCTCACCTCTGGTCAATCTCAAGAGCTTCAACGCCAAGCCGATCACGGGCGTGAAACTCGAATGGATCGGCGAGATCTGCGTCACCCTGCCGCGGGGTCAGATCGAACGCCTGCGCAATAAGGCAGCTGCGAAGACACGCAAGGCGGCCAAGGCAAAATAGCGGACGGGATGCCGGCGAAAGGGAAGCGATTCGGCAGGTAAAGCCATCAAGTGATTCGGCCGGCCGGCCGTCGGGAACAGGCCACACGCCGCCTTGATTGCTGTTTTGCCGAATTCTTGCTTGACTTTTTCTGTTTTTCAGTAATACTGGTGTCATCCGTTCCAGGGTGACTGACAGATTGCCAAATATGCAGTATTTCGTCGTGATGATCGATTACGGCCGGCGTGGCCGTGAGGCCATTGTCGATCCTGAAATCACCCGGCGCGAGGTCATCTCGCGGATTGCGTCGGGTGAATACAGGAACATCAGTTTTATCCATGAAATCGTCGATTCCTCCGTCGAGGACATAACCGCCGACATTCTGAACGAAGCCGCGCTTCCCGACATTGGCGCGGCGAGCGTCGATCTGCAGGCCGACCAGTTCGACCACCGACGCGACCTGCGAAAACACGAAACCGTCTGAACTCGCGCAACCCTGTTCCGTCGTCAAAATAATGTGATCATTAACGGGCCTTGATCGCCGGCGGCTTCCTTAAATATTCGTCACGCAAAGTCTACTCGGACGGCGCAGACAATTGCGCTACATAAGCGATTCGATTTTCTCCGGCTTGCAAAGTTCTTACACTCCATGTTTCCGTCAATGAAGGCCGAGATCGCCGCACGCGACGGCGATCCCCGGCTCAGTCTGCTGCTTGGTATCGCTGCCTGGTTCTTATTTCTGGATCACATTCCGCATAACGCAGTCAGCCTGTTGACCCTGCGGAATTTCGGATTCAGCGGCGCAACCGACCTGTTCGTGTTCGTCGGCGGCTATACCGCCGCAATCCTCTATGGAAAAATGATGCTGGAGCGCGGTTTCCTGGTCACCGCTACCCGCATTTTCAGGCGCGTATGGCAGCTATACGCCGCCTATGTCGTCCTGTTCGTGATCTATATCGACTTGATCGGATACGTCGCCAGGAAATCGGCGGCGCCCGAAATCATCCACGAATTCAATGTCGCCGGAATCCTCGGCCACACGATCCGGACATTGATTTACGGCCTGCTGCTCCAGGCCAAGCCGCTCAACCTCGATGTGTTGCAGCTCTTCATCGTCCTGATGGCATTTTTTCCGGTCGTATTGTTCGGAATGTTGCGCCGGCCGAACCTGACGGCAGCCGGGTCGATTGTCCTTTACCTCGCCGCCCGCAAATTCGACTGGAATCTATCCTCATTTCCAGACGGGCACTGGTATTTCAATCCATTCGCCTGGCAGTTGCTGTTCGTGCTCGGCGCCTGGTTCGCGTTGGGTAGCGCGAGGCAAATGCGGACGATTCGTTCGCTCCAGGATCTTTCGATCCTGCGCATACTGGCTTTGCTCTATCTCTTGTTCGCGTTGATCGTGACCGTAACGGGAAACGTGCCGCAGCTGGCTGGAATCGTTCCTGACGCCGTGCTCGATTTCTTCCTTCCAAATGAAAAGGAAAATCTGGCCCCTTACAGGGTACTTCATTTCCTCACTCTTGCCTTCCTCTTCTCGTTCGCGGTCCCGAGAGACTGGCATGGATTTCAACGGCCAGCCCTGCGGCCGATCGTGAAGTGCGGGGAAGAATGGTTGCCTGTCTTCTGCGCCGGTGTCTTCCTTTCCTTTGCAGGGCATTTCTTCCTGATCACGGGACCGAATTCGCTCGCGATGCATTTCCTGGTCAGCATCGCCGGAATCGCGATCATGGCGGGCGTTGCCTATTACACGTCGTGGTCCAGGCGGCAGGACTACAAACCTGCGCTCAGCACTCGTTACTGAGCGAGGCTGCGGTCCACCAAACCGCTACGGCGCGTATTCGATGTGGGCGCGGATCGAATGGTTGACCTGATCGATCCAGCCGAATTTCTGCACCGCTGCGATCATGTTCGACAGGCCATCCTGCCACCACGCCTCGTATGTGAGCGAAGGCCAATCGCGCAAGACCTTCTCCGAAATCCAGGCATGCTCGCGATCGCTGCGCACGGCCACGCTGCCAAGCAGTTTTGCCTGCACGGTGGAATCCATCGCCCCTTCGATGCGGACCGAGAATGCCTTGAAATTTTCGGGGTCATCGATTTCGACGGATCGGCTCGATGCGATAACGCGAATGATCATCCTTGGTGTTCCTGGACGGTCTGCGCCACGCGCTCCCGCGCCACGGGCAGCATCTCGCGCGCAAAGATGCCAGCGGAGTGCAGTACCTCCTGTTGGCTGAGGTTGCCGAACGAAAACTGGCTGATGAAGTAGTTGGCGCCCGCCTCCTCGGTCATCCTTCTGACCTGCTCCCGGATCGTGCCCCGTGATCCCGCAATCGCTCCGCCGTTTTGTACCATCGTATCGAAATCCTCGGGCAGCCGGGCGAAACGCGGCTGCGTACCGTGCTTCTTCCAGAGCTTCATGAAGCTGCTGTAGAAGTTCGGCCAGGCACGGCGACCAAGCGCCATCGCCTCCCGGTCCCTGTCGGCCGCCACCACAAAACGGTTGATCCCGAGCAGCGGCAGCTGTTCCGGCGAATTGCCCGCCGCAGCCCATTCGGCGCGAAAGCGGTCGGTAATCTCACGTACCCGCGGCAGCGGCCCGCCGCACACGATGTTGATCCTGTTCTGCGCCGGCCAGACCGCGCCCTCGGGCACCGGGACCGCGTACCATAGCGGCGGGTGCGGAAGCTGCGCCGGTTTCATGTCGATCGGCACGTTCGTGAACTGATAGTGCTTGCCTTGAAAATTCACCTCGGCCTGCGTCAGCGCCTGCATGATGACGGTGTAGGCCTCGACATACATCGCCTGTGCCTGGTCCGGATCGACGCCAAAATAATGCAGCTCATGCGGCGACGCGCCTCGGCCGATCCCGACCTCGATCCGGCCCCGGCTCAGATGATCCAGCATGCAGATTTCTTCGGCCAACCGCAGCGGATGGTGCGTCGGCAATACGTAGACCAGCGCACCGAGGCGCAGACGCTTGGTGCGCTGCGCCGCCGCTGCAAGGAACACGCTTGGCGATGGCGTCAAATTGAGCGGCGTCGAATGGTGCTCGCTCATATGGTATGTACGGAATCCGGCTTGATCGTAGAATTCGATCAATTGCAGCCGATTTTCATATTGTTCGCTGAGCGGATAGGGCCCGTGATCGTTTTGATCGAAGATTCCGAACTGCATTGCACCACCCCGAGGACGTCTTTTCCGGCCCGCCACGATGGTACCTGCGGCGACGACCGGCGCGTCGTAAGAGGATGTTACATGGCAAACGCCAGACCTTCCAGCACCGAGACCGCGACGGGGCGTCTCTCTCAATCCGGCGGCAATGCCCGCTTTAGCCGTGCCTCGCTGTCGCGCAGCGTTACCGAATCGAGTTTCCCTTGAGAAGATGCCTCCTTGGCGCACGCGAAGATCCGGTAAAATTGCGTACCGTCGAAGGCGACCAGCAGCAGATCGACGCCGGCATTGAGCGCTTCCACCACCGCTGTGCAGACATTGTTCTGATAGATCGCGCCCATCACCAGATCGTCAGTCATGATGACGCCCTGATAATTCCACTTCTTGCGAACGATGCCGTCAACCACAAGCCGGGAATGCGACGCCGCGCGATCGGGATCGACAGCGGTCAGCGTCACGTGCCCGATCATTAACTGCGCCCTGGAGCCCGCCAGCACATCCCGAAACGGCCGCCAGTCGGACGCTTCGAGCTCCGCCAGAGGCGTATCGAGATCGGCACTGAAGTGATGGGTATCGGCACGAACCCGCCCCAGCCCCGGAAAGTGCTTCACGGTCGCACCGACGCCAACGGCCTCAAGCCCATGGACATAGGACCTGGCGATGTCGGCCACGATGGCCGGATCGTCGGAAATCGCGCGGTGGCCGATCAGCGTGTTGAAATCGAACCGGTTACGCTTCGCGTCGGGTCGCAAATCCAGCACCGGCGCCAAATTGAGGTTGACGCCAAGCGCCGCCAGTTCCTGGCCATGAGTTCGCCCGAACGCCTCCGCTTTCTCCGTGCGAACATCCGGCGGAAGGTTCGCCAGCGTCGAGAGCGCAGGCAATTTGGTCAGGGGCGGCGACAGATGCGAGACGATGCCGCCTTCCTGGTCGGCGGCGACAATCAATGGCGGCAGGCCGGCGGCACGTCGTTTTTCCTGAAGCGCCGAGATTTCAGATTTCAGCGTCGCCGGTGCTCTTCGTACATTGTGTTTGGTGATGTAGATGCCGGCGATCAGGCCTTTTTCAGCCAAAGCAGCCACTTCAGGGAATGATGAATACCCCACCATGAAATGCTGGCCGAGGCTACGCGCCTGTACGACGTCGGTCTGCAGAACGTTTCGTCTGCGCAACTCGAACGAGGCTTGCGCGCACAGCATTGACAGCGGCGGCAGGCACCACAGCAGGGCCAGTAGTTTTCCCGCGAGCCCTCGCCTGCGCCAGTGACCGCCACGAAGCAGGCAGGCGAGAACGCCAACGCTCACCGCGACAAGAACGATGTTACCCGTACCACGCAACGCAATCAGATAAGGATCGTTCTTGTTCGCCGCGATGAAAATGAAAGCCAACCCCGCGAACCAGATCAGGCCGACGCCGATACGTTTGATGATTTGCATGAAGGACGATGCTGTGTGCGTTTGTTACAGGCGAGACCATCGCCGTATCAAACTTGTTATTGCCGCGCGAGCGCATAAGCGTGGCTGCACAGAAACTGCATAAGAATCCTGAAGTCTTGCAGACCGCCTTCCCGGCATTTGCACAACGGCCGCGCATAGCTCGTCTTGCAAACCGGTGACGACCTTTGAATGCCGATTCCCTCGCGTTTAGCCAATGATGGCTGGTGGCTCTCTGAGCCACTCTCGGCGGCGCTGGTCTGCAATCTTTCCCTCCAGACAGGCAGCGCAACAATGGCTGAATTCTCCACGCCGGCACCCCATGCAGGCTCCATTCGGGAAAGCACTTTCCCAATCAAGCCGGCCATTGCCCTGGCCCTCGCGGCATTGGCCGACTGGCTGTTCTACGGCCAGCGAACCGGAATATCCGCTGCTATCTTCGCCATTGCACTAACCGGCGGCGCGCTGCTCGCCAATTTCACCAGGCTGAACAAAGCGAAGGTTCTAGTTGCCGGTCTCCTTGTGCTCGCCGCCCTCATCCCGGCCGTCGAGGAATTCAATGCCGCTTCACTCTTCTTCATTGTCGTGGCGCTCGGCGTTGGCCTCTCGCTAACGACAGATCGCAAACTGACCGGCGTTGGCGAACAAGCCGCCGCGCTCTGCGACCTTTATCTGGTCGGCCCGTTCAGATTGCTCCGGGACGCCATCAGCGCGTTCAATCTCCCGGCGCTGACGGCAGGTTTCACCGTGTGGTTCATTCCGGTAGTTCTCAGCGGCATCTTCGCTTTGCTGTTCGTATCGGCCAATCCGCTGCTTGAGAAATGGATCAGCCTGATGAACCCCGGCAGCGCCACCTCCTATATCAGCCTGGCACGGGTGCTGTTTTGGGCAGCCGCTTTGTCACTCGTTTGGCCCTTTATCCACGTCCGGTGGCGCCGCAAGTCCGAGGTGCCGGCCGACTTGGTCGTATCGGTAACGGAGGAGCAGGAGAAGCCAGTTCATGACGTCGACTTCTTCGGTGTGGCGACCATCCTGCGTTCGCTGATCCTGTTCAATTTGCTGTTTGCGGTTCAAACCGCCCTGGACGTGTTCTTTCTCTGGGGCAACGCGACGCTGCCGGCCGACATCAGCTACGCGGCCTATGCGCACCGGGGCGCCTATCCCCTGATCCTCACCGCGTTGCTGGCTGCCGGATTCGTACTCATCGCAATGAGACCCGGCGGCCCGGCCGAGCAATCGAAGGTGATCCGGCCGCTCGTCTATCTCTGGGTCGCGCAGAACGTCCTGCTGGTTGCGTCATCCATCCTGCGGCTCGATCTCTATGTGCAGATCTACCTGCTGACCTGGTGGCGCGTCGCAGCCTTTATCTGGATGCTGCTTGTCGCGTTCGGACTGCTGCTTATCGTTGCCCGTATCAGGCTCAATCGTTCGAACGATTGGCTGATCCGCGCGAACCTCATCACTTTGATCGCAACGCTCTATGTTTGTTCGCTGGTCAATTTTCCTGCTGTTATCGCCGACTACAATGTCGGTCATAGCCGCGAAGCCACGGGAAAGGGTGTCCCGGTCGACATCAACTATCTGTTTCATCTCGGTCCTCAGGCCTTGCCCGCCATCGACAGGGCGATTGCCCTCCGCAGCTTCGATCCAAACCTTGTTTTCCGCCGCAACTACCTTGTAGAACAGCATCTCAATGATTTGGCATCCTGGCGCGCCTGGGGTTTTCGGAGCTGGCGGCTCCAGCGTACTCTGGACGCCTCAAAGAGTTCGACCGCGAGTTGACGACGACCTTTGTCCGGAGAGACGTTTGACACACCGTATCCTCATCGTCGATGACGACCTGCATATTCGCGAAGTCATCCGGGTCGCGCTCCGGAAGGCCGGGATGACCGTCTTCGAGGCGCGGGACGGCAAGGAAGCTTTGACCCGCTTCGCCGCCGACAGGCCGGACCTCATGATTCTCGATATCGGCATGCCGGAATTCGATGGATTGGATGTCTGCCGGGAGGTCCGGAAGTCATCGGACGTTCCGATCCTGTTTCTTTCGGCACGCGACGAAGAGATCGACCGCGTGCTGGGCCTCGAGATCGGCGGCGACGATTACGTCACCAAGCCTTTCAGCCCGCGCGAGCTCGTCGCGCGGGTGAATGTCATCCTGCGCCGCACCTCGCAGCGTGGGTCGGACACCAAGGCGACGGCGGCGCTTTCCCAGGGCGGGCTGCTGGTTGATCCGGAACAGCATGTTGCGGCGTTCGCCGGTACACCGCTTCGCCTGACCGCCATCGAATTTGGAATCCTCAGGGCTTTTCTGACCAGGCCATCGGTGGTCTTCAGCCGCGAGCAGATCATGAATGCCGCCTATCAGCTCAACATCCAGGTGTCGGACCGCACCATCGACAGCCATATTCGCAATATTCGCGCCAAGCTTGCCGCGGTGAATTGCGACAATGTCATCGAGACCATCCACGGCGTTGGCTTCAAGCTCGGCCGATGCGAGCCGCACGCATGACATCGCGGGCCGGCGAGAAATGGCGGCCGTCGGTCGGCATGATCATTTTTGCCGCGTTGGCTGCTGTGGCCGCATTGCCTCTGGTCGGCCTGTTCTTCTTTCGGCTCTATGACAACCAGCTCATTCACCAGACGCAGGCCGAGTTGATTGCCCAAAGCCGGGTATTGGCCGCGGTCTATGCGCGGGAGGTGGAATCCCGCCTCAATGCCGGGGTCGTCCTTGGCGCTGAAATCCCGCCCGATGCGCGTCCGGTTTCGGACGACAAGATGACGCCAATCCGGCCGGCACTCGACCTTGCCGCCGGCGCAGATCTGCTGAGGCGGCGGCCCGACGCGCTTCCGGCCGCTGCTCCCGCATCTCCGGCCTATGTCGAGATCGGTGCGCGGCTGATGCCGATCATCCTGGAAACGCAGAAGGTCACGCTGGCGGGATTCCGGATCCTCGATCCCCGCGGCGTCGTGATCGCCGGCCGCAACGAAGTCGGCCAATCGCTGGCGCATATCGAGGAGGTGGCGACGGCGCTGCAGGGGCAGTATCGCGCCGCGTTGCGGATCAGGGTCCCCGACAAGCCCCCGCCGCCGATCTACTCGATCAGCCGCGGCGTCGGCGTTCACGTGTTTTCGGCCATGCCCGTCGTCGTCAACAACCGCGTTGCCGGCGTCGTCTACTTATCGAGGACGCCGAGCAACATCTTCGACCATCTCTATCAGGAGCGTGGCAAGTTCATTCTTGCCGGCTTCGCCGTCATCTTCGCCACTGTGATCATTGGCCTGGTGTTTTCCCGCACCATCACCCGGCCGATGCGCGAGCTGGTCGATCGCGCCGCCCGTATCAGCCGCGGCGACCGCGACGCCTTTCAGCCGCTGGCGCATTACGGCACCCGCGAGTTTTCCCAGCTGTCGCACAGCTTTCTCGACATGGCCGAGCAATTGTCGCGCCGATCGGATTACATCGCGACCTTCTCGTCGCATCTCACCCACGAGCTGAAGTCGCCGCTGACCTCGATCAAGGGCGCCGCCGAACTGCTGCTGGATTCGCTGCAGAGCAAGACCGGCAATCTCACACTGATGGAGCAGAAGACTTTCGTATCGAATATTCTGGGTGACACCGAGCGCCTGGAAGCGATGACGCAGCGGCTGCGCGAACTGGCGCGCGCCGAGACCACGCCGCAGAACGAGCACACCGAATTAAGCCAGGTCGTCAGTGGACTGAGGAGCCGTTTTCCCACCCGCGCGATCGACGCCACCGGCTGTCTCGAACGTTCGATCGGCATGTCCAACGAGAAGGCGCTCATCGTCCTTTCGCATCTGACCGACAACGCCATTCGTCACAACGCTGGGAATGTGCGGCTGGCAGCGGTCGATGAAGGTGCCACGGTCAAGATGACCGTGAGCAACGACGGGGATCCGATATCGGAAGCTAACCGGGAGAAGATATTCGACGCGTTCTTCACCACCCGCCGCGACACCGGCGGCACCGGAATGGGACTCGCGATCGTCCAGGCCGTGATGGCGAGTCACGGCGGATCGATCCGGCTGTTGCCATCAGACAAGGACGTGGCGTTCGAACTGCAGTTTCCCGCCGCTTGATTTGATCGCGTTTTCTTCGCTCGAGAACGCTTCAGACTCGCTCGATGATGATCGCAGGCGCCATGCCACCGGCGGCGCACATCGTCACCAGGCCACGCCTGAGGTCGCGCCGCTCCAGTTCGTCGAGAACGGTACCGATCAGGATCGAGCCGGTCGCGCCGATGGGGTGACCGAGCGCGATTGAGCCGCCATTGACGTTGACCTTGTCGCGGTCGAGCTTGAGGTCGCGAATGAATTTTTCGGCGACGACGGCGAAGGCTTCATTGATTTCGAACAGGTCGATATCATCGAGCGTGAGGCCTGCCTTGGCCAGCACCTTGCGCGCAGCCGGCACCGGCGCATTCAACATCAGGGTTGGGGAGTCTCCCATGTTCGCCATCGCGACCACGCGCGCCCGCGGCTTCAGGCCATGTGCCTTGGCATAATTCGGCGAAGCCAACAAAATGGCCGCCGAGCCGTCAACGACGCCGGAGGAATTGCCGGCGTGATGCATGAAGTTGATGTCGAGATCGGGATATTTGTCGAGGATAAGATTGCGGTAGGTCGTGCCCTTGTCGTCGAGCGGATAGTCCGCGACCGCGGTAAAGGCGGGCTTCAACCCGGCAAGGCCTTCCAGCGTGGTCTGCGGACGCGGATATTCCTCGCGGTCCAGCGCAAGGCTGCCGTCCTCGCGGTGAACCGGCACGAGGCTCTTGTCGAAATGACCGCCCTTGATGGCGGCGGCCGCGCGCTTCTGGCTCTCGACGCCCAGAGCATCGACATCCTGACGCGAAATACCCTCCAGCGTCGCCACCGCATCGGCACAGACGCCCTGATGCGATTGCGGGTGCCGGGCGCGCAGACGAAGGTTGCCATTGTCCATCATGAACGGCCCCTCGCCGCGGCGACCCTCCATCGACATCATCTCGGTGCCGCCGGCGATCACGAGATCCTCGGAGCCCGACATGATGGAGTTGGCCGCCATGTTGACACTGGTGATGCCGGAACCACAGAACCGGTCCAGCGTGACGCCGCTGGCGCGCACATCATAGCCGGCGTCCAGCGCCGACATCCGGCCGAGGTCGCCGCTCTGCGCTCCGCGTTGGGAACTGGTGCCCCAGATGATGTCGTCGACGTCAGCGGTATTAATCCCGGTGCGATCTGCCAGCGCACGCAACACCGTGGCACCGAGTTGCTGCGGATGGATGCCGGCGAGCGCACCCTTGCCGGCCTTGCCAATGCCACGCGGTGTCCTGCAGGCGTCGATGATCAGCGCGTCAGCCATGGTGTTTTCCCTCGCCATTAGTGTTTGGCTGCATTTGCAGCCGGTTAAGCCTTGGAGTCAATTCATCCCCGTGTTTGGACCCATGCGGTTCGGGCAGAGGCGCAGTCCGTTTTGGCGCCCTCACGCTCTCCACTCGTCGTCCCGGCCTTGAGCTCAGATGCGCGATTGCGCATCGGGGGACCCATACCGCGTGAGCTCTCGATGAAGACGCGGTAACAGAGACCGTTCGCAAAACTTTTTCCTGTGGCTATGGGTCCCCCGATGCGCAATTGCGCATCTGAGGTCAAGCCCGGGACGACAGCGGTGATTGTAGATGCGCAATCATTCAAAACGTGATTTCGCGATCTCGCGACGCATTGCGCCCGAGCTTTGCCAGAAACTTCCCGCCCTCTTCAAATAGAGGGCGCAGGGAAGACCGGGTGCGCGCTGCACCCGCGGTCTCGTGTGCGGTTAGCACAACAAATGCTGCACACGAGCATACAGGGCAGCGGAGAACACCCGGCCTTCCCTGCGCAATGGCTTTACGGCTTATATCGTGCTCTCCCCGGAGACGAGTTCTTGGTTGACTCCGTCACCGCCGTTCGGCTCACGCCTACCCGACAGCTTGACACCTGCAACGGGTGCCAGGACCACACGGTTTTGCCGTACGCTTATCCACGCCGTCGTCGAGGCGTAAACCAGCGTCCACCGCAACCCGCCCAACGTCCGTGACGACGGCCGACGCCCTCTGAGTGGGACGGGATGGCGATAGATGCGCACTGATTTGGGTCGGCCGGCAACAGAAATATTTTTGATTTACAGAAATTTTCTACTTGACACGATTTC
>NZ_JAFCLY010000014.1:0-177325 GCF_018130185.1 Bradyrhizobium sp. AUGA SZCCT0182 | reverse complement strand
TCGTGTGCACTTTGTTTTGTGCAAACCGCACGCGAGACCGCGGGTGCAGCGCGCACCCGGTCTTCCCTGCGCCCTCTTATTTCGAGGGCAAGGAGATTTCTGGCAAAGCTCGGGCATATCATGCCGCGAGATCGTGAAATCATATTCGGTGTCATCACCCGCGCATGCGGGTGATCCAGTATCCCAGAGACGCCTGTGACAGAACCGAGAGACCGCGGCGTACTGGATACCCCGCATGCGCGGGGTATGACGGCCTGGTGTGGAAGCCGACACTAGGAAAATCCCTCGTCTCCTGATCTTATCAAGCCCCCAGACACCTCCGGCGAAAAGGTCCCCCGATGACGACGCGACGCGAGCACGATCTCCTGGGCGACCGCGATGTTCCGGCGGAGGCCTATTACGGCGTCCACACCTTGCGGGCGGTGGAGAATTTCCCGATCAGCGGCACCCCGATCTCGATCTATCCGGATCTCATTGCGGCCCTGGCCTCGATCAAGATCGCGGCGGCGAAAAGCAACCGCGAACTGGGATTGCTCGATGCCAAACTCGCCGACGCCATCGTCGCCGCCGCGGAGGAAGTGCGCTCGGGTGAATTGCACGACCAGTTCGTGGTCGACGTCATTCAGGGCGGCGCCGGTACCTCCACCAACATGAATGCCAACGAGGTGATCGCGAACCGCGCCCTGGAGCTGCTCGGCCGGCCCAAGGGCGATTACAAATTCCTGCACCCCAACGAGCACGTCAACATGAGCCAGAGCACCAACGACGTCTATCCGACGGCGCTCAAGCTCGCGGCTTACGGCGGCATCATGCGGCTGGTCGAAGCGATGGCGGTGCTGCGCGAGGCGTTCGAGCGCAAGTCCGACGAGTTCAGGGACATCATCAAGATGGGCCGCACCCAGTTGCAGGACGCCGTGCCGATGACGCTGGGGCAGGAATTTTCCACCTATGCCGTCATGCTGGGGGAAGACGAGCAGCGGCTCAAGGAAGCCGTGCTCTTGGTGTGCGAAATCAACATGGGCGCGACCGCGATCGGCACCGGCATCAACTCGCACCCGGACTATGCCGGTCTGGTGTGCCGGCATCTGCGCTCCGTCACCGGCATTCCGGTCGTGACCGCGACAAACCTGGTCGAGGCGACGCAGGACTGCGGCAGCTTCGTTCAGCTTTCCGGCGTGCTCAAGCGCGTCGCCGTCAAGCTGTCGAAGACCTGCAACGATCTGCGGCTGCTGTCATCAGGACCGCGCGTCGGGTTGAACGAGATCAACCTACCGCCGGTGCAGGCGGGCTCCAGCATCATGCCGGGCAAGGTCAATCCTGTGATTCCCGAGGTCGTCAACCAGATCGCCTTCGAGGTGATCGGCAACGACATTACGGTGAGTTTTGCGGCCGAGGGTGGCCAGTTGCAGCTCAATGCGTTCGAGCCGATCATCGCGCACAGCCTGTTCAAAAGCGTCAATCATCTGCGCGCCGGCTGCCTGACGCTGTCCGACAAATGCGTCAACGGCATCACCGCCAACGCTGCGCACCTGCGCCGCGGCGTCGAAAACTCGATCGGCATCGTCACCGCGCTCAATCCCTATATCGGCTACGCCAACGCCACCGAGATCGCGCAGCAGGCGCTGGTCACGGGCGAAAGCGTCTACGATCTGGTGCTGGCCAAGAAACTGCTCACGCCGGAGCAGCTCGACCAGATCCTGCAGCCGGAAGTGCTGACCCGGCCACGCGCGATCACGGTGACGTTGGTACAGGGCAAGGCGGAGGTAGGAACCTCAGGGCCGAGTCAGATCGACTGATCGCGCATGCCCATGTGGATTCGATCATGATTGCTTGAGGCCTTGCGACCGTGCGCAGCGTGATCCGCGCTGGCGGCGCGCGGTGCTGTTCCTCATCATTGCTTGTGTGCGGCGCGAAAAGCATCCGTACTTCCGCGGCAAAGTCGTCCGATCAGGCCATTTCAACCTGTTCCGCGAATAATTTGTGAACCACATGGGGCGAATTCACTTGGCCTTTAACGCCTAACTCGTTCCATCGGCGCACAAAAGGCGATGGCAACGTCTTGCAAGGTGAATTCCGTGGCAATAGCGGAAGCGGGCAAACCGGTGTGGAAGTCGCTCTGGCCGCGTCAGCCCGCCGAGGCGGACGATAGTTCCGGCTGGGCATGGACGCAGTCGCATCATCGGATGACCATTTCGGTCATTCTGCTGGCGCTGAGCTTCTCCGCGGTGTGCGGCTGGGTGCTGCTGGAGGCGCGGCGGGCGACCGAAGCGCGTGCCACCGAGGTCGCCACCAGCCTCGCCAATTCGCTCAAGGCCGATATCGCTCGCAACGTGGATCTGCTCAATCTCTCGCTCGAGGGGTTGATGAGCAATTTGAAGCTGCCCGGTCTCGATCGTCTCAGTCCGGAAATGCGCCAGCTGGTGCTGTTCGACTATTCCGCAACCGCGCGTCATCCGACATCGATGTTTGTCATCGATGACACCGGACGGATCACGCACGATTCCAAGAATCTGATCCCGCCGCGACAAAACATGTCCGACCGGGATTATTTCCAGTTTCACAGAGACAATGAATTTCCCGGCCTGTACATCAGTCGTCCGATCGCATCCCGTGTCACTGGCCTCTCGCTGGTGGCGTTCAGCCGGCGGCTGTCGCATCCGGACGGCTCCTTTGCCGGCGTCGTGCTCACGGCCATGCTGCAGGACCATTTCCAGGCTATGTTCAAGGATGCTTCGCTCGGCCCCAATGGCACGGTGACATTGGCGCGCACCGACGGCATCGTGCTGATGCGCTGGCCGTTCCGCCAGGATTTCATCGGCAGCAGCATCAAGCGCGCCGAACTGTTCACGCACTTCCCGAAGGCTCCCAGCGGCCACTATGAATCGAGGGCGGTATCGGACGGGATTAAACGGCTGTTCGTCTATACCCAGATCGGCAATCTGCCGCTGATCGTCGTGGTCGGCCAGTCGCTCGACGATGTCCTTGCGGCGTGGTGGCGGCAGGCGATCGCGATCGGCGTCTTGATGGCGGTGCTGTGCGCCGTGACGGTGATGCTGGCCGCCTTCCTGCATCGCGAATTCGCGCGCCGCAGTGCCGCGGAAAAGAAGCTCACCATTCTGGCCACGATCGACGGGCTCACCGGTCTTGCCAATCGCCGGCATTTCAACCGCGCGCTGGCCTATGAATGGCGCCGCGCGATGCGCAGCCGCGCGCCGGTCGCACTGCTGATGATCGATGCCGACCATTTCAAGGTCTACAACGACGCGCATGGCCATCAGGCCGGCGACAGACTGCTGCAGGACATTGCCGCGTCGATCGCGGCGAATGTGAAGCGGCCTTCGGATATGGGTGCGCGCTATGGCGGCGACGAATTCGCCGTTCTGCTGCCGGAAACGCCGCTCGGCGATGCGGCAGCGCTGGCGGCGCGGATTCGCGAGGATCTGATCGTCCGCTGCGGCGCGGACGAGATTCAGCGCGGCCATGCGAAATTGAGCATCGGCGTCGCGTCCCTGGTGCCCGGCGCGGAAACCAGGCATCGCGATCTCATCGCCGCCGCCGACAAGGCGCTCTATGAGGCCAAACGCCTCGGCCGCAACCGCACCGAATTGGCGGAAACCGAGGCGGGTTCGATCGTGCCCGATGCCGGCGCGTATTCCGGTGAAGAGAGCAGGGCCGCCCAGATGGCCGATCCAGCGCGATCTTCCGCGGTCGCCCGGATCTAACGGTCAGCCTCCCACGGGCAATGCGGCGCTACAGCAGCCCGCGATAAATCCCCGGCTCCGAACCTTCGATGGCCACCGCGCCGACCGCCTTCGAATAAAACTCCGCCGGCCCCACGCCGCCGATGATGGCGTAGCCAAAGCCTTGTTGCCGCATGTCCTCGAGGCAGGCGAACAGCAGGGCCTTTCCGACCCCGCCTTGCCGAGCCTTCGGATCGACGCCGGTCGGACCGAAGAAGTTGCGACAGGTCGCATCATGGCAGGCGAAGCCGATGATGTTTTTCTCCCGGAACGCGATGAAGCAGGAGACCGGCTGGCGGCTGAACGCGACATCGGTTTCGCTGGCCCATGCCTCGCTGAAATTCTGCCGCACCCAGCCAATGACCTTGTGCTTTTCGGGGCCCAGCGCACGGCGCATGACGATCCCGGCGTTGAGCAATCGATCATAGGCGGGCCGGGAATCCGGCAGCGCATAGAGTTTGACGAGCATGTCCATCGGGTGGCCCTGGTGATTCTGACCGAGGTGGCAGTCCTGACAGACGCTACGAGGGGATCGCTTCGCTTCGCAAGAGGCTATGCCGGGCACGTTTCGTCTGCGGCGGTGTGGCTGCGCCACGCGTAGCCGCAGGCGAAGCGTGGTGCCCCTGGCCGGAATCGAACCAGCACTCCTTGCGGAACTCGATTTTGAGTCGAGCGCGTCTACCAGTTCCGCCACAGGGGCCCTCGGGGCGCCGGCCAAAAAGCCCGCGCCGCGAAGCCGGCGGAATATAGCGGGCGGTTTCGGCGGGTCAACCCGCGCGGATGTGATTGTCCCGCACCTCGACAGCGCCATATCAGCGGGATAGGACCTTGTTATCGTTGGAGAACGCCCGTGACGCTTCATGCCACCGCAAATCCGTCACATGCCGGGCTTGGTGCCAATCCCGCTGTTGTCGCCGCGCTGGCGATCGCGGGCATCGCGGCGGCGACGCTTGCGGGCGCCTGGTTCTTCCAACTGGTGCTGGATATCCGCCCCTGTCCGCTCTGCCTCGAACAGCGCTACGCCTATTATCTGGCGGTCCCGCTCGCCCTACTGGTCGCCTTCGCGGCCTCGCGGGACGCGCCGCGGCCGGTGCTGCTGGCGGGCCTTGGACTGCTGGCGCTGGCGGCGCTCGCCAACGCCTGGCTCGGCGGCTACCACGCCGGCGTCGAATGGAAGTTCTGGCAGGGCCCGACCGATTGCTCGGGCCCGCTCGTCGATCTCGGCAGCGCCGGCACGCTGCTCGAGCGCCTCGACACCGTGAAAGTGATCCGCTGCGACGATGTGCAGTGGCGCTTCCTCGGCCTCTCGCTCGCCGGCTACAATGTGCTGATCTCGCTGGCGATGGCCGCGATCGCGGCGTGGGGCATCAAGTCAGCGAAGCGGGCCTAATCGTCCACATCATCCTGCGGCCGTCCGAACAGATGGACGATGCCGGGCGTCGTGATGGAGACGAACACGAAGCGCGACAGATGGTGCGCGCCGACGAAAATCGGGTCGATATGCAGCGTCAACGCCAGTGCCAGCATGGCGTCCATCGCGCCCGGCGCGAACGCCACCAGGACGTCAGCCAGCCGCACATGGGTGGTCAGCGCGATGATGGCGACGAAGATCGCCGAGATCACGATCGCCACCGCAAACGAGCCCAGCCCCGCATTGACATGGCTGAGCAGCGTCGATCGTTTCACCCGCGCAAAGCGCGTGCCGATCACCGCGCCGATGCCGACCAGCGCCACGCCGCGCATCCAGGGCGGCAGCCCGCCCTCGATCATTTCGGTGCCGTGCAGCACGCTCGAGGCGATCATCGCGCCGAACATCCAGCTCGCCGGAAATTTCATCAGCAGCAACAGCAGCGCGACCGCGACCGCAGCCGCGATCAATACGGCCAGTTCGAGCGGCGAGGCGATGATGGCGGCGATGTTCGGCGGCGCCGATGGCGCGATTCCGGTCAATGCCAGCAGCAGCGGCAGGGCGGCGGTGAGGATGATCACGCGCATGGTCTGAACCACGGCGATACCAGCGACGTCGGCGCCCTTCTCGGCGGCGAGGATGGTGATTTGCGACAGCGCGCCGGGGCTTCCGGCCAGCAAGGCCGAGGTCTGGTCCCAGCCGTGGAAGCGCTGCAGATAGAAGCTGCTGCCGAAGGTCGAACAGAAGGTGGCGAGCGCCAGCAGCCCGATCGTCAAAGGATAGGAGCTCATGTGCTGGATCAGCTGCCGCGACACCAGCGAGCCCAGCGTGATCCCGAGCAGCAGCAGCACGCTTTGCGTCAGGATCGGCGGCATTGCGAGCGGCCTTCCGCAGATCGCGGCGACGCCGACCGCGAACATCGCGCCGGAGATCAGTCCACCGGGCAGGTTTGCCCAAAGAAACAGCAAGCCGCCAGCGGCGCCGAGGACGATTGTCTCGATCGTGGCGAGAATCCTGGCGCGGTCAGGAATCGCAGACGTCATCGATGCGGGGATCAGGCTCACGCCGCCTTATGGCAAATCCCGCATGAGGGGACAAATGCGCCACGCGATTGCTGCAATGCGTGCGTCAGCCATCATCGGCGCTGGCGCGGGCGGTCAATGCGCGGGCAAGCCTTTGGCGCCCGCGCGGGTTCACGGGCGCCAACCAAACACCGTCAAACATGCAGATGCGAAATAGCGCTTGCCCTGAAGCAGCAGGGCCGGGTGGTCACTTCGCCCCGGTGGCCGCCTTTTCCTTGTCGGCAAATTCCTTCTTGCAGGCGGAACGGAATTTCTTGCGTTCCTTGCCCTTGAGCCCCTTCTCGTCGGCTTGCTTGGAGCATTCGAGCGAGCCTGGCGTCCGCGGCTTCGCGGCGGCCTTTTTGTCGGCCGGTGCCTTGGTTTCGGTCTTCGGCGCCTCGGTCTTGGTAGCCGGCGCGGCGGTTTGCGCCGACGCGGCGCCCATCAGCAGGAACGAAGCAATCACGGTCGCGGTGACAAGGGAAGAGATCTTCATGGGGCACCTCGGATTGAAGACAAGGGCGCGACCGTCGCGCCGTGATGCTGAACGTCAAGTGAATGGACCGGACTATCCGCGTCTTTGACAGCCACATTATTTTGAACGGAAAATCGCGGCTTTCGTTGCCGCAAGCTTTGGTTGAGTTAGGATGGCGGTGCAGGTCAAAACCCCTGAATGATTGCACAGTAACTGCACAAGGACGACCTGCCCAAGTTGAATGGGGCAAGCTAATTTGCCCCGGTTGAACTGCTCCAAGGAGTCTTAAGGATGACCAATCAAGCAAAAATACTCTGCGCAATGGCGGTGTCGGGTTTTGCGGCGTTCATGGTGACGTCGCCGGCGCAGGCCCTCACTACGCAGGAATGCAGCGCGAAATACCAGGCCGCCAAGACCGCCGGCACGCTCGGCGGCCAGAAATGGAATGACTTCCGCAAGGCGCAATGCGGTGCGGATGCCACTGCCGCGGCGCCTGCTGCCGCGCCGGCCGCAGCACCCGCTGCCGCGCCCAAGGAAGCAAAGGCCAAGAAGGCAGCCGCCCCCGCAAAGGAAGCTGCGGCGCCGGCGGTGCCGTCGGGACCTGCGGTCTATCCGAACGCCGTGGATCCGAAATACGCCAAGGAAACCGCCGGCAAGCAGCGCATGCACACCTGCCTCGATCAGTACAACGCCAACAAGACCAGCAACGGCAATGGTGGCCTGAAGTGGATCCAGAAGGGCGGCGGCTATTACAGCGAATGCACCAAGAAGCTGAAACCCACGGCCTGAGCCATCGCTGAATACGCGGACTTGCTTCACCTCTCCCGCTTGCGGGGGAGGTCGGATCGCATCGCATGATCCGATCCGGGTGGGGGAAACTCTCTCCACACGGACAGTTCGAACCGCGGCCACACCCCCACCCCAACCCTCCCCCGCAAGTGCGGGAGAGGGAGCGCAGCTTCCATCGCGGATGCAATTTAACGCATCACGCGCCTAGCCTTCATCCTCGAGCAGTTTCTCGGCTGACTTTGCGATCAGCTGCGCGCGCTTGCGCGGGCCGCGTTCGAGGAACAGCAGACTCTGGCCGAAGATGAAGCAGTAGAACAGGAACGCCTGCGCGTCGGCTTCCTCTGCCGCCAGCCCCGCCGCCCGATAGAGCTGCCCGACATTTTGCAGGCGCGCGGCATCGACGCTGGCGACCGCCGCGGCCGCGGCCTCGTCGGATCGCGCCCATTGCCGGATCGCAAGCTCCACCGCCATGCCTTCGGTATTCATCCGTTCCGAATAAAGCGCGACCAGCGCCCGCAAGCGTTCGCGCGCGGTGGCGCCATCGAGGCTGGTCTGCCTTTCGATCGCGGCAATGCGCCCGGTGCTCCAGTTCTGCAGCATGCCGTCCAGCAGCGCCGCGCGATCCTTGAAGCGGCGATAGAAACCGCCCTTGGTGACGCCAAGATTCTTCGCCAGCACCTCGACCCGCACGCCCTCGACGCCGGTGCGGGCGATTTCCGCCATGCCGGCCTCGATCCAAGTCCTGTCCTTACAGGTCTCGTCCTTACGGTTCTCGCTCTTGCCGTCGGTCATTGAGTCCAGCCTCACCGATTCTTGATACGGTACCGTATTGCTACCCCGTTCGCACCCTGATACGCTACCGTATCAAGAATCGAAAGCCGGCCAGAAACGATAAGCGGGAGCGAGACGATGGAGACGGACGCGACCTATCGCGGCACGGTCTATCCGTGGCAATGCGATCATGTCGGGCACATGAACATCATGTGGTATGTCGGCAAATTCGACGAGGCGAACTGGAATATGTTCGCAAGGCTCGGGCTGACGCCTTCCTATTTGCGCGAATCCGGCCGCGGCATGGCCGGCGTGCAGCAGAACATCAGCTACAAGCGCGAACTTTTCGCCGGTGATATCGTCGAAGTCAAAAGCCGGCTGCTGGAAATCCGCGACAAGTCGATTCGCTTCCTGCACGAGATGCGCAACGCCGAAACCGGCGAGATATCAGCGACCTGTGAAATCACCGCCGTGCACCTCGACCGGCAGGCCCACAAATCGATGCCGTTCGCGCCTGAGATCCGCAATACCGCGCTGAAGCATCTCAGCCCGGCTGAGGCGGTGCCGGCATGAGCAGCATGGCGCGCTTCGAGCCGAAAAACCCGGACTATCGTGAGATCGCGACCGATACGTTCGAGCGCCAGCACGCGATGCGTACGCTCGGGATTTCGATCGCGCGGCTGGAGCCGGGCGAGGTCGAACTCGCGATGGCCTATTCCGCTGAACTCACCCAGCAGAACGGTTTCGTGCATGCGGGTATCATCACAGCCGGGCTCGACAGTGCCTGCGGCATCGCCGCCTTCACGCTGATGCCTGTTGGCTCCGACATCCTGACCGTGGAGTTCAAGACCAATCTGCTGGCGCCCGCGCGCGGCCAGCGCTTTGCCTTCCGTGCCAGCGTCGTCAAGCCGGGCCGTACGCTCACCGTGTGCGAGGGGCGCGCCTATGCCGAGCACGACGGCGTTGAAACCCTGGTCGCGACCATGACCGGGACGCTGATGGCGCTGCCGCGCCGCGCCAGCGCACCATTGCAGGACAAGGCCCTCGCGCCCGCCTGACGTTGCTCGGAGCATCGTGCATACGCTGAACGGCTGTTGCAGGGCAGATTTGTGCTGCGGCCATGGCAGATCATAGAAATTCCTTCTATGGTTCTGCCGTGCACATGAGTCTTCCATCTTGATCATCTCCACGACGCAAAGCGTGTTGGGACTGGCGTCGGGGATGCTGGTCGGGTTTTCGCTCGGCCTGGTCGGCGGCGGCGGTTCGATCCTGGCGGTGCCGCTGATGGTCTATTTGGTCGGCGTGCCCGAACCCCATGTCGCGATCGGCACCAGCGCCATCGCGGTCGCGGCCAACGCCGCGGTCAATCTGTCCAACCATGCGCGCGGCGGCACGGTGGTGTGGTCCTGCGCGCTGACATTTGCCGTCGCGGGGATGGTCGGCGCCTTCGGCGGCTCGATCCTCGGCAAGATGGTCGACGGCCAGAAACTGCTGGCGCTGTTTGCGCTGATCATGATCGTGATCGCGCTGTTGATGCTGAAGACGCGGTCGCGGATCGGGTTGCCTGATGTCAAGATGTCGATGTCCAACATGCCGGCCATCGTCAGCCTTGGCCTGGCGACCGGGACGCTATCGGGGTTCTTCGGAATCGGCGGCGGATTCCTGATCGTGCCGGCGTTGATGCTGGCGACGGGGATGCCGATCATGAACGCGGTCAGTTCCTCCCTGGTCGCCGTCACCGCGTTCGGCATGACCACCGCGGCGAGCTATGCCTGGTCCGGCCTCGTCTCCTGGGCGCTGGCGGGGTTGTTCGTCGCAGGCGGTATTACCGGCGGCTTGGCCGGCACCCGCGCCGCCCGTCACCTCGCCGAGCGGCGCGGCGCCCTCAACATTGTGTTCGCCGTGGTCATTATTGCGGTGGCGCTCTATATGCTGGCGCGTAACATATCCTCATCCTGGGCGTAGACAGGCGTGAGGGCCGTCGCGAGAGCAGCAATGAACCAGCAGAACAAACCAGCCGCAACCAATCCGGGACCCAGCCGGCGCGAAGCGCTCGGCCTGATTGGCGCCGGCGCAACCCTGCTCGGCACCGCGGCGATGCCACATCAGGCGTTTGCGCATGATGACGACGCGGTGCTGACCGAAGCGCTGGTGCTGCGCGACCCGGATATTCCCGCGGCCGGCAACCCCGACGGCGACATCAACATCGTCGAATGGTTTGACTATAATTGTCCCTATTGCCGCAAGATCGCGCCCGAGATTGCGCAGGTGGTGCAGGACGACGGCAAGGTCCGCCTGGTGCTGAAGGACTGGCCGATCCTCGGCGACGTTTCCAAGATCACGGCACGGATGGCGCTGGCCGCCAAGTATCAGGACAAGTTCATGCCGGCGCACGAGGCGATGATCGGCGTCAGTTCACGGCTGACCGAGGCGCGCGCGCGCGAGTTGCTCACTGAGAAGGGCATCGACATGGACCGCCTCAACCGCGACCTCACCACCAACGCCAAGGCGATCGACGCCATCCTCGCGCGCAACCACGCCCAGGCCGAAGCTTTCGGTTTCCGCGGCACCCCGTCCTTTATCGTCGGAAAGTTTCGTGTGCCGGGCATCCTGACCATGGCGGAGTTCGAAATGGTCATCAAAGACGCGCGGAAAGCCAAAGCCGCCAACTAATCGCGTCAAAGGAAAGGGCGCCCCCGTCGATGACGAGGACGCCCAATTTCGCTCGAATAAGCTCGCGTGATTACTTCGACGCGATCCTGGTCCACTCCTCATGGGCGCGCGTTTTCAGCGCCTTCCAATCGGTGGCGGCGACATCCCAGTTGACGATCGTGCGGTTGGCCTGCGCGACCTGACCGTTCGCCACGCTGGACGTGTTCATCGAATCATAGACGTAAACGCCGCAAACCAGCAGCAGCGCGCCCAAAATCATTCCAAAAAAAGTTCGCATGACGTCCTCCGATGATGCGCAAACAACGCAGCTTTGAGAGGAAAGTTCCGCCGGGCTATTTGCCGATCCGGCTCACTCGTTCCACAAGGAAATCGACGAATAGTCGCGCCCGCACCGGCAGTTGCCGGCCAAAGGCGTGCACGACGTGCATCGGAACCGATGGCATCGCGACGTCAGGCAGTATTTCGACCAACCGACCGGCAGCAAAATCGTCCTCGACGGCGAAGCGGAGCACCTGCGTGATGCCGGCGCCGTGAAGGGCAGCGTGATACAGCGTAATGCCGTCGTCTGAATCAAGCGCGCCTTCCGGCGTGATGGTAGTGCCATCGGCGAAAGCAAACGGATAGGGCTTTCCGGCGAGCAGATAGCGCAGACAAGCATGCTGGCGCAGATCTTCGACGCTGCGGGGCACGCCGCGCGCGGCGACGTAACCGGGCGAGGCGATCATCACCAAGGCAAGATCGGCCAGCTTGCGCGCCGTCAAATCGGTATCGGCGAGATCGCCGATGCGCAACGCGACATCAAAACCTTCGCGGATCAGATCGGCATGGCGATCGCTGACGCTGAGTTCGAGCTTGACGTTGGGATGCCGCGCCAGGAAGGCTTGCGACCATTCACCGACCAGCGTTCGCCCGACAAACACCGGCGCGGTCACGCGCAACAGGCCGCGCGCGCTTTCGGCCATCTGCACGACATCCTCGGCGTCCTCGATCGCGCGGAGTAGCGGCGCGACGCGTTCGTAATAGGCCGCGCCCTCGGTGGTGAGGCTCAGCGTCCGCGTCGATCGCTGCAGCAGCCGGACGCCGAGCCGGCGCTCCAGCCGCGCCACGCTTTTCGAGACGGCCGACGCGCTGGAGCCGATGGCGCGGCTGGCGTTCGAGAAGGAGCCGGAATCCACGGTTCGCACGAACGCGACCAGACCGGCGGTTTTCTCCAGAATTGTCGTCATTACGGAATTCCAGGCACAAATCCTGCGATTAATGCGATCCTAATAAGCCATATGATCCGAAGTAGATAGCCGGTCACAAACGCCGGCAACTGGGCCGGCCCGTCAGGAGAATCCAAATGAATGACCTCAAGGGCAAGGTGGCGATCGTCACGGGGGCGTCGAAAGGCATCGGCGCCGGTATCGCGAAAGGTTTGGCCGCGGCCGGCGCCGCCGTGGTGGTCAACTACGCGTCCAGCCGCGAAGGCGCCGATCGCGTCGTAGCTGACATCACGGCCAAGGGCGGCAAGGCGATCGCGGTGCAGGGCGATGTCGCGGATGCCGCCGACGTGAAGCGTTTGTTCGAACAGACCAGGACGTCGTTCGGCAGGCTGGACGTGCTGGTGAACAATGCCGGCGTCTACCAGTTCGAGCCGCTCGAGAAGGTGACCGAGAAGGAGTTTCACCGCGAGTTCAACACCAACGTGCTGGGAACGCTGCTGACCATCCAGCAAGCGCTGAACTATTTCGGCCCGCAGGGCGGCAGCATCATCAACGTCTCGTCGATCGCAAGCCTCAATCCGACGCCCGGTTCGGTAGTCTATGCCGCCACCAAGAGCGCGGTCGATTCGATCACGCGCGGGTTGGCGAAAGAGTTCGGCGCGCGACAAATCCGCGTCAACGCCATCGCGCCGGGAGCCACGGCATCGGAAGGGCTCGAGAGTGCCGGCCTGCTCGGAGGCGAAGTCGAAAAGCAGGTGATCGGCATGACGCCGCTCGGCCGCTACGGCCAGCCCGACGACATCGCGAAGGTGGCGGTGTTCCTCGCGTCGGATGATTCGGCGTGGCTGACAGGTGAGCGCATCTCGGCGTCCGGCGGTTGGCGCTAACCCGGCCCACGACTTGCGGACGTTCGCCGCTCAAATGCGACCGAACGCCCGCATTACTGGAATCATTCGCCGCGCAGCCAGGCCAGCATTGGCGCGTTCATTTCGCGCGGGTAGGTGTGGCTGAGATCATCCAGCTCGCGATAGGCCACCTTGGCGCCTGCCGCCGACAGTAATTGCCGGGTTTGCCGCGCCACTTGCACCGGAAACATCCAGTCGAGCTTGCCATGCACGAGGTGAATCGGCAGGCCGCGCAATCTCTCCGCATCCGCCATTTCAGCCATCAGCGGATGGAACGTCGCCGAGACCGGCGCGAGATGCGTGAACGGTGAGCCACTTTCGAGCCCGCTGACATAGCAGAAGGTGCCGCCGTCGCTCATGCCGGTCAGCAGCATTTTTGTCGCGTCGATATTCCAGCGCGCGCGCACCTGTTCGAGGATGCGCATCAGGTTCGGCGTATCGGTATCCTCGCCCATCAAGGCCCAGGTGGTTTTGCTGTTCGAAGCGTTTCCGGTCGCGGTCGGCGCGATCAGGATTGCGCCGTGGCTTCGCGCGTCGCGCAGCCAGCTCCACAGAAAACCGCGGCCATTGCCGCTGCCGCCATGCAGCGCCATGACAAGCGGAAGAGCGCGGTCCGGCGTGTAATATTCCGGCACGTAGAGCGAGAAGCCACCGCGGCTGCCGGGCTCGTTATGGTCGTGAAAGATGCCGGTGTTTTCATTGGCCGGTTGCGCCAGCCGTGCCGCGAGGTCGGCATCCTCGCGGAGCGAAGGCTCGACAAAGAACTCGCTGACCGGCGGCAGTTTTTCGACCAGCGCATAGAGCGCCTCCTGCGCGCGCGGCGAATAGCGCAGTGCCCGAAACACGCTGACCAGATCGCCATTGCCGTTCTGCACGTCGCGCAGGCCGTCGAAGGCGGCCAGCGCTGCGTCGCTGGCGGCCTCGAGCGAGGTCTTGACATCGCTGAACTCCGCGGGCCACTGCGAGAGCCGCGGGCGCACCGCGCGCAGCGCCTCGTCCGGCGTGCCCGCAGCTTCCATCACGCGGCCGAAATCCGGCGGGTTCAGATGGCGCGCGACAAAGCCGAGCGCTTCAAGCGATTGCAACAGCGGCGGCAGCACGGCAACGATGTCGTCCACCACGGCCTCGCTCATCGCGCATTCCCTGCTTGTTGGAGTTATTGTTCTGGCGCGGCGTTCTCGGTGCAGTCTTCTTAGTGCAGCCTTGCTCAGTGAAGTCTTGCTCAGTGCAGTCTTGGCGCCTTCAGCAGCTTGGCGCGTTCGACCGAGGTCAGCACCACGTCGAAAGTGACGCCCTCATGATAGACCGTGAGCGGCACGTCGACGCCGGCAGGGCCCAGCGACCAGAGTTTTCGGTAGAAGCCGGTCTGGCTGGTGATCTTGTCGCCGTTGATCGCGAGGATGACGTCGCCGGTCTTGATTTCGGCGCGTGCCGCGGGACCCTTGCCGGCAACGCCGACCACCACGATGCGGTTGTCGATCTCGGTCGAAAACATCCCGAGCCATGGCCGCGCCGGCTTGTTGACGCGGCCGAACTTGCGCAGATCGTCGAGCACCGGCTTCAACAGGTCGATCGGCACGATCATGTTGACGTGTTCGGCCTTGCCCTCGCGCTCGCGTTCGAGCTGCAGCGAGCCGATGCCGATCAGTTCGCCCCGGCTGGAGATCAGCCCGGTGCCGCCCCAGTTCGGATGCGCGGGGTGGGTGAAGAGCGCTTCATCCAAGAGATATTCCCAATAGCCGGCGAATTCCTGCTTGGCCGCGATCTGGCTCGCGACCGATCGCGTGCGGCCGCCGGCGCCGCCGAGCACGACGCGGTCGCCGACCCTTGTGATGGCGGAAGAGCCGAGCGGCAGCGGCTCGATGTCGAGACGCCCGAGCGCCTGCACCAGGCCGAAGCCGGATTCGAAGTCGAAGCCGAGCGGATGGCCCTGCATCACGCGGCCGTCGCCCAGATGCAGCCACACGGTTTCGGCCTCGGTGATGAGATAGCCGATGGTCAGCACCAGGCCGTCGTCGATCAGCACGCCATTGCCGGCGCGCTCGGTGCCGAGCGTTTCCGCGCTGAAGGCGTCGGCGGGGATAATCGAATGCAGCCCGACCACCGAGGCCAGTGCGCGGTCGAGATCAAAACTGTAATCGCCCGGGCGCGGCTGGTTGGCCGGCGGCACTTTCCATTCGGTCAAAGAGGGCATGAAGGGTCTCCCATACGGTTGCGCACAGCTAACCAACGCCGCGCAACCCGAATAGATCATGGTCCTGTCAGCGGCAGCCTTTGCCGGATTATACCAGCGAAACGGCCGCGGATCGAGATCGCGGATCGAACGCGGTTTGCGATCCGTGCATCGATGGAACGCGCGTCAGCTCCGCCATTCCCGATAATCGCGCTTGACTTTGTCGGCCGCAACCGCTGCGGCCGCGTTCAGCCAGCCGCGCGGGCGTTTCGCAAGGTCGGCCTGCAGCGCCTCGACCGGCACCGCGCCTGCCGCGTGGACCGACGCCACTTCCAGTCCCATCGCCTCCAGCAGCTTGAGGTGCAATTTCTTCCCCGCGGCATCACCCAGCTCGATCTTGCGGGAATCGGCGGCGATGCGCCGAAAGATGAATTGATGGCGCACGTCGAGAAACGGATCCGGCGCGCGATAGCGGCTGTTTGCCAGCGCCAGGAAATTCGACTTGCTGGATTTCTTGCCAGATTTCGTGCCGGATGTTTGGCCGTTGGCATATGTCCACGCCGAGGGCACCAGCGCCTTGGCCTCGCGCAATACCTGCCCGCCGCGCCAGTCGCCGACCGCGACGTAGCGCGGCCGCCCCAGGCTGCCGCCACCCTTGTAGAGCAGGCGGCACAATCGGATGCTGTTTTTGTCCACGCCGTCAGGCAGGCTTTCGATCAGCGCTTTGGCGATTGCGGGCGGCGGCCTGTAATCCGGGTAGTCGGCAACTTCCTTCCAGAACTCCTTCAGCTTCTCTTCCTCAGGCTCGGCATAGGGCCGCAACCAGCTTTGCGCTTCGAACAGCAGCGCCGGCCGTGGCTCTTTAAGGCCGTCGCGATAGCCCCGGAGCAGGGCGCTCGCGGCATGCCTGGGATCGACCGCCGGATTCGGCGCAAGCTGGATGCTGGCCGCAAGCCGGACCAGATCGAGCACGTAGGGCATCACGGCGGCTTCGTCGAAATCGTTGATGCCCCAGACCAGGCGGCCGTCCGCATCGCGCCAGGTCCCGAAATTCTCCAGATGCAGATCGCCGACCGAAAGCAAATGCGGCGCATCCATCAGCTCCGGACACCAGTCGCCGATTTTTCTGGCCCAGCGGAAATAGGTCGCCCGCAGGAAGATAAAAGGGCTCTCTTTCATCCGCTCGTGCTTGCGGGCGATGTCCTTTTTGACGACGCGGCACTGCCTGGCCAGCCAGGCTTCGTAAGCCTTGTTGTCGCTGCGGAAAGACATTGCAGATCCTCATGCGGTGCGGCCGGCGACCGGCACGTCAATCGGATCATCCTACCTCAGGATGTCTTGATATAGAACATCCCGAAAAACGAGAGATGGCTTTCCTGACACTTCAGGCGGTCGTTCAGTCCGCTCCTCACTCCGCCTTGGCCCGCGCCCGCGCGGGCAATATCCGGAACGCGCGATTCTCCTTCAGCCAGGCGGCGCGCTCGTCGCGCAGCAAGGTGCGGCGGACCTTGCCGGAATCATCGCGCAGGCCGAAATTGACCACTTCAAAACTTTCCGGGTGCTTGTAGCGGCTGAGCAGGTCGGACAGGAAATCCCCCATGCCATCGGCGACCGATTGCGCGTCGGTGTCGGGCCCAAGTTCCAGGATTGCGTGGACGCGCTGGCCGAATTCCGGATCGGGCAGGCCGACCGCAACGCAGGAGCGAACTAACGGATGCGCTGATACCGCAGCCTCGATTTCGGCCGGGTAGATGTTGGCGCCGCCGCGCAGGATCATGTCGGCGAGCCGGTCGCCGAGATACAGATAGCCGTCGGCGTCCAGCCTTCCGATATCGCCGAGCGATTCCCAGCCGTCGGCGCGGCGCTTTGGTTCGGCGCCGAGATAATGATAGCTGCTGCCGGCGCCGTCATTGGGCAGGAAATAGATTTCACCGGTCTCGCCGGTGGCGACCTCGTTGCCGTCCTCGCCGATGATGCGCAGGCGGGAGGTCTCGGCGATCTTGCCGACCGATCCCCTGTGTTCGAGCCATTCGACGCCCGAAATGATGCATGCGCCCTGCGCTTCGGTGCCGCCATAGAGCTCATAGATGCGCTCGGGCCCGAGCCATTCGATCCATTTTTCCTTCAGCCATGGCGGCATCGGCGCTGCCATGTGAAACACGATTTGCAGGCTCGACAGATCGTAGCGGCTCCGCACCTCGCCCGGCAGCGCCCAGATCCGGTGCATCATGGTCGGCACGAAATTGACCCACTGCACCCGGCTCGCTTCGATCAGGCGCAGGCATTCCTCGGCGTCGAACTTGACGAGGCCGGTGACGCGCCCGCCATGGAACAGCGCGGTGTGCGAAACAATGAAGGGAGCGTTGTGGTAGAGCGGCCCGGGGTTGAGCAGCGAAGCGCCAATCGGCATGCCGAGTGCGGCGGGGCCCGCAGTATCGATTACGGCGGGCCGGTGGTCGAGGATCACCTTCGGCCGGCCGGTCGAGCCGCCAGAGGTCATCGCCTTCCAGTAGCGCGCCACCGGATTGTCGATCGGATCTCCGGAAAAGCCGTCCGGCATGAAATCAATCGGTAGGGCATTTGGCGCATTCCAGTCCGGCTGACCGCCGACAACAAGCGAGGGCTTGAGAATCTCCAGCACCGCAGCGGCCTCGCCGCGCGGCAACCGCCAGGTCAGCGAGGTCGGCGTCGCGCCGCATTTCCATACCGCAAACGTGGTCTCGAAGAACGCGTTGCTGTTGGGCAGGCCGATGGCGACGAAATCGCCGGGCTTGACCCCCTTGGCGGCAAAAGCGCGGGCGCGGGCGTTGGCATTGCGCTCCAGCTGCTCCCAGCTCAGCGTCTCAGCGCCATGGCTGACCGCGATCGTGTCTTTCGGTTTGCGCTCGGCATACCAGCGCGGCACGTCGGCAAGGGGGATCAGCATGGGGCGTTTCCATTGCGGGGCGTCTTGATGCCGCTCTTGTGTTTCGTATCAGGCGGCATACGGCCACCGCTGGCACTTCGCCAACAGGAGACATTGTCACTCAAGACGGGCGCGGCGTCCATATTGCCGCAGATATCCCCGATCGCGAGCGTTCACCTCATTGCGCGGCTCGGGCGCCTGACCGCCGACGGCTTCCGTTCACGGACATTCTCGGGGTCCACCGTCATGTCTCAAAAGTGCTACCTGCCGATATCGCAATGGGCTCGCGCACCGATAGGTCGCGTCCGCTTCCGTCGTGTGCCGTGCGCCGGAATTGGAACCACGCGTTCCGCATTACTACGGTGGTACTCATGCGCATTTTGTTGTTGCGTCCGGTGCATTTGCATCTAACTCTGCGAAATCCACATCGCGGCCGACGCTTAGAGTCTTGTTGTTGGGAGCAAATTTTTTGTCGAGAGTAAAAGCGTACCAAGGTGAGTTTGATCGCGGAGCAAGATCGCCGTTTCGCGACGCTCCAGATGATGAAGGCCGCGAATGCCTCATCGCGGGCTTCCTTCAGTGAAGCCTCTGGGCGGAACTGGTAACCGCCTTCTTGCAGCGCTGGCGCCGTCGGACCTCGACCTGCTGGGGCCCGTGCTGGAGACGGTCGCGCTCGATCCGGACGCGGTCATTTCGCGAGCGGGTGACCCGATCGAGGATGTCTTTTTCCCTCATAGCGGCGCCATCTCGCTGATGATCGACATGGCGGACGGACAGACGGTTGCCACCGCCGCAGTCGGGCGCGAGGGAGCAATAGGCATTCTTTCAGTGCTCGGGCCGTCACCTTCGGCTGTTACCGCGGTCGTTCGTGCGGCGGGCATCGCCTCGCGGATTCCTGCATCGCGCTTTCATGCCGCTTTCAATCGGAGTCCGGCGATCCGGCACCAGGTCCAGAATCACGTCAGGGCGATGCTGGTACAGTTCCAGCTCGGCTCGGCCTGCAATGCGCTGCACCCGGTCGAAGCCCGCATGGCCCGCTGGCTGCTGCAGTTTCGCGACCGCATCGACCACGACGTTCTCCCGCTCACCCAACAGGCGTTGTCGCAGATCCTTGGTGTGCGACGAACGACGGTGACCCTCCTGATGGGCAAACTGCGCGCTTCCGGAGCGATCAGGTCCGATCAACGAGGCCGGATCGAGATCGACCGATCGCGACTCGCGGCGGCCTCGTGCGAATGCCACGGCACCATGCGTCTCGAAGTCGAGGAGATCTTTTCGTCGAACACGGGCCGATCACGCGCGGCGGCCGCGCCCGCTGCTGTGCGCATCCCGGAAACTGAATCGGGCGATGTCGTGTGAGCGGGCGGCCGCCGACCTAGCCGCGCTGCGACTGACCGTTGCGTCGTTTCTTCCCGTTGTGTCGTTTCTTCGCCTCGAGTTTGGCAAGCTCGTGCAGCACTTTCGCGGTCTGGCGCAGCTCGTTGCGCGCGGGGCCCGGTTTCAGCCGTCGTGCTTCTTCAAGAAAATCCTTGGCCTGCAGCAGCCAGGTCGACGTTTCAGTTGAGATTTCCATGCGCGCCATGGTGTCCCCCATTGCGCAGCGACGGTCAGGCGCTGGAGCCCGCGCCGAGACGCCGCGTCCGGATGCTCGGCTCGTGGACCCAGGCTTCCCGTGCGAACCAGTCGTGATAAGTGCTGCAGATCGGACAATGGGTGCGCGAGAAGAACACCGCGCTACGTCCAAAGCTCTCGCGATCGATCTTGATGCCGGTGGGAATCGCGCGTCCGCTTTGCGGACATTTCACCATAACCATACCCATGTTTCCCTCCCTTGAAATGGTACTTGCTGTCTTTGCAGCAAAAGTACCGGCCGGTTGGATTTGCGCCTCTTGTCGGTGCGGTGACTGGGGGGCATAGCGCACCTGTGCCTTTGTTTGATCGAGCATGGGGTGGGCATGCTCGTTGCTGGGCTTAATCCAACCGGCCGGATCCCTCCTGAACGAATCCTCTATGTGAATGGAGCGCCGTTTTTTTAGCCGGCTTTGTGGAGAATCTTGGTGAAGTGATCTCTGATCGGCTCACCCGTTTCCGTCGCAAGCTTCTGGGCAAGGGCCAGCAATTCCTTGTTCTGGCCGGATGCGGCGTCGAAGGTCTTGCGCGCCTGCGACGCAGACAAGGTAAAGACATCCGAAACGGATTTGCTGCCCAGCAGATTGACGAAGAAATCGATCGCGGAGGCGGCATTGGCGTTTGAGATTTCGAGCACCTTGAGCCCGTAGTCGGTGGTGCTTCTGGCGTTGCTCGAATAGCTCTCGCGCAGCGCGTCCGTCATCCCCTTTGACGCGACCATCATCTTCTCGCAACCTTCCCGCGCGCGGGCAAGACCCTGCTCGGCCAACTCGAAGCTCACGCCAGGCAACGCGATCTTCGGCAGTTCCAACAACGGCATCCCGAATACATTCGTTCCGTTCGGTACAATTTTCGTTTCGCTTTCACTCACTGCGGCATCACCTTTCTCAAGCGAAAGCCCTTTCTCGAGACGCTCGCTTGCGTCACGAGAGCTCACGCTTCCGTGTTCGATCTGCTTTTTTGATGAGCTTCAATCCAGCCCCGCACCACTGTGCCCTGCGAAAACGGGGCGGTCGGTCCGATTTGCGACTCTCGATTAAAATTTTTTCGATGATGTCAATTCACACCATCGTATATAGGTATGGTTAACGGGGATGATGTTGTGAATTGAGTGGACACTGCGAGGCGCGGGCTTTCGTTCGTTTCCGCCGCTGTCCTGGGCGGCCGCGTCGCCCAGGGGTAACCCAATAGGGCGCGTCTCAGGGGCATGCTCGTGCGGTAAAATTGCTGCCGATCGGCATGCACGCAGTATCGGAGCGGAGACCGAGATGCGCGAACCGACCGAGGAATTGCATTCAACAAATGGAGCTGATCATGAGCAGGATGGCACAGGTGATTGCATTCGTGCTGGCGTTGATCGGACCTGCGTCGGCACAGAAGGCGGAAATCGAGGCGACAAACGCCAAATGGATCGAATTCTTCAATAAGGCGGATTTCGCCGGGATCGCATCATTCTACACCGCTGATGCCATCGCACTTCCGCCCGGTGCTGCGATGGTGCAGGGACGAGCGGCGATCGAGGCAATGTGGAAAAGCATGGCCGAACAAGTTGGCGATCCGAAACTCACAGTGCTGGACGTCAAGCCGCTCGGCCCCTCTGCGGCACGCGAGATCGGGAATTTCAGCTTGAAGACGAAGGGCCCGACGCCACAGGAAGTGAGCGGGAAGTATGTTGTAGTTTGGGAAAAGATCGGAAATGACTGGAAAATGACGACCGATATCTGGAACGATGGCAAGTAGGCTCCTCGCGGTTGTTGGCTGAACTCCGCTCGTGATGCTTTGGCTCGCCGCTGCAATCATGTTGGTCAGGTCATCCTGGCCCGCAACGGTAACGCTGGCACTCCAGGTCCCATTACCGCTCGGTTATGGCTCGGCAATCCAGGTCCGAAAGTGCCGGAAGCGGAACTCTAACCCATTCTTCGTTTGGTCAGGATCTGCGCCCGCGCGTACGCGTCGTCGGCGACCCTGATCACGTAGGGCTTCTCAAGTTTGCGCTCTACATCAAACTCGGAGCGTCCAGTGTAGTTGATGTGCCGGCCGTAAGTGTGCAGCGACATCGAGATGCCTGTTCCAACGTTCCGGACGCTATGTATGTGTTCAGGATAACAACAGGCAGTGTCACCAACGGTCATCACTTGTTCACCGCTGCGTTTCAGGTCGGCATAGCCGGGCTTACCACCGTCATCGCGCCGGTCGTAGTTGATCTCTTGTTCCTGGCCTTCGATACCGACCACCACGGCCCAGGTTTTGTGGTTGTGCGGGGTGGTGCCGCGGTTAGGCAGCCACGATACCAGGAAAACGGCCAGATCGTGATTGGGCTCTTCATGGAGCATGTGAACGCCGAAGCCTTGCTCGGCATCGCATTCACGATATTCGGGGCGGCGTAGTTCCGGCGATTGCGCAAATTTCTTGGCGAGCGGTACAACTAGGTCCGTGATTTCAACTGGATCAGAATGCTGAGCAGTAATCTCCCGCAGGTCACGCACATACTGGTCGAGGGTCATTGCATCTACCTCCAGGGTTTCAAGGCGTTGCAATCCGGACGAAGTTTACGACGTTCGCTGCGAAACTCAATGTCTGCTCCGGGTCTGCAAGAAGCCGACCTGCGCTTGATGGGTGTGTGGGGATACCTCCGTGTTGCCCGACGGGCAAATCATTTTCGGTTTTCAGAAATCGTGTCAAGCCCTGAAATGAAAAATATTTCTGTTTACCAGAAGGCAAATCAGGTGCATATCTTTGGCCATCCCGTCCTCCTCAGAAGGGCGTCGGCCGTCGTCACGGACGTTGGACGGGTTGCGGTGGACGCTGGTTTACGCTGAGACGATGGCGTGGATTTAGCGTACGGCAAAACCGTGTGGTCCTGGCACCCGTTGCAGGTGTCAAGCTGTCGGGTAGGCGAGAGCCGAACGGCAGCGACGGAGTCAACCAAGAACTCGTCTCCGGGGAGAGCGCGGCATAAGCCGTAAAGCCATTGCGCAGGGAAGGCCGGGTGTTCACCGCTGCCCTGTATGCTCGTGTGCAGCCTACTTAGTGCAAACCGCACACGGGACCGCGGGTGCAGCGCGCACCCGGTCTTCCCTGCGCCCTCTTGATGAGAGGGCAAGGATTTCTGGCAAAGCTCGGGCTTATCAAGCCGCGAGATCGCAAAAGTGCGTTTGGATAATGGTGCAGCGACAAACACAGCCGTCGTCCCGGCCTTGAGCCGGGACCCATAACCACAGGAAGAAATTTTGCGAAAGGTCTCTGCTACCGAGCCTTCATCGAGAGATCACGCGGTATGGGTCCCGGCGTTCGCCGGGACGACGCGTTGATGGAGCGCAGATCGCTGCGCCTAAACCGGCTTCCCCGTATACGGCATCGAGGCCGTCAGGCCGCCGTCGACCGGGATCGCCTGGCCGTTGACGTAGGACGCATCATCACTCGCAAGGAACAGTCCCATCGCTGCGAGTTCATGCGGCTGGCCGGCGCGCTTCAGCGGATTGAGCTGGCCGATCTTGTCTTGGGTGCCGCGCTGTTTGGCGTTGTCGAAGATCGGCTTGGTCATGCCGGTTTCGATCAGGCCCGGGCACACTGCGTTGATGCGCACGCCGGTGCCGGACAGCGAATAGGCGGTCGTTTGCACCAAACTGATCACGCCGGCCTTGCTCGCGCCATAGGGATGTCCGCTGGCGCCGGCCTTGAGACCTGCGACGGAAGCGGTGCAGACGATCGAGCCGGACTTCTGCCCGATCATGTGCGGCATCGAATGCTTGATCGCGAGGAACGGTCCGATCAGGTTGATGCGCAGCACTTCCTGCCAGTGCTCCACCGTCTGTTCGGGAATCGGAACCAGCCCGCCGCTGACGCCGGCATTGGCCCAGATCGCATCGAGCTTGCCGTATTTCGAGACCGCCTTGTCGATGAAGGCCTTCACGTCGGCTTCCGATCCCGCATCCGCCATCACGGCTTCGACAATGCCGCCGGCGTCACTGACGAGCTTTGCGGTTTCCTTCACCGCTTCGCTGCGATCGACCGCAATCAGCTTTGCGCCTTCCCTGGTGAACAGCAAGGAGGCCGCGCGTCCGATCCCGCTGCCTGCGCCGGTGATGATGACGGATTTGCCTTCGAGGCGGCCCATGAGTTTCTCCCTGGTGTGGATGTGGTTATAGCGTTTTCAAGCGAAGTGGCTACCGGTTCGCGTGCAGAAAACGCGTCAGACATAGATACGCTTGCCGCCTTGCGGAATTTCAAACAAGATTTCAAACGCTGAAGTCACTTGAGACGTTGCGTGCTCTGACGTACAGCGACAGTGAACACTATTGAAGGGTGCCAGCGATGTCCAATACCGACAAATCAGTAGCTGCTCCGAAGACCGGAGTGGTTACCACGCGCTGGTGGTGGGTACGGCATGCGCCGGTCCGCGAGGATGGCGGCTGCATCTACGGGCAAAAGGATCTGGGCTGCGACACCAGCGATCGCGTGGTGTTCGACGCGGTCGGAAAAATCCTGCCGCGGGGCGCGGTCTGGTATTCAAGCAACCTGAAGCGCACGCATCAGACCGCGGACGCGATCTGGGCCGCCGGATTTCCGAGGCCCGCCGACATGCCGCACATCAAGGACTTTGCCGAACAGCATCTCGGCGAATGGCAGGGCATGAATCGCGCGGCGTTTCTGGCCAGCCGTCCCGCCGGCAGCCATTGGTTCGCGGCGATCGACGAACCGGCTCCCGGCGGCGAAAGTTTCATGGATCTCTACAACCGTGTCTGCGGCGCGATCGAGCGTATCACCAGGGAGCATGCCGGCAAGGACGTGATTGCCGTCACCCATGGCGGAACGATCAAGGCCGCGGTTGGTCTTGCGCTCGGTGGCTTGCCGGAAAAGGGCCTCGCCTTCGACATCGATAACTGTTCGGTCACGCGGCTTGATCACGTCGCAAGCGAGAACCATTCGATCTGGCGGCTGCCGATGGTCAACCAGCAGCCGTGGATTGCGGACGCCTCGCACAATGCGATGCATCAGCCGGCCGGACCGGAGATCGTGCCGCCTGCGACGAAGCTTGCCTGAGCCGTCATTCCGGGGCACGCGAAGCGTGAACCTCAGATGCGCAATTGCGCATCGGGGAATCGAGATTCCGGGTTCGATGCTTCGCATCGCCCCGGAACGACGTTAAGTTTTAACGAGAACCGGCTTGCCGCCGGACCAACATCTGGGAGAGAGACATGAGCTTGTTCGACATGAAGGGCAAAGTCGCCGTCATCACCGGCTCCACGCGCGGCATCGGCCTTGCCATCGCCGAGCGGATGGCCGAGCACGGCGCCAAGGTCGTGATCTCCTCGCGCAAGCAGGACGTCTGCGATTCCGTCACCAAATCGATCAACGAAAAATTCGGCAAGGGCACGGCGGTCTCGATCGCGGCGAATATTTCGAGCAAGGAAAACCTTCAAAACCTCGTCGATGAATCCAACCGCGCTTTCGGCAAGATCGACGTGCTGGTCTGCAACGCGGCGTCCAATCCCTACTATGGTCCGCTCGGCGGCATCTCCGACGATCAGTTCCGCAAGATCCTGGACAACAACATCGTCGCCAACAACTGGCTGATCAACATGGTCGTGCCGCAGATGATCGAACGCAAGGACGGCTCGATCATCATCGTGTCTTCGATCGGCGGTCTGAAGGGATCGACCGTGCTCGGCGCCTATGCGATCTCGAAGGCCGCCGACATGCAACTCGCGCGCAACCTCGCCTGCGAATACGGCAAGCACAACATCCGTGTGAACTGCATCGCGCCCGGCCTGATCAAGACCGATTTTGCCAAGGCGCTGTGGGACAATCCCGATACCCTGAAAGCCTCGACCGCGCGCTCGCCGCTGCTCCGCATCGGCACTCCCGACGAGATCGCGGGCGCCGCCGTGTTCATGGGATCGGCGGCCGGCGACTTCATGACCGGCCAGACCATCGTGATCGACGGTGGGGCGACGATTAGTTGACGCGATCCTGTCGTCCCGGCGAAGGCCGGGACCCATACGCCGTGTCGCCAATTGTTGCGGACGACACGGCGTTACGGATGGGCCGCGGAGTACGGGTCCCCCGATGCGCAATTGCGCATCTGACTTCGCCGGGACGACGCTATTGTTTGCGTGAAACAGTCACTCCACCGCCGCGTACACCAGGTTCCGCAACATCGTGCGGATGTACTCCCGCTGGCCGGGGCCCTGCATCATGAACACCGCGAACAGATCCTCCTTCGGATCGATCCAGAAGAACGTCCCGGCCATCCCGCTCCAGAAGAAGTTGCCGCGCGAGCCCGGGAACGGCGCCATGCCGTCATGGGTGCGGACCGCAAAGCCGAGGCCAAAGCCGTGGCCGGCCGGCATCAAGGGCGAGTTGACCTTGACTGACGGGGCGAGGTGATCGGACGCCATCAGTTCCAGCGTCTTGCGGCCGACGATCCTGACGCCGTCAAGCGTGCCGCCGCTCAGCAGCATCTGGCTGAAGCGGGCGTAGTCCATCGTGGTCGACACCAGCCCGCCGCCGCCGGATTCCATGACCGGCTTCTCGAGCATGTTGAAGAGCTGGACCTTGTCGCCGTTCCAGGGATCGGTCGGGAACGCCTCGGCCAGCCGGCCGGCATTTTCCTCTGCGGTGTGGAACGCGGTCTCGGCCATCTGCAGCGGCGCCAGGATGCGCTCGGTCAGGAAGGCGCCGAGCGACTTGCCGGAGACGACTTCGATGATGCGGCCGAGGATGTCGGTGGAGCGGCTGTAATTCCATTCGGCGCCGGGCTGGCAGATCAGCGGCATGCTCGCGACCATCACCGCATGTTCGGCATTGGTGATCTTGCGGCTGCGCAGCCGCGACTGCTGATAGAGCTGTTGCACCAGTCCGTTGCCGGTATGGTCGTAAGTGATACCCGAAGTGTGGCGCAGCAGATCCTGCACCGTCATCTGCCGCTTCGGGGACACCAGATCGAGCTGGCCGTTGTGCTCGACGCCGACCTTCTGGCCGGCGAATTCGGGGATGAATTTTGCGACGGGGTCGCTGAGCAGGAAGTGGCCGTCCTCGATCAGCATCATGATGCCGATCGAGACGATCGGCTTGGTCATCGAGAAGATGCGGAAGATGCTGTCCTGCGCCATCGGCGCGGACAGGATGGGCGCCTGCCTGCCGATCGCGTCGAACCAGCCGATCTGGCCGCGGCGGGCCACCAGCACGGTCGCACCCGGCAGGGTTCCCTTGTCAACCTCGCGCTTGAAGGCGTCCGACATCCGCTGCAGGCGGGTGGCGGAGAGTCCGATCTGTTCGGGCTTGGCGTGGGGGAGGGACGGGGTCTGCGGGGAGGCGGCGTGTTTGGGGGCGGTCTGCGCGTTCATGGTCTCTCCCATTGCTCTTGTTGTTATGGCAGGAGGGAAGTTTGGCGCAGAACCCTTGACTTGAACAGGGCGGTCACCGATTTCCATAGGGCCGCGCGCGGCTTCGCCCTTGCAATCGGGGCATCGCCTATGCTTGAAACGGGCCGAAACCGGCGGCGACGCATGGTTTGCGTAGGGGTGTAGCTCAGTTGGTAGAGTACCGGTCTCCAAAACCGGTTGTCGCAGGTTCGAGCCCTGCCGCCCCTGCCAGTTAAATCAAGGATTTGAAATCAAGGACTTGGTCGAGGTTCCTGCCGCCAGTCCTGAACTAGCCGAAGAAGGCGACGACCACTGCCATATCCGAAGTCGCAGGCTGGGCGCCGCGCAGATTCGCGTCAATCACCCGTCGGCAGGCATCGATGGTGACGGTATCGCCGAGGTCGTTGGCCGCGTCGAGAACGCTCCAGGCGATGTCACCTGCAGGTCCGTCCTGGCCGGTCTGGTGTTGGCTGAGCAGCGACATCGTCACCTCATGGTCCATCAAGGGGACGGTCAGGATGGCGGGGAGCCTTTAAGAACCCGATCACGCTCTGATTCGGATTTGAGGTGCGCCCGGCACCAGCGGTTAACCAAGGGCCTTCGGTCCGGCCGGGGCGTTTCCGCCGGCCCGGGGACCTTCCGCGGCCGGCGCATACCTTGACCTTTTGCCCGACTGGCAGTAGATACCCGCCACCTGCTGCCGGCCCGTTATGCGGATATCCGGCGCGGCTTTGAAATCCCCCGAACAATCGAGCCCGCTTGGCGGCTCATCCTTCGAGAGAGGGCTGGGCGCTAGAGGGCTGTTCGGATTCGTTTAAATTCAGAAATTCGTCTCAAAGGACGCGGTACCCAACGATGGCTATCAGCCCGTTCAAGTTCCTGCAGGAAGTGCGTTCGGAGACCGCCAAGGTCACTTGGCCGACCCGCCGCGAAGTGACCATCACCACCATCATGGTGTTCATCATGGTGGCGCTGTCTTCGATCTTCTTCTTCGCCGCGGATATGATCATCCGCTATCTCATTACCTTCCTGCTGGGCGTCCACTGATGAGCACCGGAACCCAAACGATGGACAAGCGCTGGTATATTGTTCACGCCTATTCGAACTTCGAGAAGAAGGTCGCGGAATCGATCCGCGAACAGTCCAAGCAGCGCGGGCTGGAGGAACTGTTCGAGCAGGTGCTGGTGCCGACCGAAAAGGTCACCGAAGTGCGCCGCGGCCGCAAAATCGACGCCGAGCGCAAGTTCTTCCCGGGCTACGTGCTGGTGAAGATGAAGCTGACCGACGAGGCGTTCCATCTCATCAAGAACACGCCCAAGGTAACCGGCTTCCTGGGCGCCGAAAACAAGCCGATGCCGATCTCGGAGTCCGAGGCGATGCGGATCCTGCACCAGGTGCAGGAAGGCGTCGAACGTCCGAAGGCGTCGGTGTCGTTCGAAATCGGCGAGAACGTCCGCGTGGCCGATGGGCCGTTCGCGTCGTTCTCCGGCGTGGTCGAGGAAATTGACGAGGCGCGCAGCCGCGTGAAGGTCGCAGTGTCGATCTTCGGCCGCGCCACGCCCGTCGAACTGGAATTCGGTCAGGTCGAGAAGGTCTGATCGTCTTGACCTCTCCCCGGCAAGTCCGGGGCGGGGAGAAGTGCCGTGGGAGGAGATGGGTGATCGCCAGTCATCCGTTGAACCGCACCACGGTCCTGTGAAGCTTCCGGATGATCCGGAGCAACATGAGGAGTGACGTATGGCAAAGAAAGTGACCGGATACCTGAAATTGCAGGTGCCGGCGGGTGCTGCGAATCCTTCGCCCCCGATCGGTCCCGCGCTTGGTCAGCGCGGTCTCAACATCATGGAATTCTGCAAGGCGTTCAACGCCCAGACGCAGAAAGAAGAAAAGAACACCCCGATTCCGGTGGTGATCACGATCTACGCCGATCGTTCGTTCACCTTCGAGATGAAGACCCCGCCGATGTCCTTCTTCCTCAAGCAGGCCGCCAAGATCCAGTCCGGTTCGAAAGCCCCGGGCCGCGACAAGGCCGGCCAGGTGACCAAAGCGCAGGTGCGCGAGATCGCCGAGAAGAAGATGAAGGATCTCAATTGCGATTCCGTCGAGTCGGCCATGAAGATGGTCGAGGGCTCCGCCCGTTCGATGGGTCTGGAAGTTGCGGGGTAACGGACCATGGCAATCGGAAAACGTTTGAAGAAGGCCCGCGAGGGCGTCGATCGCGAGAAGCTCTATCCGCTCGCGGACGCCATCAAGATGGTCAAGGAACGCGCCAAGTCGAAGTTCGACGAGACGATCGAGATCGCGATCAATCTCGGCGTCGATCCGCGTCACGCCGACCAGATGGTTCGCGGCGTGGTGACCCTGCCGAACGGCACCGGCCGCACCCTGCGCGTCGGCGTGTTCGCGCGCGGCGCCAAGGCGGAAGAGGCCAAGGCTGCGGGTGCTGACGTCGTCGGCGCCGAAGACCTGGTCGAGAAGGTGCAGGGCGGTGCGATCGATTTCGATCGTTGTATCGCCACCCCCGACATGATGCCGCTGGTCGGCCGCCTCGGTAAGGTGCTCGGCCCGCGCGGCATGATGCCGAACCCGAAGATCGGCACCGTGACGATGGATGTCGCCACCGCCGTGAAGGGCGCCAAGGGCGGCTCGGTCGAGTTCCGCGTCGAGAAGGCCGGCATCGTGCAGGCCGGCATCGGCAAGGCCTCGTTCACCGAAGAAAAGCTGGTGCAGAACGTCAAGGCGCTCGCGGATGCGGTCTCCAAGGCGAAACCCGCCGGCTCGAAGGGCACCTACATCCAGCGCGTGGCGGTCTCCTCCACCATGGGCCCGGGCGTCAAGGTCGAGCCGGGCACGCTGCTCGGTTAAGGTCTTGCGGCACTGATGAGAAAACAGGGCGGAATCGGGTGACCGGTTCCGCCCTTTGCTTTGCGACAGGGAAAGAACAACATGCCCGAGAAGGTCCTGGTCTATTCGCGCTTCCCAAAAGCCCTGATGGTGCGGATCGGTGAGCGCTACGAACTGCTGGACGCTGCGGGCAAGCCACCGAACGAGACGTTCTCGGCCGAACAACTCTCCGGTATTCGCGCGATGATCACGGCAGGCGGCACACCGCTCAGCGCCAACACGATGGACCAGATGCCGAAACTGGCCGCCATTGTCTGTTACGGTACCGGATATGACGGCGTCGATCTGGCCGCCGTCGCCAAGCGCAACATTGTGCTTGGCCACAGCCCGGGCGCGAATGCCGCCTCCGTTGCCGACATCGCGGTGACGCTGATGCTGGCCGCGACCCGGCGCTTGCTGGTGGCCGATGATTACGTGCGCAGCGGTAGCTGGGCCGGCGCAAAGCCATCGCCGATGATGCGTCCGCAGGCCGGCATGCCCGGCCGAAAGATCGGCGTCTACGGCATGGGCGAGATCGGTCGCAAGATCGCCGCGCGTGTCGCAGCCTTTGAAACCGAGGTCGGCTATTTCAGCCGCAGCCAACACGACGTGCCGTATCAATATTTTCCGACGCTCGAGGCGCTCGCGGAATGGTGCAGCGTGCTGATGATCGCGGTTCGCGCCGGCAGCGACACGCACCATGCCGTCGACGCCAATATCCTGAACAAGCTCGGCAAGGACGGCTACGTCATCAACATCGCGCGGGGTTCGGTGATCGACCAGCAGGCACTGGTCGCGGCGCTGACCGACCAGACCATCGCCGGCGCCGGCCTCGACGTCTACGCCAGGGAGCCGCACGCGCCCGACGCGCTGACGGCATTGCCGAACGTCGTGCTGTCTCCGCATATCGGCGGCCACACGCTGGAATCGCACGTGGCGATGCAGGACTGCGTGATGGCCAATCTCGAGGCGTACTTCGCCGGCCGGCCATTGCGATATGAGGTCCGGGCCGCCTAGACCATGATCCGCTAGCTGTCGCGATTGTGGTACCGTTCCTGCAGATTGCGCCGGAGCATCTCGTCCTTTACCGCCGCGATGCGGACTGCGCCGCGTTCGCGTAGCTGGCGGGTCGCCGCGGTGAGGGTGGCCTCCTCCGGAGCGTCGCGATTCCAGCCGGCCGCAATCAGAAACTGTTCCAGCACTGCATCCGGGACACGATCGAGCTGTTGCGCGAAAAATTCGCGCTGCTCGTCATTGTTCAGAAGATAGACCCGCTTGAACGCGAGCGCGCGGCTGACGAAGGCGCCGCTGCTGTCGTCCTGGATCGAACGAAAACGCTGGCGCTGCTCGGCAAAATACTCCACGGATTTGTAGGGGATCCGCTCGTTCTGGGCGAGGCGCAACGCCAGCTCGTATTGCCAGGTCTTGAGATCGCGCCGGTCCTCGAAGATGCGCAGAGCCTGATCCGCGACGCCCGGGAACCTTCCGGCCCCCCAGCGAAATGCGGCGTGATTGTAGTCGAAGCCGATCGTGGGATCCTGCATGCGCGCCATGACCAGATCAATGAATTTGCGCTGCTGGTCGGGATTGAGCTTGAACCAGAATTCCTGAATCTTGTCATAGGCGGTGCCGCCGAAATATGCCGTTTCGATGAAGGAGGAGACCACGCCGAGAACGTCGTCATCGACAACGCCCTTGCCCTGAACCGTCAGGGCGATGTCGAGCGCGGCAGCGCGGGTCGATCGCCTGGAAATTTCGACCGCGCGCCGGATGAGTACCGCGGTGCTGACATCGGCGGTTTTCGGTGGCGCGTCCCAATCGATGCCGTAAGCGGCGGCCGCGAGGTCTTCACCGGCGAAGGTTGGGCCACCGATCCAGATCATCAGTAAAGGGCCGCCAGCAAACCCGTCCCACAGGGACAGCGTCGGATCGGGCGCATTCGGCATCCCAAAGAGCGGGACATAGCTGAGCACGATTTGCCGGCCTGAGTGCCAGGTCGCCGCGGCGCGCTCTTCACCATTCTGCCTGATGTTGATCGTGCCAACCGTGCAGCAGCCGACCATGGGGTAGTATGGTCTCTCCTGCATGCGGATCACGAGCCCGTCGGGAATCGCATCGATTGTGGTCGTTTTCAGACATTCGTCGATGCGGCCGGCGCGCTGCAACAGCTCGGATTGGCGCAGCTCGTCGCTCGTACAGTCCTTTGCCGCGGCCAGCTGCGTGAGGCGGATCGGTCCGATATGACCGTTCTCACCGTCATAGGCGTGGACGTAGCCGTCGACCAGGCCGTTGGCGAGGAGCGAGGCATGTCCGCAGCAGCCTCGCGTTGCCCGGGTCACGAGGGTGACTGTTCGGATGTTACGCAATTCCGCCGGCACCGCGCGGACGGCCAGTGCGGGATCGGTTTCGTCAGCTACCTTGTACCGCTCCGCCAGCGCGGCGCCGAACCAGATCGCGAAAAACAATGGCGGCGCGACGACCAGGCCCGGATGTTTCCGGATCGCACCGAAGGTCATCATTCCGATGACGATCGCGACCCAGACGAAATTGAGGCCGCCGGTAATGACCAGAAGGAGATAGACAAGGGCGATCGCCCTGAACGGAAAGTTCGCCAGCACCCAGTAGACCCCGGCGAGGATCGCGAGGCCGAGCAGGAGGGTGAGGATATGCCGGATCATTCGCGGAGCTCTGACTTAAACTGGCCGGAGGCCGGTTAGCGGCTACCGGTACCAAGAATAAATTGCCTGATCCGTAAGGCGTTTGGGACGATGTCTTGCCACGGCGCAGGCATTCGCTAACCTTCATCGGGACGTCGTCGCTCCGGGTTCCATCAGGCTCATCCGCCGCGGCCCGAAATTTGCTCTTGGCAAGACGGGCGAGACTCGGTAAAGAACGGCTTCCGGGCGTGCTGGCCGTTGCTGGCACGTCTGTGCTCGCATTCCGAAAACCCGATACGGTAGGAGATCATTCCTTTCAGGACATCCGCTATGGATTGCTCGAAAGGGAGGAAACCCATCGTCAGGCTGGAATGCGGCAGGGGGCGTCCGGCTTGCCGGATAACCTCGATCCTGTCCAAGACTGCAGGCGCCCGCGACGAGATGCAAGTCTCTTCAACGGCTTAATCGCATAGCCTGCACAGACGGGTGAAGACCGGATTTTGCTTGGCGTCGCGTTATGCGGCGCTTGGGCCGATTTGGTTCGAACCTCGACACCCCGCGCCATCTGGTTCGGGAGGGCAGGCTTTTCAATGTCGTCTTGCCCGACGTGTCCGAAGGACTGGTGTCTTGAGGTCAGGTTTTGGGTGAGACGGTGGGTGCAACCCGGCGGTCTCGCCTCACGCGAAGGCCGCCAACCGGAGAGAGCTTGCTGTGGAAAGAGCGGCAAAAAAGGACGCGGTTGAGGCGCTGAACGGGGTCTTCAAGACCACCAGCGTTGCAGTCGTCGCCCACTATTCCGGCCTCACCGTGGCCCAGATGCAGAAGCTGCGCATGCAGATGAAGCAGGCGGGTGCGTCGGTGAAGGTCTCGAAGAACCGTCTCGCCAAAATTGCTCTTGAAGGCACGGATGTCGTTGCCATCGGTTCCCTGCTGAAGGGACCGACCGTGATCGCCACTTCAGACGATCCGGTAGCGGCGCCGAAGGTTGCCATCGAATTCGCCAAGACGAACGAGCAGTTCGTCATTCTCGGCGGCTCGATGGGTAAAACCGTCCTGGATGTTAACGGCGTGAAGGCTCTTGCCTCGCTGCCGTCACTCGATGAACTGCGCGGAAAGCTTGTCGGCCTCCTGGTGGCGCCGGCGACCAAGATCGCTCAGCTCTCGACTGCGCCCGCGGCCAAGCTCGCGCGCGTCGTCCAGGCCTATGCCTCAAAGAGCGAAGCGGCCTGACCCTTCGCAAATCAAACCTGGTTCGAACCAATACGTTTAAGGAAACAGATCAATGGCTGACTTACAGAAAATCGTCGACGACCTCTCGAGCCTGACCGTGCTCGAAGCTGCCGAGCTCGCAAAGCTCCTCGAAGAAAAGTGGGGCGTGTCCGCCGCTGCCGCCGTTGCGGTTGCCGGTCCGGCCGGTGGTGGCGCTGCCGCCGCTCCCGCTGAAGAAAAGACCGAATTCACGGTCGTTCTCGCCGCCGCCGGCGAGAAGAAGATCGAAGTCATCAAGGAAGTCCGCGCCATCACCGGCCTGGGCCTCAAGGAAGCCAAGGACCTCGTCGAAGGCGCGCCGAAGCCGGTCAAGGAAGGCGTCAACAAGGACGAAGCCGAGAAGATCAAGGCCCAGCTCGAAAAGGCCGGCGCCAAGGTTGAACTCAAGTAACGCAAGTTACTTGAGACAAGGTCCCGGGCGGGGCGCAGCTGCACCCGGGATCGATGCAAAAGTCGTGCTATGGGACAACCGGACGCACGGCGTACACAAAAACGTGTGGGGATTCGCGGGGTTAACCCTCGAATCTCCACTATTGTGATCCCATATCGGGCTGGCAGCAGGAAAATACGGTAGGCGGCGGGAACGGCAGGGTTCTCGGCGTAAGCCGTTGGGAGACAGTCAAATTTCGGGCTTTTTCAGTCCGTGAAGCGATGGTTGGACGGGCGAGGTGCAGTCATGCGCCTCGCGCGTCGTTTTGCGTTTTGAAGGTCTGGAGAACGGATTTGGGACTTAATTCCTGAATTTGGGCTTGGTTCCGGCGAAGCGATTCGAAAATTCAACCCGGGGGCGATGGCAGTCGCGCTTCGGAAGGTTCGTCCATCAAGGGCGACGAAAATGAGAGGCCACGATGGCGCAGCAGACATTCACCGGTCGCAAACGCATCCGCAAGTTTTTTGGACACATCAAGGAAGTCGCAGAGATGCCGAACCTCATCGAGGTTCAGAAGGCGTCCTATGACCAGTTCCTGATGGTCGACGAGCCGGTCGGCGGCCGTCTGGACGAGGGCCTGCAGGCGGTCTTCCGTTCGGTGTTCCCGATCTCGGATTTCTCCGGCACCTCGATGCTGGAGTTCGTCCGCTATGAATTCGAACCGCCGAAATACGACGTCGACGAGTGCCGCCAGCGCGGCATGACCTATGCGGCGCCGCTGAAGGTGACGCTGCGCCTGATCGTGTTCGATATCGACGAGGAAACCGGCGCCAAGTCGGTCAAGGACATCAAGGAGCAGGACGTCTACATGGGCGATATCCCGCTCATGACCATGAACGGCACCTTCGTCGTCAACGGCACCGAGCGCGTCATCGTCTCCCAGATGCACCGTTCGCCCGGCGTGTTCTTCGACCACGACAAGGGCAAGACCCATTCGTCCGGCAAGTTGCTGTTCGCCGCCCGCGTGATCCCGTACCGCGGTTCCTGGCTCGACATCGAGTTCGACGCCAAGGACATCGTGTTCGCGCGCATCGACCGCCGCCGCAAGATCCCCGTGACCTCGCTGATGTATGCGCTTGGTCTCGACGGCGAGACGATCCTGTCCACCTTCTACAAGAAGATCAATTACAAGCGCGGCAAGGAAGGCTGGCGCGTGCCGTTCGACGCCACCCGTTTCCGTGGCTACTCGACCATCAACGACCTGATCGACGCCGACACCGGCAAGGTCGTGCTCGAGGCCGGCAAGAAGCTGACCGTGCGCAGCGCGCGCCAGATGCAGGAAAAGGGCCTCAAGGCGCTGCGTCTGTCGGACGAAGAGCTGATCGGCAACTATCTGGCCGAGGACCTCGTCAACCCGAAGACCGGTGAAATCTACGCCGAAGCCGGCGAGGAACTGACCGAGAAGTCGCTGAAGGCCCTCAACGAGCAGGGCTACAAGGAACTGCCGCTGCTCGACATCGACCACGTCAATGTCGGCGCCTACATCCGCAACACGCTGCATGCCGACAAGAACATGACGCGTGAAGACGCGCTGTTCGACATCTACCGCGTGATGCGTCCCGGCGAGCCGCCGACCATCGACTCGGCGCAGACCATGTTCCAGTCGCTGTTCTTCGACAGTGAGCGCTACGACCTGTCCGCAGTCGGCCGCGTCAAGATGAACATGCGCCTCGAGCTCGACGCGCCCGACACCCACCGCACGCTGCGCAAGGAAGACATCCTGGCCGTCATCAAGACGCTGGTCGACCTGCGCGACGGCAAGGGCGAGATCGACGACATCGACCATCTCGGCAACCGCCGGGTGCGTTCGGTCGGCGAATTGATGGAAAACCAGTACCGCATCGGCCTCCTGCGCATGGAGCGTGCGATCAAGGAGCGTATGTCCAGTGTCGATATCGACACCGTGATGCCGCAGGACCTGATCAATGCCAAGCCGGCGGCTGCCGCGGTGCGCGAGTTCTTCGGCTCCTCGCAGCTGTCGCAGTTCATGGACCAGACCAACCCGCTGTCGGAGATCACCCACAAGCGCCGTCTTTCGGCGCTTGGACCGGGCGGTCTGACCCGCGAGCGCGCCGGCTTCGAAGTGCGCGACGTGCATCCGACGCATTACGGCCGTATCTGCCCGATCGAAACGCCGGAAGGCCCGAACATCGGTCTGATCAACTCGCTCGCGACGTTTGCGCGCGTCAACAAGTATGGCTTCGTCGAAACGCCTTACCGCAAGGTCAAGGACGGTCGCGTCACCGAGGAGGTCGTGTACCTCTCGGCGATGGAAGAGGGCCGTTATCGCGTGGCGCAGGCCAACGTGCCGCTCGACGCCAAGGGCCGCTTCACCGAGGACCTGATCATCTGCCGTCACGCCGGCGAAGTTTTGCCGATCACGCCGGACAAGGTCGACTACATGGACGTGTCGCCGAAACAGCTGGTTTCGGTTGCCGCGGCCCTGATCCCGTTCCTCGAGAACGACGACGCCAACCGCGCGCTGATGGGCTCGAACATGCAGCGCCAGGCGGTGCCGCTGGTTCGCGCCGAGGCGCCGTTCGTCGGCACCGGCATGGAAGGCGTGGTTGCGCGTGACTCCGGTGCTGCGATCGCGGCGCGCCGTTCCGGCGTGATCGACCAGATCGACGCTACCCGCGTCGTGATCCGCGCCACCGAGGATCTCGATCCCACCAAGTCGGGCGTCGATATCTACCGGCTGATGAAGTACCAGCGCTCCAACCAGTCGACCTGCATCAACCAGCGTCCGCTGGTGAAGGTCGGCGACATCGTCAAGAAGGGCGACATCATCGCCGACGGTCCCTCGACCGATCTCGGCGAACTCGCGCTCGGCCGCAACGTGCTGGTCGCGTTCATGCCGTGGAATGGCTACAACTTCGAAGACTCGATCCTGCTCTCCGAGCGGATCGTGAAGGACGACGTCTTCACCTCGATCCACATCGAGGAATTCGAGGTGATGGCCCGCGACACCAAGCTTGGTCCTGAGGAAATCACCCGCGACATTCCGAACGTTTCGGAAGAAGCGCTGAAGAACCTCGACGAAGCCGGCATCGTTTACATCGGCGCCGAAGTTCGCGCCGGCGACATCCTGGTCGGCAAGATCACGCCGAAGGGCGAAAGCCCGATGACGCCGGAAGAAAAGCTGCTGCGCGCCATCTTCGGCGAAAAGGCTTCCGACGTCCGCGACACCTCGCTCCGCGTGCCCCCGGGCGTGCAGGGCACCATCGTCGAAGTGCGCGTGTTCAACCGTCACGGCGTCGACAAGGACGAACGCGCTCTGGCGATCGAGCGGGAAGAGATCGAGCGTCTGGCCAAGGACCGCGACGACGAGCAGGCGATTCTCGACCGTAACGTCTACGGCCGTCTGGCGGAGCTTCTGGAAAACCGCCAGGGCATCGCCGGTCCGAAGGGCTTCAAGAAGGACACCAAGATCACCCGTGCGGTGCTCGACGAGCATCCGCGCTCGCAGTGGTGGCTGTTCGCTTCGCCCAACGACAAGCTGATGGCTGAAATCGAGGCGATGCGGAAGCAGTACGACGAATCGAAGAAGGGCCTTGAACAGCGCTTCCTCGACAAGGTCGAGAAGCTGCAGCGCGGCGACGAACTGCCGCCCGGCGTGATGAAGATGGTCAAGGTCTTCGTCGCGGTGAAGCGCAAGATCCAGCCCGGCGACAAGATGGCCGGCCGTCACGGCAACAAGGGCGTGGTGTCCAAGATCGTTCCGATCGAGGACATGCCGTTCCTCGAGGACGGCACCCATGCCGACATCGTGCTCAATCCGCTCGGCGTGCCGAGCCGGATGAACGTCGGTCAGATTCTGGAGACGCATCTCGGCTGGGCCTGCGCGGGCCTCGGCAAGCGCATCGGCCAGACCATCGACAGCTATTATCAGAAGCAGGATCTCAAGCCGCTGCGCGAGACCCTGAAGAAGATCTACGGCGACGATGAAACCATCAAGACGATGAACGATGGCGAGTTGATGGAGCTTGGCAAGAACCTGAGCCACGGCGTGCCGATCGCAACGCCGGTGTTCGACGGCGCCAAGGAAGCCGACATCGAGGAGATGCTGAAGCTCGCGGGCTTCGACGCCTCGGGCCAGTCGACCGTCTATGACGGCCGGACCGGCGACGCCTTCGACCGCAAGGTGACGGTGGGCTACATCTACATGCTCAAGCTGCACCATCTCGTCGACGACAAGATCCATGCGCGTTCGATCGGACCGTACTCGCTCGTCACCCAGCAGCCGTTGGGCGGCAAGGCGCAGTTCGGCGGCCAGCGCTTCGGCGAAATGGAGGTCTGGGCGCTCGAAGCGTACGGTGCCGCCTACACGCTGCAGGAAATGCTGACCGTGAAGTCGGACGACGTCGCCGGCCGTACCAAGGTGTACGAGGCGATCGTTCGCGGCGACGACACGTTCGAGGCGGGTATCCCGGAATCGTTCAACGTGCTGGTCAAGGAAATGCGCTCGCTCGGCCTCAACGTCGACCTGCACAATTCCAAGATCGGCCCGGCCACGACGTCCGAGGCGGCAGAGTAACGCTTACGATTTCATGTCCGGCGCATGCGGGCGAAGCAAGTCTTCGCTCAGATGTGCCGGGCATTCGCACTCCGCTCGGACGTTGAGCAGGGCGCGCGCTGACAAAGAATTTCGAATTTGCTGCCGGTGACGATCGGCACGCGAGGAGAAGACGATGAACCAAGAAATTATGAATCTCTTCAATCCGACGACGCCGGCTCAGGTCTTCGACCAGATCCGGATTTCGATTGCGTCTCCGGAGAAGATTCTGTCGTGGTCGTATGGCGAAATCAAGAAGCCGGAGACCATCAACTACCGTACCTTCAAGCCCGAGCGCGACGGCCTGTTCTGCGCCCGCATCTTCGGGCCGATCAAGGACTACGAGTGCCTGTGCGGCAAGTACAAGCGGATGAAGTACAAGGGCATCATCTGCGAAAAGTGCTCGGTCGAAGTGACGCTCTCCCGCGTCCGTCGCGAGCGCATGGGCCATATCGAGCTGGCGGCGCCGGTTGCGCACATCTGGTTCCTGAAGTCGCTGCCGTCCCGCATCGGCCTTCTGCTCGACATGACGCTGAAGGATCTCGAGCGGATCCTGTACTTCGAATATTACGTCGTGCTGGAGCCGGGCCTGACCGCGCTCAAGGACCGTCAGCTGCTGTCGGAAGACGAGTATCTGAAGGCGCAGGACGAATACGGCCAGGACAGCTTCACCGCCATGATCGGCGCCGAAGCGATCCGCGAGCTGCTCAAGGGTCTCGAGCTCGAAAAGCTCGAGGCGTCGCTGCGCGCCGAGATGCAGGAAACTGAATCCGACATCAAGCACAAGAAGCTCGCCAAGCGCCTGAAGATCGTCGAAGCGTTCCGCTATTCCGGCAACAAGCCGGAGTGGATGATCCTGACCGTGGTGCCGGTGATTCCGCCGGACCTGCGTCCGCTGGTGCCGCTCGACGGCGGCCGCTTTGCGACCTCGGACCTCAACGACCTCTACCGCCGCGTCATCAACCGCAACAACCGCCTGAAGCGGCTGATGGAGCTGCGTGCGCCCGACATCATCATCCGCAACGAAAAGCGCATGCTGCAGGAGGCCGTCGACGCCTTGTTCGACAACGGCCGCCGCGGCCGTGTCATCACCGGCGCCAACAAGCGTCCGCTGAAGTCGCTGGCCGACATGCTCAAGGGCAAGCAGGGCCGCTTCCGGCAGAACCTGCTCGGCAAGCGCGTCGACTATTCCGGCCGTTCGGTGATCGTGGTCGGTCCCGAACTGCGGCTGCATCAGTGCGGCCTGCCGAAGAAGATGGCGCTCGAACTGTTCAAGCCGTTCATCTATTCGCGGCTCGACGCCAAGGGTCTGTCCACCACGGTGAAGCAGGCCAAGAAGCTGGTTGAAAAAGAGCGTCCCGAGGTCTGGGACATCCTCGACGAGGTGATCCGCGAGCATCCGGTGCTGCTGAACCGCGCGCCGACGCTGCATCGCCTCGGCATTCAGGCGTTCGAGCCTGTCCTGATCGAGGGCAAGGCGATCCAGCTGCATCCGCTGGTTTGCGCCGCGTTCAACGCCGACTTCGACGGCGACCAGATGGCCGTGCACGTTCCGCTGTCGCTCGAAGCGCAGCTGGAAGCGCGCGTCCTGATGATGTCGACCAACAACATCCTGCATCCGGCGAACGGCCAGCCGATCATCGTGCCGTCGCAGGACATCGTGCTCGGCCTCTATTACGTGTCGATCATGCGCGAAGGCCTGCCCGGCGAGGGCAAGATCTTCGGCGAGATGGCCGAACTCGAGCACGCCCTGCATTCGAAGGTCATCCACCTCCACACCAAGATCAAGTACCGGTGGGAAGGCATCGACGAGACCGGCAAGGTGTCCAAGCGCTGGATCGAAACCACCGCGGGCCGCGTCATGCTCGGCAATCTGTTGCCGAGCTCGGCGAAGATTTCGTACGACATCATCAACAAGCTGATGACCAAGCGCGAAATCTCCGGCGTCATCGACCAGGTCTACCGTCACTGCGGTCAGAAGGAGACGGTGATCTTCTGCGACCGCATCATGGCGCTCGGCTTCTACAACGCGTTCAAGGCCGGCATTTCGTTCGGCAAGGACGACATGGTCGTGCCGCACTCCAAGTGGAAGATCGTCGACACCACCCGTACGCTGGCGAAGGATTTCGAGCAGCAGTACAATGACGGCCTGATCACCCATGGTGAGAAGTACAACAAGGTGGTCGACGCCTGGTCGAAGGCGACCGAAGAAATCGCCAAGGAGATGATGAAGGAAATCTCCTCGACCAAGAAGAACGCCAAGGGCGCCGACGCCGACATCAACTCGATCTACATGATGGCGCATTCGGGCGCGCGCGGTTCGCCGGCCCAGATGCGTCAGCTCGCCGGTATGCGCGGCCTGATGGCCAAGCCGTCGGGTGAGATCATCGAGACGCCGATCATTTCCAACTTCAAGGAAGGTCTGTCGGTGCTCGAATACTTCAACTCGACCCACGGTGCCCGCAAGGGCCTCGCGGACACCGCGTTGAAGACCGCGAACTCGGGCTACCTGACGCGCCGTCTGGTCGACGTGGCGCAGGACTGCATCATCACGCAGGACGATTGCGGCACCAAGCTCGGCATCAAGATGCGCGCCATCGTCGATGCCGGCACGGTCGTGGCCTCGCTGGCGTCCCGCATTCTCGGCCGCACCGCGGGCGAGGATCTGCGCGATGCCGCGACCAACAAGGTCGTGGTCAAGCGCGGCACGCTGATGGAGGAGACTCACGTCGACGCCATCCAGCAGGCCGGCATCCAGGAAGTGAAGATCCGTTCGGCCCTGACCTGCGAACTCGTCAACGGCATCTGCGGCAAGTGCTACGGCCGCGATCTGGCCCGCGGAACGCCGGTCAACCATGGTGAAGCGGTCGGCGTCATCGCGGCGCAGTCGATCGGTGAACCCGGCACCCAGCTGACGATGCGTACGTTCCACATCGGCGGCGCGGCGCAGATCAACGAGCAGTCGTTCATCGAGTCGAACTTCGACGGCAAGGTGACCATCAAGAACAAGGCCATCGCCAAGAACAGCGAAGGCCATCTGGTCGCGATGGTCCGCAACATGGTGGTTGCGATCACCGACGCCGACGGCACCGAGCGTGCGACCCACCGCATTCAGTACGGCGCGCGCATGCACGTCGATGAAGGCGATATGGTCAAGCGCGGCCAGCGGATCGCCGAATGGGATCCGTACAGCCGTCCGGTTCTGACCGAAGTCGAGGGCACGATCGGGTTCGAGGACCTGGTCGAAGGCCAGTCGATCTCGGAAACGCTCGACGAATCCACCGGTATCGCCAAGCGCGTCGTCATCGACTGGCGCGCCTCGCGTGGTGGCGCGGATCTGCGCCCGGCTATCGTGGTCAAGGGCAAGGACGGCAAGGTCCTGAAGCTCGCACGTGGCGGCGATGCCCGCTACATGCTGTCGGTCGACGGCATTCTGTCGGTCGACACCGGCGCGAAGGTCAAGGCCGGCGACATCCTGGCGCGTATCTCCACCGAGAGCGCCAAGACCCGCGACATCACGGGCGGTCTGCCGCGCGTGGCCGAACTGTTCGAGGCTCGCAAGCCAAAGGATGCGGCGATCATCGCGGAAATCGCGGGCACGATCCGCTTCGGCCGCGACTACAAGAACAAGCGCCGCATCTCGATCGAGCCGATGGACAAGACCGAGGAGACCAGGGAGTACCTGATCCCGAAGGGCAAGCACATCCATCTGCAGGACGGCGATATCGTCGAAAAGGGCGATTTCATCGTCGAAGGCAATCCGGCACCGCACGACATCCTGGCGATCAAGGGCATCGAGGAACTCGCAGCCTATCTGGTCAACGAAATCCAGGAAGTCTACCGGCTGCAGGGCGTGCTCATCAACGACAAGCACATCGAGGTGATTGTCCGTCAGATGCTGCAGAAGGTCGAGATCACCGACCAGGGCGAGACCGACATGATCTCGGGCGAACAGGTCGACAAGATCGAGTTCGACGTGATCAACGCCAAGGCCAAGGAAGAGGGCAAGAAGATCGCCACGGGAACGCCGGTACTGCTCGGCATCACCAAGGCGAGCCTGCAGACCCGCTCGTTCTTCTCGGCTGCCTCGTTCCAGGAGACCACCCGCGTGCTCACCGAAGCCGCCGTCAACGGCAAGGTGGATCCGCTGGAAGGCCTCAAGGAGAACGTCATTGTCGGCCGGCTGATCCCGGCGGGCACCGGCGCCTCGATGGCCAAGATCCGCGAAGTCGCGGTCAAGCGCGACAAGCTGATCCTCGACGAGCGCGAGAAGCAGGCCGCGATCGTGCCGACCGCTCCGGAAGCGGAACCGCTGGCGCTGCCGCCCGCGGAATAGGGACCTGTCCAGTTCCGCCCAACAAGAAAGCCGGCTGCGAAGCCGGCTTTTGCTTTTTACAACGCGGGGTCCTGACGCTTCACGCCCAACAACGGTGTGTGCTATCAGTATGGAATTTGGTGAACAACACGCTCCTTGCGATTCCCCATGAGCGACTCAATTTCAGAACATTTGATCGACCGCATTTACGAGGCGGGGCTCATTCCTTCCCTTTGGCCGGCTGTGCTTGGCGAGCTCGGTGCGGCGACCAGCGGTAGCGGTGGGTTTATGTTCGCCGTGCGGGACGGATACGTCAGCGCGGTCAACTCAGTCGAATATGATGCGACCATGCCGCTCTTTCTGAATGACGGGTGGAGCGAGCGCGATCCGAATCTGCCGCGCGCCATCGCGCTGAATCATGCAGGCTTCCTCACGGACGGCGATCTTCTGTCGGATGAGGAAATTGCAACCAACGAAGTCTATTGCAATTTCTATCGCAAATACGGCCTCGGCTACCGGGCCGGCACGATCATCCCGATACCGAGTGGCGATTCGATCGCCATCGTCGTGCCGCGGCACCAGGATCTTGGTCCGGTGCCGCGCGAGATGGTCACCTTCCTGGATGGACTGCGGCCACATTTGGCGCGGGCATCGCTTACGGCGAACCGCCTTGGCTTCGAGCGCGCACGCGCCCAGGCGGACGCGTTGCAGGCGCTGGGGTTGCCCGGCGCGGTGCTACGTGCGCGCGGCCAGGTGTTCGCGGCCAACGGCCTGTTCGAAGCCTTGATGCCTTCGCTGTTTGAAGACCGTGCCGAGCGCGTGACTATGACGGATGTGACGGCGGATGCGCTGCTGGCCGAAGCGCTCGCCGCGCGGCCTCTTGGCGATGGCCGGATCATCAAGTCCATACCGGTTGCCGCGACGGCCAATTATCTGCCGATGGTCTTGCACGTCATTCCCGTCCGTGGGGCCGCGCGCGACATCTTCACGCAAGCGAGCGTGCTGCTTGTGGTGACGCCAGTCGATCGCGCCGCGGTGCCGACCGCCGAAGTCCTGCAAGGCCTGTTCGACCTGACGCCGGCGGAAGCGCGTGTGGCGCGCGGCATCAGCGAGGCCCGCACGATCGAGGTACTCGCAGGGACGCTTGGTGTCAGCCGTGAAACGGTGCGCTCTCAGCTCAAGTCCGTGCTCGCGAAAACAGGCCTTTCGCGGCAGCAGGAACTGATCAGTCTGCTCGCCGGCAAGGCGTTCCAGAAATAACGAAATGTCCGCGGGAATCCGAAGGCGCACTCCACGTCTGCGGGAATAAGGCCAGCGGAGCCGCTTGCCGCTACCGTGGCTGCGAATTCACACACGGCGACGCCCGATCAACCACCGGCGCCGAACCCCCGTAAGAGTACGGATTCGGATGAAAAAGCGCAGTTATCGTGGGCTCCCTGGCGCTTTCCGGCATTGCTGCAATGCGCGGACCCGCTTTGTTCATCTTCCCTTCAGGGTGAAAAGCGCTTTTGCTAAGGAGACTTAAACCGGCTGCACTTGGGGGCAGGCGGGAACTTGCGGAAAACACATGCTCGATCTTGCAATCGTAGGCGGCGGCCCGGGCGGGCTGATGAGCGCCTGGTATCTGAAAAAGAAGCTCGGCGATCTCTGCCGCATCACGATCTACGAGGCATCCGACCGGGTCGGCGGCAAGATCGTCACGCGCAAATTCGATTCGGCGCCGGCGATGTATGAGGCCGGCGTTGCCGAGATCTATGATTACTCGATGACCGGCCCGGATCCGCTGCGCGAGCTGATCCAGCATTTCGGCCTGCAGACGATTCCGATGGACGCCGAGCAGGTGCAGTTCGACGGCGAACTCCTCAATGACGTGCCGGGCATGCGCCGCAAATACGGCGCGAAGACCGCAGCCGCGATCGAGGGCTTCCGCAAGCGCTGCAGCGATATGGTGTCGCCGCTCGAATATTACGAAGGCGTCGGCGCCCACGATAACGAGCATCCGTGGGCCTACATGACCGCCGAGGAACTGCTCGAAAAGTTCGTCGACGACGATACCGCCAAGCGCTTCTTCAAGGTGATGGCCCGCTCGGACATCGCGACCGAGCCCCACAACACCAACGGGCTGAACGCGCTGAAGAACTTCGTGATGGATGTCGACGGCTATATCGGGCTGTATTCGATTCAGAACGGCAACGAACAACTGGTCGATTGCCTGCGCAGCGAAGTCACGGCCGATATCCAGCTCAATCACCGGGTGCTCCAGGTCGGCAAGACGTCCTCCGGCCGCTATCAGCTCAACATGATGAACGGCAAGGGACCGGAGACGCGGGACTTCGATCTCGTGGTGATGTGCCTGCCGCATTCCTGGCTCGGCACGATGCGCTGGAACGGCGAACAGCTGCGCAAGTCGATGGTCAAGCACGTCGCCTATTTCGACCGGCCCGCGCATTATCTGCGGGTTTCGATCCTGTTCGACGAACCGTTCTGGGGCGAGAAGATCCCCGGCGCCTGGTTCATGTCGGAGGCATTCGGCGGCTGCTGCGTCTACAACGAGGGCGCGCGTCATGATGTGGGCAAGCATGGCGTCCTGAACTGGCTGATCGCGGGTTCCGATGCGCTGGCATTTGCCAATCTCAGCGATCAGGAACTGATCGACGCCGCGTTGAAGTCGCTGCCGGCGGCGCTCGGCAACGCCCGTGACTATTTCAAGGAAGGCAAGATCCATCGCTGGCTGTCGTCGGTGAACGCGCTGCCGGGCGGCTTGCCGGTGCGCGACGTCATGACCAACCACCGGCCCGAGCCGAAGGAACATCCGGGGATCGTCGTGGTCGGCGACTATCTGTTCGACTCCACGCTCAACGGACTGCTCGACTCCTCCGACGCCGCCACCGACATCATCGTCTCCGAGATGATGCGGCTACGCCGCGCACGCGCGCAGGCGGGCGGGTCGCTCTCCGACAAGATCGATCGCGATTATTTCGAAAATTATCGCGGGCTTGGCCCCTACAGCGAGGTCTGGAGCGAGTTTACCGACCCGGCCTATCTGACGGACCTGATCAAGATCGTCTGGAACCGGGCGAGGGGCTACAAGCTCCTGATCGCCGGCTCGGCCAGCGGCGAACTAGTCGGCGCGCTGCGCGAGCGCGGCATCGACGCCTGGGGCATCGAAAACAACCGCGCCATCCATGCCCGGACGCCGAAGGCGCTGAAGAAATTCAACAAGCTCGGCTCGATCGTCGATATGCCGTTCAAGGACGGCGAGTTCGATTTCGTGTTCGAGACCAGCCTGTGCCACGTCGCGGAGAAGCAGGTCCCGCGCGCCGTGCGCGAACTGAACCGGGTGATCAAGACCGGACTGCTGTTCGGCTCCGTCACGTCGGACACGCCGCCGGCGCTGATCGACCGCTACGACCTGCTGCGCGGGGTGAAGAAGCTCAGCACCTGGTGGGAATGGTCGGAGTTGTTCTTCGGCAACGGATTCGACCTCTCAATGCATCGCCGCGACGTCACCGATGCATTGTGGGCAGCGACGCTTGCCGCCAACAAGGGGCCGGGACAGTGGTACGCCGACTCCGACAGCCTGCGCTATTCGTTCTTCGACAAGGTGGAGTCCGAAGACTGATCGGCAGCTTCCGGTACTCGGATTGTTTGCCAATTGTTTTGCCGAATTCATCCTGATCGCATAGGATCGGCGCGGTAGCGTCCACCGCTATCGCGTTTCGATTTGCGGTCATGCCGGCCGTGCAGCATCGGTTGGTTTCATGGCGCCAAAGCCTCCTTCTTCGGATGATCAGAATCCCGCGTCAGCGGACGATCCTGAGCTTGCGAAGAAGCTCGCGCTCGAGGCTATCGCCAGTGGCAAGCCGGCCGGCTTGCCCGCCGCCGATGACGGCATAAAAGACAAAAAAGCCAAGAAAGACGAGGACGAGGACGACGAGCTGGAGCTCGACGACGATGATGACGAGGACCTCGTCGTCTTCACCGCGAAGGAAGCCGCCGGCGCGATGGCGACGGTCTACGGCTTCGTCAAGCCCTATCTGGGCAATTACAGGAAGCCATTGGCGATCGTCACCTTCGGCGTGCTGGTCGAGACGCTGTTCAACGTCATCATGCCGCTCAGCCTGAAGTTCCTGATCGACGACGCGCTTGGCGAAGAGGATTTCCAGGCGCTCTACAAGATCCTCGGCGTGCTCGCGGTCGCCGGCATCATCACCTCGATCGTCGCGATCTGGTATGAGCGCTGGGATGCGCGGTTGGCAGCCGGCATCATTTCCGATGTCCGGACGCGGTTGTTCGAGCATGTCCAGAGCTTGCCGGCGGGCTATTTCGCCCGCACCAAGCGTGGCGAAATTCTCTCGCGCTTCTCGATCGACCTCTCGGCGTTCGAGGGGGCGGTCAAGACCTTTGCCAACAGCGCGGCGCTGCCGTTCCTGGAACTGATCGCCGGCATCATCCTGATGCTGTTCCTGAACTGGCAGCTCGCGGCCGTCGCGCTTCTGGTGTTTCCGATCACGCTGATCGGCCCGCGGATTTTGACGCCAAAGGCGGTGCAGGCCAATTACGAGCAGAAGCTGAATGAATCGGCGCTGCTCGGCATGGTGCAGGAAAACGTCGCGGCCCAGGCGGTGGTGAAAGCGTTCAGCTTGCAGCGCCGCGCGTTCGGCTGGTTCTCCCTGCGCAACCAGGATGTGCGCACCAAGACCGCGTCCGCGGTGTTCCTGTCGACCATGGTGGAACGCACCGTCACGATCTCGGTGCTGTTGCTGCATCTGGTGGTGCTCGCGATCGGCGCCTATCTCGCCACCACGGGCCAGATCACCATCGGCACCTTCGTAACCTTCGAGAGCGCGTTCTGGGAGGTGTCCTACAACATCGCCCATCTGATGCATTTCATTCCGGTGTCGATCCAGGCGGCCGCATCGGTGCGGCATATGCAGGAACTGCTGGACGAGCCGACCCGCGGGGCCGACCGCCCCGGCGCGCCCGACCTGCCGCGCATCACCAACGACATCACCTTCGATCGCGTGACCTTCCAGTACGAGGGCAGCGAGACGCCGGTGCTCGACAATCTCAGCCTCAAGCTCAATGCCGGCAAGCGTATCGCCATCGTCGGACCCAGCGGCTCCGGCAAGAGCACGCTGCTCAATCTGATCCTGCGGCTCTACCAGCCCGACGAGGGGCGCCTGACCATCGACGGCGTCGACGTCCGCCGCGTCACCCTGGAATCGCTGCGCGGGAGCATGGCGGTCGTGTTCCAGGAGAACATGCTGTTCAACATGTCGATCCGCGAAAACATCCGGCTCGGCAAGGAAGGCGCGAGCGACGAAGAGGTCGTGGAGGCCGCCAAGAAGGCCGAGATTCACCAGTACATCATGAGCCTGCCGCAGAAATACGACACGCCGGTCGGCGAACGCGGCGACACGCTGTCGGGCGGCCAGCGCCAGCGCATCGCGATCGCGCGCGCCGTCATCCGCAACCCGTCCGTCCTGCTGCTGGACGAAGCGACGTCCGCGCTCGACCAGACCACGGAAGCGGCGATCAATCGCACGCTGCTGAAGGTGGCGGAGGGACGCACCATGATCTGGTCGACGCACCGCCTGACGTCGGTGGTCGAGATGGACGAGATCATCGTGATTTCAAACGGCAAGGCGATCGAGCGCGGCTCGCACGCGGAGCTGCTTGCCCGCAATGGCGCCTACCGCAAGCTCTGGGACGACCAGGGCCACAAGCCGCACAATGCGGCCGGTCAGGCCGACGACGACAATGAAGACGACGATGATGATGAGGACGAGGACGACGAGGAGTGAGCGTGGGTTTTTGCTTCCGCGCTGATTGCCTTGCGTAACCGTCGCAGATTGCCTTCGCCAAACCACGCCAGGAATCGCGCCAGGCGTTGTGCGCGCCAGTAGATGCCGCGGTCCAGGGTGACCTTGCGGAAGCTGAAGGCCTTCGCCATCGACCAGGCGTCGCAGGCCTGCTTGACCGGATCTTCGTAGTACGACGCGATCTTGGCCTCGTTCATGCCCTCGGTCGCCAACCAGGCGGGAATATGGACGTTGCAGAGCTGGGTGACGTCAGTGAGTACCTTGTCTGTGCCGGTGCCCGTGACGGGGCAGGTGGTGGCGAAGGCGTCGCCGACCAGGACGATGCCGGGCTGCCGATAGCCTGTGCTGACGTGGATATCCGCTGGCCTGATCTTGACGTCGCCTGACACGGTATACTCGCCGGTGATGCGGCGCAGCCGCGGCAGCGCGGCATTCATGGTCTCGACCGGCTTTTGCCGCATCTCGCGCAGCCAGGGATCGTCGGCCTCGCGATAGGCGAACAGATTCGCTCGCATCCTGGTGCCAACCGGAAACAGCGTCAGATAGGGGATACGGGCGCTCGGACGTTCCGAAAAATAGGTCAGCGCGGGAAATGCGAAAGCGGCGCGACCGGCGGGCGCAAGGTCGAATCCGATCGAGATCGAGTGGCACGGGCTGATGATCTGGCGTTCGATGCCGAGATTGCGGCGGAGCCCGATGTTCAACCCATTGGCCAGCACCACCAGCCGCGCCGAGATCGATTCGCCGTTCGAGAGCGTGAGCTTCTGGCGATCGTCGCTGGTCGAGACATCCGTGACCTTGGCGTAGACCAGTTCGGCAGGTTTGGGGATTTCGGCCCGAATCGCCATGATCAGCGCGTCATACATGATGCCGAACTGCTGGCTCGGCCGCTTGTCGAGCAGATAGCCGGCCCGCGCGATCCAGTTTTCGCCGTCATGGGTGGTCGAACGCAGCAGCGAATCGGCGAATCCCGTCTTGTACAAAAGGTCGACCTGGGTGCCGCCGCTTAGCTTTTCGACGCGAAAATCGAACGGATAATTTTCATGCGGGTCGATCAGGAGCGTCGGAATCCCGGCGCGTCCGAGCATCGCGGCCGCGGTCGAGCCGGCGAGGCCGCCCCCGATAATTGCAATGTCCGTGTACTGCATAGGAATTTCCGGCCTTGAAGGGCTAGTTTTGCGCCGGGAAAGGCAAATAAAGGCTTAGCTTGGCAATCCGCTTTGGACGGGAACCGGGGGAATTATGTTTCTGGATATATTTACCCGGGTAAAATAGGCGAGAATCGCTGGTGCCGCTCGATTCGAAGAAGCGGGGAGTGCCGTCGATTTCGCTACGCACCGATTCACGCGAAGCTCTGAATCTGCAGGTGCCATAGGCGTTTCCTGCGTTGTCGTTTCGCTTGACTTAGCTACCCACGGCTTATAGAAGACCCCCACTTCACGACAGGCGGTGAGCGTCGCCAGCGTCGGAACGGAACACCCTTCAAATCCTTATGGACCCAAATCCTTCTGGACTGAGACGGGCACCAACCTCGACGAATGCCGCTCAAACGCTGTCGATCATATAGCTAGGCAATGCCAGTGCGATTTTAGTTCTCTTGAGCACGTTCTCTTGAGAGTGAACTCGGATGCATGACCTCGGTAGCAGGCCGAACAGCGAACGCTGATCGGCCTTCAGTCGCGGTCCTCTGTGGCGTCGAAGCGCTTTCCGCTCAGCAATGAGTGGTTGGCGCGATTTCGTTTTGCGTGGGTGTTTTTCCCGTGCAAAGCGGCCGAACGGGGCGGCTAGTCCCGAGAAGAATTTGCGAAGCCATCTCCGGTTTCGCGCGAACTAAAGGGTGAAGGCTGACATGCCGACGATCAACCAGCTGATCGCAAAACCGCGTACCGTGCAGAAGTCGCGCAAGAAGGTGCCGGCGCTGCAGCAGTCGCCGCAGAAGCGCGGCGTTTGCACGCGCGTCTATACCACGACCCCGAAGAAGCCGAACTCGGCGCTTCGTAAGGTTGCCAAGGTGCGCCTGACCAACGGCTTCGAAGTGATCGGCTACATCCCCGGTGAAGGCCATAACCTTCAGGAACACTCGGTGGTCATGATCCGCGGCGGCCGCGTCAAGGATTTGCCCGGCGTGCGCTACCACATTCTCCGCGGCGTCCTCGATACCCAGGGCGTCAAGAACCGTAAGCAGCGTCGTTCGAAGTACGGCGCGAAGCGTCCGAAGTAAGCGGGAACAGCCAAGATGTCTCGTCGCCATTCAGCTGAAAAGCGTGAAGTGAACCCGGATCCGAAGTTCGGGAACATCATCATTACGAAGTTCATGAATTCGATCATGTACGACGGCAAGAAGTCTGCCGCCGAGAGCATCGTCTACGGCGCGCTCGCCATGATCGAGGCCAAGACCAAGCAGGGCCCGCTGCCGGTGTTCGAGCAGGCGCTGGAAAACGTCATGCCGACCATCGAAGTGCGTTCGCGCCGCGTCGGCGGCGCCACCTATCAGGTGCCGGTTGAAGTGCGTTCCGTCCGCCGTCAGGCGCTGGGCATTCGCTGGATCATCACCGCGGCGCGCGATCGCAACGAGAAGACCATGACGGAGCGGCTCTCGGCCGAGTTGCTCGACGCGTCGAATAACCGGGGGAACGCCGTCAAGAAGCGTGAAGACGTGCACCGGATGGCTGAAGCCAACCGCGCCTTCTCGCACTATCGCTGGTAACGGCGAAACACGGATTTTAAGGAACAACCCATGCCCCGCGTTCATGCCATAGAGAACTACCGCAACTTCGGTATCATGGCGCATATCGATGCCGGCAAGACCACGACCACCGAGCGCATCCTTTATTACACCGGCAAGAGCCACAAGATCGGCGAAGTGCACGAAGGTGCCGCGACGATGGACTGGATGGAGCAGGAGCAGGAGCGCGGCATTACGATTACGTCGGCTGCGACCACCGCGTTCTGGGAAGGCAAGCGCCTCAACATCATCGACACTCCCGGCCACGTCGACTTCACCATTGAAGTCGAGCGTTCGCTGCGCGTGCTCGACGGCGCGGTATGCGTGCTCGACTCCAACCAGGGCGTTGAACCTCAGACCGAAACCGTCTGGCGTCAGGGCGACAAGTACCGCGTTCCGCGCATCGTCTTCGCCAACAAGATGGATAAGACCGGCGCCGACTTCTACAAATGCATGCAGGATATTGTCGATCGCCTCGGCGCCAAGCCGATTGCGATCCAGCTTCCGATCGGCTCCGAAAACAACTTCAAGGGCCTGATCGATCTCGTCCGCATGAAGGGCGTCGTCTGGGAAGAAGAGAAGCTCGACGCCAAGTTCGTCGACATCGATATTCCCGAGGACATGGTCGAGAAGGCCAATGAATATCGCGAGAAGCTGCTGGAAGCCGCCGTCGAACTCGACGACGACGTTCTTGCTGCTTACCTCGACGGCAAGGAGCCCGATGTCGCGACCTTGAAGCGCATGATCCGCAAGGCCGTGCTGACCGGCGCGTTCTTCCCGGTGCTGTGCGGTTCGGCGTTCAAGAACAAGGGCGTGCAGCCGCTGCTCGACGCGGTCGTGGACTATCTGCCGTCGCCGGTCGACGTGCCCGCCATCAAGGGCATCGATGAAGACGGCAACGAAGTCACCCGCAAGGCCGACGACAAGGAGCCGCTGGCTCTGCTCGCGTTCAAGATCATGGACGACCCGTTCGTCGGCACCATCACCTTCTGCCGCATCTATTCGGGTGTGCTGATGAGCGGTACCGGCGTGGTCAACTCGACCCGCGAGAAGAAAGAACGTATCGGCCGCATGCTGCTGATGCATGCGAACAACCGCGAAGACATCAAGGAAGCTTATGCCGGCGACATCGTTGCTTTGGCGGGCCTGAAGGAAGCGCGCACCGGTGACACGCTGTGCGATCCCGACAAGCAGGTGATCCTGGAGAAGATGGAATTCCCGGAGCCGGTGATCGAAATCGCCATCGAGCCGAAGTCGAAGGCCGACCAGGAAAAGCTCGGCGTCGCACTGGCGAAGCTCGCTGCGGAAGATCCGTCGTTCCGGGTGTCGACCGACCAGGAGTCCGGCCAGACCATTCTCAAGGGCATGGGCGAACTTCATCTCGACATCAAGGTCGACATCCTGCGCCGTACCTACAAGGTCGATGCGAACATTGGCGCGCCGCAGGTGGCGTTCCGTGAGCGCGTCACCAAAAAGGCCGAGGTCAAGTACACGCACAAGAAGCAGACCGGTGGTACCGGTCAGTTCGCTGAAGTGTCGATCGTGGTCGAGCCGAACGAGCCCGGCAAGGGCTACGAGTTCGAGTCCAAGGTTGTTGGTGGTTCGGTGCCGAAGGAATATATCCCCGGCGTCGAAAAGGGTCTCAACAGCGTGATGGGCTCGGGTGTCGTCGCCGGCTTCCCGGTGGTCGACGTCAAGGTGACGCTGGTCGACGGCAAGTATCACGACGTCGACTCGTCGGCGCTGGCCTTCGAAATCGCATCGCGCGCGGCATTCCGCGAAGCGCTGACGAAGGGCAAGTCCGTCCTGCTCGAGCCGATCATGAAGGTCGAAGTGGTGACCCCGGAAGACTATACCGGTTCGGTCATCGGCGACCTGAATTCGCGGCGCGGCCAGATCCAGGGTCAAGACATGCGCGGCAACGCCAACGTCATCAACGCGATGGTGCCGCTCATGAACATGTTCGGGTACGTGAATAACCTGCGCTCGATGAGCCAGGGACGCGCGACCTTTACGATGCAATTCGATCACTACGCGGAAGCACCCGCGAACGTGTCCGCAGAAGTCCAGAAGAAGTTTGCCTGATTGTCGTTGGCGGCAGTCAACGATTAAACGGAGAGTCAAATGGCCAAAGCAAAATTTGAACGTAACAAACCGCACTGCAATATCGGAACCATCGGTCACGTCGACCATGGCAAGACTTCGCTGACCGCAGCGATCACCAAGGTGCTGGCTGAAACCGGCGGTGCGACGTTCACGGCGTACGACCAGATCGACAAGGCGCCCGAAGAAAAGGCGCGCGGCATCACGATCTCGACCGCTCACGTCGAATACGAAACCGCGAACCGGCACTACGCCCACGTCGATTGCCCGGGCCACGCCGACTACGTGAAGAACATGATCACCGGTGCGGCGCAGATGGACGGCGCGATCCTGGTGGTGTCGGCCGCCGACGGCCCGATGCCGCAGACCCGCGAGCACATCCTGCTCGCCCGTCAGGTCGGCGTTCCCGCGCTCGTCGTGTTCCTTAACAAGTGCGACATGGTCGACGATCCGGAACTGCTCGAACTGGTCGAGATGGAAGTCCGCGAACTGCTCTCGAAGTACGAATTCCCGGGCGACACGATCCCGATCATCAAGGGTTCGGCTCTCGCCGCCCTCGAAGACAAGGACAAGAAGCTCGGCCACGACGCAGTTCTCGAACTGATGAAGGCTGTCGACGAAAGCATCCCGCAGCCGGCGCGTCCGATCGACCAGCCGTTCCTGATGCCGGTCGAAGACGTGTTCTCGATCTCGGGCCGCGGCACCGTGGTGACCGGCCGTGTCGAACGCGGCATCGTCAAGGTCGGCGAGGAAATCGAAATCGTCGGTCTGCGCGATACCCAGAAGACCATCGTCACCGGCGTCGAAATGTTCCGCAAGCTGCTCGATCAGGGCCAGGCCGGCGACAACATCGGTGCGCTGCTGCGCGGTACCAAGCGCGAGGAAGTCGAGCGTGGCCAGGTGCTGTGCAAGCCGGGTTCGGTCAAGCCGCACACCAAGTTCAAGGCTGAGGCTTACATCCTGACCAAGGAAGAGGGCGGTCGTCACACCCCGTTCTTCACCAACTACCGGCCGCAGTTCTACTTCCGCACCACCGACGTGACCGGCGTCGTGCATCTGCCCGAAGGCACCGAAATGGTGATGCCGGGCGACAACATCGCGATGGAAGTGCACCTGATCGTGCCGATCGCGATGGAAGAGAAGCTCCGCTTCGCGATCCGCGAAGGTGGCCGCACCGTCGGCTCGGGTGTCGTCTCCGCCATCATTGAGTAAGCGAACAGGAATTGGCGAGTGGCGGATGAAATCATTCGCTACTCGCTAGCCACCATTCGCAAATACGACGACAAAGAAAGACAGCGGCAATGAACGGCCAAAATATTCGCATCCGTCTCAAGGCGTTCGACCATCGAATTCTCGATACGTCGACCCGCGAGATCGTGAACACGGCGAAACGTACCGGTGCTCAGGTTCGCGGACCCATTCCGCTGCCGACCCGCATCGAGAAGTTCACCGTCAACCGTTCGCCGCACGTCGACAAGAAGAGCCGTGAGCAGTTCGAGATGCGCACCCACAAGCGCCTGCTCGACATTGTCGACCCGACCCCGCAGACCGTCGATGCTTTGATGAAGCTCGACCTGGCCGCCGGTGTCGACGTCGAGATCAAGCTCTAAGATTTTTTTAGATCGTCCGAAGTTAGCGGACAGAAAGAACAGGAAGCACGCCGATGCGCTCCGGAGTGATCGCACAAAAGGTCGGGATGACGCGGGTCTTTACGGAGACCGGTGAACATATCCCTGTGACCGTGCTGAAGCTGGGCAATTGTCAGGTTCTGGGCCACCGCACGACCGAGAAGAACGGTTACGTTGCGCTGCAGCTCGGTTCCGGCACCCGCAAGACCGTCTATCTGCCCAAGGCAGAGCGCGGCCAGTTTGCGGTGTCCAAGGTCGAGCCCAAGCGGAAGGTCACCGAGTTTCGCGTGTCTGAGGACGCGCTGATCCCGGTTGGCGCCGAAATTCAGGCGGACCATTTCGTGGTCGGCCAGTTCGTCGACGTCACCGGCACCTCGGTCGGTAAGGGTTTTGCCGGCGGCATGAAGCGCTGGAACTTCGGCGGTCTTCGCGCCACCCACGGTGTGTCGGTTTCGCATCGTTCGATCGGTTCGACCGGCGGACGTCAGGATCCCGGCAAGACCTTCAAGAACAAGAAGATGCCCGGTCACATGGGCGTCGATCGCATCACCACGCTCAACCTGCGCGTTGTGCAGACCGACGTCGAGCGCGGCCTGATCCTCGTCGAGGGCGCCGTTCCCGGCTCCAAGGGCGGTTGGATCTCGGTGCGTGATGCGGTGAAGAAGCCGTTGCCGAAGGAAGCTCCGAAGCCCGGCAAGTTCAGGGTTGTCGGCGGTGCCGAGCAGGCTCAAGCGCCGGCCGAGCAGGAGGGCGCGTGAGATGGAACTGAAAGTCACGACCCTTGAGGGCAAGGAAGCCGGTTCGGTCCAGCTGTCCGATGAGATTTTCGGCCTGGAGCCGCGCAAGGACATCATCCAGCGCTGCGTCAACTGGCAGCTCGCCAAGCGTCAGGCCGGCACGCACAAGACGCAGGGCCGCGCCGATGTCTGGCGCACCGGCAAGAAGATGTACAAGCAGAAGGGCACCGGCGGTGCTCGTCACGGTTCGGCCCGCGTTCCGCAGTTCCGCGGCGGTGGCCGTGCGTTCGGTCCGGTGGTGCGCTCGCACGCCTTCGCCTTGCCGAAGAAGGTGCGCGCACTGGCACTTCGCCATGCGCTCTCCGCCAAGGCAAAGGACGGCGGGCTGATCGTGATCGAATCGGCGACGCTCGAGGCCGCCAAGACCAAGGCTCTGGTCGGGCATTTCTCGGGTCTCGGCCTGACCAATGCGCTGATCATCGACGGCGCCGAGGTCAACACCGGTTTCGCGACCGCGGCCCGCAACATTCCGAACATCGACGTGCTGCCGATCCAGGGCATCAACGTCTATGACATTCTGCGCCGTCACAAGCTGGTGCTGACCAAGTCGGCGGTGGATGCGTTGGAGGCGCGCTTCAAATGAAGAATATCGATCCGCGCCATTACGACGTGATCGTTGCCCCGGTGGTGACCGAAAAGGCAACGGTAGCGTCCGAGCACAACAAGGTTGTGTTCAAGGTCGCCTCCAAGGCGACCAAGCCGCAAATCAAGGAAGCCGTCGAGAAGCTGTTCGACGTCAAGGTGAAGAGCGTGAACACGCTGGTCCGCAAGGGCAAGACCAAGGTGTTCCGCGGTAATTTCGGTTCGCAGTCGGATGTGAAGCGGGCGATCGTGACCCTCGAAGAGGGCCACCGCATCGACGTCACCACCGGACTATAAGGCGTTACGACGATGGCATTGAAAACATACAATCCGACGACGCCGGGCCAGCGCCAGCTGGTGATGGTCGACCGTTCGGCGCTGTACAAGGGCAAGCCGGTCAAGGCGTTGACCGAGGGCAAGCAGAGCAATGGCGGCCGCAACAACACCGGCCGTATCACGGTTCGCTTTCGTGGCGGTGGCCACAAGAAGGCCTACCGGATGGTCGATTTCAAGCGCGACAAGGTCGACGTAGCCGCGACCGTCGAGCGCCTGGAATACGATCCGAACCGCACCGCGTTCATCGCGCTGATCAAGTATGCCGACGGCGAGCAGGCCTATATCCTGGCGCCGCAGCGGCTGGCCGCGGGCGACACCGTCGTTGCCGGCAACTATGTCGACGTGAAGCCCGGCAATGTCATGCCGCTCGGCAACATGCCGGTCGGCACCATCGTCCACAATATCGAGATGAAGATCGGCAAGGGCGGCCAGATCGCACGTTCCGCCGGCACCTATGCGCAGATCGTCGGCCGCGATCAGGACTACGTCATTCTGCGTCTGAACTCGGGCGAACAGCGCCTGGTGCACGGCCGTTGCCGCGGCACCATCGGCGCGGTGTCGAACCCCGATCACATGAACATCTCGATCGGCAAGGCCGGCCGTACCCGCTGGCTGGGCTGGCGTCCGCATAACCGCGGCGTCGTCATGAACCCGATCGACCATCCGCACGGCGGCGGCGAAGGCCGCACCTCGGGCGGCCGCCACCCGGTGACCCCGTGGGGCAAGCCGACCAAGGGCAAGAAGACCCGTTCGAATAAGTCGACCAACAGATTCATCCTCCTAAGCCGCCACAAGCGGAAGAAGTAAGGAACGCCGGACATGGTTCGTTCAGTCTGGAAAGGCCCGTTCGTCGAAGGCTCTCTGCTCAAGAAAGCAGATGCCGCGCGCGCGTCCGGCCGTCACGACGTCATCAAGATCTGGAGCCGCCGCTCGACCATCCTGCCGCAGTTCGTCGGCCTGGTCTTCGGTGTCTACAACGGCCAGAAGCATGTGCCGGTATCGGTCAACGAGGAAATGGTGGGTCACAAGTTCGGCGAATTCTCGCCGACCCGTACCTTCCATGGCCATTCTGGCGACAAGAAAGCCAAGAAGGCTTGAGGAATAAGCGATGAGCAAACCAAAGCGCGAAAGAGTGCTCGCGGATAACGAGGCCAAGGCTGTGGCCCGGATGCTGCGCGTGAGCCCGCAGAAGCTTAATCTTGTCGCGCAGCTGATCCGCGGCCGGAAGGCGTCTGCGGCACTGGCCGACCTGCAGTTCTCGCGCAAGCGGATCGCGGTCGACGTCAAGAAGTGCCTGGAATCGGCGATCGCCAACGCCGAGAACAACCACGACCTCGAGGTCGACGATCTGGTCGTCGCCGAGGCCCATGTCGGCAACGGCATCGTGATGAAGCGTTTTTCGCCGCGCGGCCGTGGCCGTTCGGGGCGTATCTACAAACCATTCGCACACCTGACCATCGTGGTTCGTCAGGTCGAGGCCGAGGCTGGCGCTTAAGAGCGCAGGAGAAGACGATGGGTCAAAAAATCAATCCAATCGGACTGCGTCTCGGCATCAACCGTACGTGGGATTCCCGTTGGTTCGCCGGCAAGAACGAATACGGCAAGTTGCTGCATGAGGACGTCAGGATCCGTGAGATCCTGCACAAGGAACTCAAGCAGGCAGCCGTCGCCCGCATCGTGATCGAGCGTCCGCACAAGAAGTGCCGCGTGACGATCCATTCGGCGCGTCCGGGCGTCGTGATCGGCAAGAAGGGCGCCGACATCGACAAGCTGCGCAAGCGGGTTGCCGACATCACGGCTTCCGACGTCGTCATCAACATCGTCGAAATCCGCAAGCCGGAACTCGACGCCACCCTGGTCGCCGAATCGATCGCCCAGCAGCTCGAGCGCCGCGTCGCATTCCGCCGCGCCATGAAGCGCGCGGTGCAGTCGGCGATGCGTCTTGGCGCCGAAGGCATTCGTATCAACTGCTCGGGCCGTCTCGGCGGCGCCGAAATCGCGCGTATGGAATGGTATCGCGAAGGTCGCGTTCCCTTGCACACGTTGCGCGCCGACGTCGATTACGGCGTGGCGACCGCGTTCACGACATTCGGTACCTGCGGCGTCAAGGTCTGGATCTTCAAAGGCGAGATCCTCGAGCACGATCCGATGGCCCAGGACAAGAAGATGGCCGAAGGCGACAATACCCGTCCGCGTCGCGACGCTGCTTGAGACATTAGAGAAGGTTTGAGGGCGTAAGCCATGATGCAACCAAAGAAAACGAAGTTCCGGAAGGCGCATAAGGGCCGTATCCACGGCGTTGCGACTTCGGGCGCGACGTTGTCGTTCGGACAGTTCGGCCTGAAGGCGATGGCGCCCGAGCGCATCACCGCCCGTCAGATCGAAGCCGCACGCCGCGCGCTGACCCGTCACATGAAGCGCGCCGGCCGCGTCTGGATCCGCATATTTCCGGACCTGCCGGTGTCGAAGAAGCCCGCCGAAGTCCGCATGGGCTCGGGCAAGGGTACGCCGGAATTGTGGGTGGCCCGGGTCAAGCCTGGCCGCGTGATTTTCGAGATCGACGGCGTCACGGTGCAGACCGCAAAGGAAGCGCTCTCGCTCGCCGCCGCCAAGCTGCCGATCAAGACGCGCTTCGTCGCGCGCATTGCGGAGTAACCGTCATGGCCGAGATGAAAACCGCCGACATTCGCGCGATGAGCGACGATCAGAGGGAGGACGCCGTCCTCAACCTGAAGAAAGAGCGTTTCAACCTGCGTTTCCAGCGCGCCACCGGGCAGCTGGAAAACACCACGCGGCTGCGTGAAGCCCGCCGCGATATCGCCCGCATCAAGACCATCGCCGCGCAAGCGCGCGCGAAGAAGAAGTAAGAGGCCGGATATGCCGAAACGAACCCTTCAGGGCGTGGTCGTGAGCGACAAGCAAGCCAAGACGATAGTGGTGCGCGTCGATCGCCGCTTCACCCACCCGATCTACAAGAAGACGATCCGTCGCTCCAAGAACTACCACGCGCACGACGAGAACAACGAGTTCAAGCCGGGCGACATGGTGTGGATCGAGGAGAGCAAGCCGATCTCGAAGTTGAAGCGCTGGACGGTTGTCCGGGGCGAACAGAAGAAAACGGCCTGAAGCAGGTCGGGCTTAGCCTGACCGGTTTTGGGAAATTTTAAGCGCGTTCCAGCGCATCAGAAAGAGGACGAGGTGCATCAATGATTCAGATGCAGACCAACCTCGACGTGGCCGATAATTCAGGCGCACGCCGTGTCATGTGCATCAAGGTGCTTGGGGGCTCCAAGCGCCGCTATGCCACCGTGGGCGATGTTATCGTTGTGTCGATCAAGGAAGCGATTCCGCGCGGCAAGGTGAAGAAGGGCGACGTGATGAAGGCTGTCGTGGTGCGGGTCCGCAAGGACATCCGCCGCGCCGACGGCTCGGTCATCCGCTTCGACCGCAACGCCGCCGTGCTGATCAACAATCAGTCGGAGCCGGTCGGCACCCGTATCTTCGGGCCCGTGCCGCGCGAGCTGCGCGCCAAGAACCACATGAAGATCATTTCACTTGCGCCGGAGGTGCTGTGATGGCTGCCAAGATCCGCAAGGGTGACAAGGTCATCGTGCTGAACGGCCGCGACAAGGGCCGTACCGGCGAAGTATTCGAGGTTCGTCCCGACGAGAACAAGGCTCTCGTGCGCGGCGTCAACCTGGTGAAGCGTCACCAGAAGCAGACCCAGGCCCAGGAAGGCGGCATCATCTCCAAGGAGGCGCCGATCCACCTGTCCAACATCGCGTATGTCGGCAAGGACGGCAAACCGACCCGCGTGGGCTTCAAGATTCAGGCTGATGGCAAGAAGGTACGCATTGCCAAGAGCTCGGGAGCAGAGATCGATGGCTGAAACCGCTTATGTGCCGCGCCTGCGCGTGGAGTATGACAAGAGCATCCGCAGCAAGCTGACTGAACAGTTCGGCTATGCCAACGTCATGCAGGTGCCGCGTCTTGACAAGATCGTCCTCAACATGGGCGTCGGCGACGCCGTCAACGACCGCAAGAAGGCCGAGACCGCAGCTGGCGACCTGTCGCTGATCGCCGGCCAGAAGGCGATCGTGACCTATTCGCGCGTCGCGATCGCGACCTTCAAGCTGCGTGAAAACCAGCCGATCGGCTGCAAGGTCACGCTGCGCAAGACCAAGATGTACGAGTTCATCGACCGCCTGGTGAACGTGGCGCTGCCGCGCGTGCGCGACTTCCGCGGCCTCAATCCGAAGAGCTTCGACGGCCGCGGCAACTATTCGCTCGGCCTCAAGGAGCACATCATTTTCCCCGAAATCGACTTCGACAAGGTTTCGGAAGCCCGCGGCATGGACATCACGGTTTGCACCACGGCGCAGACCGACGACGAGGCGCGTGCCTTGTTGACCGCTTTCAATTTCCCGTTCCGGCAGTGAGACGCAGTTAAAGCCTCTCAAACGCGGAAACCCAGGAGCCAAGCATGGCAAAGAAGAGTTCAATCGAGAAGAACAACCGGCGCAAGCGGATGACCAAGAACGCCGCACCCCAGCGCGCGAAGCTGAAGGCGATCATCGCCGACAAGACCAAGCCGATGGAAGAGCGCTTCGCGGCGACGCTGAAGCTTGCCGAGATGCCGCGCAACTCGTCGGCGACGCGCATCCGCAACCGCTGCGAACTCACCGGCCGTCCGCGTTCGGTCTATCGCAAGAACAAGCTCAGCCGCATCGCGCTGCGTGAACTCGGCTCCAAGGGCCTGGTTCCCGGGCTCGTGAAGTCGAGCTGGTAAGGGAGGGTCGTCAGATGTCTACGCACGATCCGATCAGCGATCTCATCACCCGCATCCGCAACGCGCAGATGCGCTCGAAGTCCAAGGTTTCGACCCCGGGCTCGAAGATGCGCGCCAACGTGCTCGAAGTGCTGAAGTCCGAGGGTTACATCCGCGGCTACGCCAGCGTAGAGCATTCGTCCGGCCGCAGCGAACTCGAGATCGAACTGAAATATTTCGACGGCGAGCCGGTCATTCGCGAAATCGAGCGGGTGTCCAAGCCAGGCCGTCGGGTTTACGCCTCGGTGAAGAACCTGCCGCGCGTGAACAACGGTCTCGGTATTTCGGTCTTGTCGACACCGAAGGGAATCATGGCTGACCACGAAGCGCGTGAAGCGAACGTGGGCGGCGAAGTTCTCTTCACGGTGTTCTGAGGAAGGATTCTAGCATGTCACGTGTTGGCAAACGGCCCGTGCCGATCCCGTCCGGTGTGACGGCGACCGTCGAAGGGCAGACCGTCAAGATGAAGGGGCCGAAGGGCCAGCTTCAGTTCGTCGTGCATGACGACGTCGAGGTGAAGTTCGAGGACGGCGCGGTCAAGGTCGCGCCGAAGCTCGAAACCAACCGGGCGCAAGCCATGTACGGCACCGCGCGCGCGCAGGTCGCAAACCTGGTCGAGGGCGTCACCAAGGGTTTCGAGAAGAAGCTCGAGATCACCGGCGTCGGCTACCGCGCCGCGCTGCAGGGCAAGAACCTGCAGCTCGCGCTCGGCTACAGCCATGACGTCGTCTACGCGATCCCCGATGGCATCACCATCGCGGTGCCGAAGCCGACCGAGATCACGATCACGGGCAATGATTCCCAGCGCGTCGGTCAGGTTGCGGCCGAAATCCGCGCCTATCGTCCGCCGGAGCCCTACAAGGGCAAGGGCGTGAAGTACGCCAACGAATTCATCTTCCGCAAGGAAGGCAAGAAGAAGTAACGGAGCCGGCCATGTCACTGAAAGTTACAAATGCCCGGCGCAAGCAGCGTGTGAGGAATTCACTGCGCCGCTCCGCTAATGGACGTCCGCGTCTGTCGGTGTTCCGCTCGTCGAAGCATATCTATGCCCAGGTCATCGACGACCTGAAGGGCGAGACGCTGGCTTCCGCGTCGTCGCTGGAAAAGACGATGCGCGAGAGCGGCAACACGGGCGCCAACATCGATGCGGCCAAGGCCGTCGGCAAGCTGCTGGCGGAACGCGCCGTGCAGAAGGGCGTCAAGGAAGTGATATTCGATCGCGGTCAGTATCTGTATCACGGGCGCGTCAAGGCGCTCGCGGATGCAGCCCGCGAAAGCGGATTGAGCTTCTAACAACCGGTTTTGAACCAAGATTAAGGACAGGGGCGTTAGGCTCCCTGAGATTGGAAAACACCATGGCAGGTGAACGCGAACGCGGCGGACGCGAACGGAGCAGGGATCGCGAAGAGCGCGACAGCGAGTTCGTCGACAAGCTGGTCCACATCAATCGCGTGGCGAAGGTCGTCAAGGGCGGCAAGCGCTTCGGCTTTGCGGCGCTGGTCGTGATCGGCGACCAGAAGGGTCGGGTCGGTTTCGGTCACGGCAAGGCGCGCGAAGTTCCCGAGGCGATCCGCAAGGCGACGGAATCGGCGAAGCGTAACCTGACGCGCGTTGCTCTGCGCGAAGGCCGCACGCTGCATCACGATATCGCCGGCCGTCACGGTGCGGGCCGCGTCTATCTGCGCGCAGCCCCCGCCGGTACCGGCATCATCGCGGGCGGTCCGATGCGCGCGGTGTTCGAAACGCTCGGCATCCAGGACGTGGTGGCGAAGTCGATCGGCTCGTCGAACCCCTACAACATGGTTCGCGCAACCTTCGACGCGCTGAAGCATCAGGATTCGCCGCGTTCGGTGGCGGCACGCCGCAACATCAAGGTGTCCACGCTGCAGTCGCGCCGCGTCGGTGGCGATGCCGAAGTGGTGGCTGAATAAACAATCAGGCGCAGCTTCCCGCGCCGTTCGGAGTCAAGACGATGGCCAAGGCCGCAAAGATGATCAAGGTCGAGCAGACTGGCAGCGCAATCCGCCGCCACCACTCGCAGCGTGCGACGCTGATCGGCCTCAAGCTCAACAAGATCGGCCGGGTTTCCGAGCTGCAGGATACGCCTGAAGTTCGCGGCATGATCAGCAAGGTTCAACATCTCGTCCGCGTCGTCGGCGAGTAAGCAAGACAGGGAGGAGCATGATCCCGAAAAGTGGGGACCGGGTTTTCGGTCAAGATCATGCTCCATAGATAAGGGAATTTCGCGATGAAGCTCAGCGATATCGCCGACAACGCCGGCTCGCGCAAGAAGCGCATGCGCGTCGGCCGTGGCATCGGTTCAGGCAAGGGCAAGACTGCGGGCCGCGGCGGCAAGGGCCAGACCGCGCGTTCGGGCGTGCGCATCAAGGGTTTCGAGGGCGGCCAGATGCCGCTGCATCGGCGCCTGCCGAAGCGCGGCTTCAACAACATCTTCAAGCTCGATTTCGCCGAGATCAATCTCGACCGCCTGCAGGACGCGATCGATGCCAAGCTGGTCGATGTCAACGAAACCGTCACCGCCGAATCGCTGGTGAAGACCGGCGTGCTGCGCCGCGCCAAGGACGGCCTGCGGCTGCTCGGCCGCGGCGAAATCAAGGCCAAGCTCGCCATCGAGGTGCATGGCGCCTCGAAATCCGCGATTGCGGCGGTCGAAAAGGCCGGCGGTACGGTGAAGGTTCTGGCTCCGGCCAAGAAGGAAGAAGGCGAGGCGGCGTAACATCTGCGTCATTGCCCGCCGCGGCGCGGGCAATGCGCCGATTGAACGATGGACTTATCGAAGCCGAGCACCAAATAATGTCCGGCGTCTGCCGATGGCCCCGCTCGGGGCTAGAGGCGTGAGGGACGGCGGGAGAAAGCCTAGACATGGTCTCAGCAGCAGAACAACTTGCGGCAAACCTCAATTTCTCCGCGCTCGGCAAAGCCGACGAACTGAAGAAGCGCATCTGGTTCACACTGGGTGCGCTGCTTGTTTATCGGCTCGGCACCTACATTCCGCTGCCCGGCATCGATCCCGCGGCCTGGGAGCAGGTGTTCAAGTCGCAGGCCGGCGGTATCCTCGGCATGTTCAACATGTTCGCCGGCGGCGGTATCAACCGCATGGCGATCTTCGCCCTGAACATCATGCCGTACATCTCGGCGTCCATCATCATCCAGCTTCTGACCACGGTTTCGCCGCAGCTCGAGGCGCTGAAGAAGGAAGGCGAGGCCGGCCGCAAGACGCTGAACCAGTATACCCGCTATCTCACGGTGATCCTCGCCGCGTTCCAGTCCTACGGCATCGCGGTCGGCCTGCAGGGCGCCGGTAACGTCGTCAGCGAGCCCGGGCCGTTCTTCCTGATCTCCACCGCGATCACGCTGACCGGCGGCACCATGTTCCTGATGTGGCTTGGCGAGCAGATCACCTCGCGCGGCATCGGCAACGGTATTTCGCTGATCATCCTGGCCGGCATCGTCGCCGAGTTGCCCTCGGCGCTCGCCAACATGCTCGAACTCGGCCGTCAGGGTGCGCTGTCGACCGCCCTGATCCTGGTCGTGATCGTGATGGCGGTCGTCGTGATCGCCTTCATCGTGTTCATGGAACGCGCGCAGCGGCGGCTCCTGATCCAGTATCCGAAGCGCCAGGTCGGCAACAAGATGTTCGAGGGCCAGTCCTCGCATCTGCCGCTCAAGCTCAACACCTCGGGCGTGATCCCGCCGATCTTCGCCTCGTCGCTGCTGTTGCTGCCGACCACGGTCGCTAACTTCAACGCCGGCAAGGGGCCGGAGTGGTTCCAGTGGCTCAACACCCAGCTCAGCCACGGCCGTCCGCTCTTCCTGTTCTGTTATCTCGCGCTGATCGTGTTCTTCGCGTTCTTCTATACCGCGATCGTGTTCAATCCGACCGAGACCGCGGACAATCTGAAGAAGCATGGCGGCTTCATCCCCGGCATCCGTCCGGGCGAGCGTACCGCCGAATATATCGACTACGTGTTGTCGCGCGTGACGGTGCTCGGCGCGATCTATCTCGCCATCGTCTGCCTGATTCCCGAAGTTCTGATCTCCTACGCCGCGGTGCCGTTCTACTTTGGCGGAACCTCGCTTCTGATCGTCGTCAGCGTGACGATGGATACGGTGGCGCAGGTGCAGGGCTATCTGCTCGCCCATCAGTATGAAGGGCTGATCCGTAAATCCAAGCTCAAGGGCCGCCGTCGATGAAATCTGAGCTGCCGCGCCGGATCGCTATCACGATCGGCGCGCTGCTCATCTTCCGGCTCGGCAGTCATGTCCCGCTTGCGGGCCTCTTGCCACAGATGCAGGCCGGCCTGCTGCTTTCATCGGGCGCTGCCGCCCGCATTTCGATTTTCGCGCTCTTCATCATTCCCTATCTGAGTGTCGCGATCGTCATGCAGCTTGTCGCTGTGGTGTGGGGCCGGCTGAGCGCGCTCGAACGATCGGGTGAGGCCGGCCGCCGCAAGATTGCCCGCTTCACGCTGATCCTGACGCTGCTGCTTGCGGCATTCCAGGCCTTCGGCGTCGCGTCCAGTCTTCAGGACGTTCCCGGCCTCGTCACCGAGCCCGGCGCTTGGTTCCTGCTGTCGGCCACTGCAACGATGGTGGGCGGCGTGTTCTTCCTGGTCTGGCTCAGCGAACAAATCACCCGCTACGGGATCGGCAACGGGCTCGCGCTCATTCTGTTCGTCGGCATCATCGTTTCGCTTCCGGCAGATATTTCCGCCGCCTTCCAGCTGCTGGGACAGGGCGCGATCTCCGGCAGCGTTCTGCTGCTGCTGGCCATCCTCGCGGTCGTGGGCATCGCTGTCATCGTCCTCGTCGAAGGCGCGCGGCGGAACGTGCCGGTGCAATATGCCGCGCGCCAGGCGGGAACACGCCTGCTTCCCGCGCGCTCCTCGGTGCTGCCGATCAAGATCAACAGCGCCGGGTTCCTGATCCCGGCCACCGTGACGCCGTGGATATTCTATCTTCCGCTGGTGCTTGCGACCCTGGCCTTCGGCCAGACACCGACGCTCGCCGCCGCCTACGACCACATCCAGTTCGCCCGGCCGGTCCACATGATCCTCGGATCCATTGCGGTCTTCGTGCTGGCTTTCATCTATACCGCCTATGTGCTTGATCCCGCGCGCATCGCCGAGGTCTTGCACAAGCGGGGCGGCGCGATTACAGACGTGGCGCCGGGCGAACCCACCGCCGACCATCTCGATCGCGTCGTGACGTTGACGACCTTCATCGGAGCCGTCTACCTCGTGGCCGTGTCGCTGATTCCGGAAGCCCTGGTGGCTTACGGTGAGCTGCCCTTTCTTTTTGGTGGTGGGTCGGCGCTGATTGTGGTTTGCACTATCCTTGATATCAAAACGCAGGTGCGCGGGCATTCGCTCACCAAGCCGGGGGGCGAATTGTCATGAGATTGATCCTTTTGGGGCCGCCGGGTGCGGGCAAGGGGACCCAGGCGCAACGGCTGGTCCACAAACACGAACTGATCCAGCTCTCCACCGGCGAGATGCTGCGCGCTGCGGTGGCCGCCCAGACGCCGATCGGCTTGCAGGCCAAGGACATCATGGCGAGCGGGTCGCTGGTGCCGGATGAAATCGTGATCGGCATCATCTCCGACCGCCTCGACCAGCCCGACATGAAGAACGGTTTCATCCTCGACGGCTTTCCGCGCACGGTGCCACAGGCCGCCGCCCTCGATGAGCTGCTGAAGAAGAAGCACATCAAGCTCGACGCCGTGATCGAACTGCGCGTCAACGAGAGCGCGCTGCTCGACCGCGTCGAGAGTCGCGTCGCCGAGATGCGGGCGAGGGGCGAGGAGGTGCGAATCGACGACACTCCGGAGGTGCTGTCGAAGCGGCTGGCGAGCTACCGGACCCTGACCGAGCCGCTGATTCACTACTATTCGGAGCGGCGGAAGCTGCTCACGGTCGATGGTATGATGACCATCGAGCACGTCACCCGGGAAATTAACCGGATCCTGTCCGCGATCGGCGCGGTGGAACCCAAAGCTTCAGCGAAGGCAGCTGCACCGGCCAAACAGGCCAAGGCAGGCGCCAGGAAGACCGCCAGGCCCGCGGGCAAAAAAGCCGCCAAATCCGCCGGGAAAGCCGCCAAATCCGCTCCAAAGGCCGCCAAAACGGCCTCCAAGGGGGCAAAAAAGGCCAAAAAGGCGACCAAGAAAACTGGCAAGAAAACTGGCAAGAAAACGGTCAAAAAGGCGGTCAAAAAGCCCGCCAAGAAGGCCGTGAAAAAGGTCACGAAAAAGCGAGCTAAACGATAGAGACGGTTGACGAAACCGAGTTGAATCCTTTAATAAGCCTCGCATCCAAGTCGGATAGTTTCAGACGATGCCGGGGCCCAAAGAATCTGAGGGGACGGGCGTCGTGTTCGCGTTTGCGGACACCTGCCCGAGTTAGCAAGAACATAGCCCGGTCCGCGAGGGATCGGTGACAGGAGAGAAGTCCGTGGCCCGTATTGCCGGCGTGAATATCCCGACCAACAAGCGCGTCTTGATCGCGCTCCAGTACATCCATGGCATCGGCCAGAAGAACGCGGCCGAGATCATCGAGAAGGTGAAGATTCCCGCCGAGCGCCGCGTCAGCCAGCTCAGCGACCAGGAAGTTCTGCAGATCCGCGAAGTCATCGACCGCGACTATCTGGTCGAGGGCGATCTTCGTCGTGAAGTCGGCATCAACATCAAGCGTTTGATGGACCTCGGCTGCTATCGCGGTCTGCGTCATCGCCGCGGCCTGCCGGTGCGTGGCCAGCGCACCCACACCAATGCGCGCACGCGCAAGGGCCCGGCCAAGTCGATTGCCGGCAAGAAGAAATAAGCTCGCGAACAGCTGACGCGAGGCGGCGAATTTCCATTCGCTCCTCACCGTCTGCTTTTCGCGTTTTAGGTGTAGCCGCTGGCACTACGGCGGCGTTTGAGATCACAGGAAAGGTTTTGGAATGGGCAAGGAAGCCACCCGCATACGTCGCCGCGAACGCAAGAACATCGCCTCCGGCATCGCGCATGTGAATTCGTCGTTCAACAACACGACCATCACCATCACCGACGCGCAGGGCAACACCATTGCCTGGTCGTCGGCCGGCACGATGGGCTTCAAGGGTTCGCGCAAGTCGACCCCCTATGCCGCGCAGGTCGCGGCCGAAGACGTTTCCAAGAAGGCGCAGGAACACGGCATGCGCACGCTGGAAGTGGAAGTTGCGGGCCCCGGTTCGGGCCGTGAGTCGGCGCTTCGCGCGCTGCAGGCGGCGGGCTTCACCGTCACATCGATTCGCGACGTGACGACGATCCCGCACAATGGTTGCCGTCCGCGCAAGCGTCGGCGCGTTTGATTTTTTGGTCGCGGGCGGATTTATCCGCCGCGCGATTGCCTTGGAATTTCGACAGCCGCGGGCTGATCCGCGATCTCCAACGTCAGTTGCGGGCACGACTGGCCCAAAGGACTGACACATGGGTGACACAGTGACGATCCAGAAAAATTGGCAAGAACTTATCCGACCGAACAAGCTGCAGGTAACGCCGGGCACCGATGCGGCCCGGTTTGCGACCGTTGTCGCAGAACCCCTCGAGCGCGGCTTCGGCCAGACCCTCGGTAACGCGCTGCGCCGCATCCTGCTGTCGTCGCTGCAGGGTGCCGCGGTGCAGTCGGTGCACATCGACGGCGTGCTGCACGAGTTCTCCTCGATCGCGGGCGTTCGCGAGGACGTCACCGACATCGTGCTCAACATCAAGGACATCTCGATCAAGATGCAGGGCGAAGGCCCCAAGCGCATGGTCGTGAAGAAGCAGGGCCCGGGCGTCGTCACCGCCGGCGACATCCAGACCGTCGGCGACGTCGTTGTGCTCAATCCCGACCTGCAGATCTGCACGCTGGACGAGGGCGCTGAAATCCGCATGGAATTCACGGTCGCTGCCGGCAAGGGCTATGTCGCCGCCGAGCGTAACCGTCCGGAAGACGCGCCGATCGGCCTGATCCCGGTCGACAGCCTGTTCTCGCCGGTCCGCAAGGTCTCCTACAAGGTCGAGAACACCCGCGAGGGCCAGATCCTCGACTACGACAAGCTGACCATGACGATCGAAACCAATGGTGCGATCACGCCGGAAGACTCGGTGGCCTATGCCGCCCGCATCCTGCAGGATCAGCTCAACGTGTTCGTGAACTTCGAAGAGCCGCGCAAGGAAGTGGCGCAGGAGATCATCCCCGATCTCGCGTTCAACCCGGCGTTCCTCAAGAAGGTCGACGAACTGGAGTTGTCGGTGCGTTCGGCAAACTGCCTGAAGAACGACAACATCGTCTACATCGGCGACCTGGTGCAGAAGTCGGAAGCGGAAATGCTCCGTACCCCGAACTTCGGCCGCAAGTCGCTGAACGAGATCAAGGAAGTGCTGGCCCAGATGGGTCTGCATCTCGGCATGGAAGTGCCGGGCTGGCCGCCGGAGAACATCGACGAGCTCGCCAAGCGCTTCGAAGACCACTATTGATTTAGCAATGACCGCGATGGCCGGGCGAAAGCGCGGCCATTGCATTTTGGGCGAACGCAGGCGGCCCACCTGAGCAACAAGTCCGACGAACCGTCGCGACAGATCAAGTATTGAGGAATTCAACATGCGTCACGGCAAGGTTCATCGGAAGCTCAACCGCACCGCCGAGCATCGCAAAGCGATGTTCGCCAACATGTGCGCGGCGCTGATCAAGCACGAGCAGATCGTCACCACATTGCCCAAGGCCAAGGAATTGCGGCCGATCGTCGAGAAGCTCGTCACGCTCGGCAAGAAGGGCGGTCTCGCCATGCGCCGCCAGGCGATCTCCGAAATGCGCGACAAGGACCAGGTTCGCAAGCTGTTCGACGTGCTGGCATCCCGCTACAAGGACCGCCAGGGCGGCTATACCCGCATCATCAAGGCCGGCTTCCGCTATGGCGATAACGCCCCGATGGCCGTGATCGAATTCGTCGACCGCGACGTCGACGCCAAGGGCAAGGACTCCGGCCCGGTGCAGGAAAAGTCCGCCGAAGCGGCGTAAGGTTTTCCGAAATCAGTTTCCAAAAGCGGCGCTTCGGCGCCGCTTTTTTTGTTTTCGTCGTTCCGGCCTTGAGCTCAGATGCGCAATTGCGCATCGGGGAACCCATAACCACAGGAAGTAGTTTTGCGGCAAGGCATTAGCCACTCTGCCTTATCGAGAGATCACGCGGTATGGGTCCCCCGATGCGCAATTGCGCATCTGAGCCTTCGCCGGGACGACGATAGAGTTGTGTCAGCCATGCCGGCCCACCAATTGCGGCCGCGCCCGCTTCCGATATCTCCATCATCAATGAAGGGAGATATCCAGTGAACATCGATCTTTTGGGAAAAACCGCGCTGGTCACGGGCTCGACCGCCGGCATCGGACACGCCATCGCCAAGGGCCTCGCCGCGACCGGCGCCAGCGTGGTCGTCAATGGACGCTCGCAAGCCAAGGTTGACGCCGCGTCAGGGGCAATCACCAAGGCCGTGCCGGGCGCCAAGGTCCGCGGCGTTGCCGCCGATGTCTCGACCGCTGCGGGATGCAAGGCGCTGCTGGCCGCGCTGCCCAGCGTCGACATCCTGATCAACAATGCCGGGATATTCGAGCCCAAGGGCTTCTTCGATATTCCCGACGAGGACTGGAGCCGCTTCTACGAGGTCAATGTGATGTCGGGCGTGCGGCTGTCGCGCGCCTATATGCCGGGCATGTTGACGCGCAACTGGGGACGCATCGTTTTCATCTCCTCCGAATCCGGGCTGAACATTCCAAAGGAGATGATCCATTACGGCATGACCAAGACCGCGCAGCTTGCGGTCGCGCGGGGCCTCGCCGAACTGACCCGCGGCACCGCCGTAACCGTCACTTCGGTATTGCCGGGGCCGACGATGTCAGAGGGTGTCGAGACCTTCGTCAGGGATCTGGCAAAGCAGAATGGCCAGTCGGTCGAGGAGGCGGCTTCCAGCTTTGTGAAACAGCATCGCCCGACCTCGCTGCTGCAGCGCTTTGCCAGCGTTCAGGAGATCGCCAACATGGTGGTCTATGTCAGCTCGAAGGAAGCCTCCGCCACCAACGGCGCCGCGCTCCGTGTCGAAGGCGGGATCGTGCAAACCATCGCGTGAGGCGGTGCCGGCGTGTGTGCACGGCGCGCGGCGTCGCATATCCGACTAACGCGAATTGCCTAAGACAAAAAGGGCCGCCATTTCGCGCGGCCCTTTTTAGTGCAACTACCAGCGGCGGTAGTAGGCGCGATGGTACCGCGGACCGTAGAAGCGCGGACCGTAGGCGTAGACCGGACGATATACGCGGCGAACATAGGGGCCACCATAGTAGCCGCCGTAGTAGCCCGGTGCGTAACCACCATAATAGGCGGGCGCGTACCCGCCGCCGTAATAGGCTGGCGCGTAGCCGCCGCCATAATACCCGTAGCCTGGGCCGTACCCGTAGCCCGGACCGTAGGCGTAAGCGTTCGACGCAATTCCGCCGATCACCGCTCCCGCCAGCAGTCCGCCAGCGATCCCCGGGAAAAATCCGCCGCCGCGCCAGCGCGCTTCCGCGGGCGAGGGTGCCGCGATCGCCGTCAGGCCGAGGACGGCCGCAAGTGCCAGGATCAAAGGTGCTTTCCTCATGGAACACTCCTTTCCGCAAATCCGTAAAGCAGACGCTCAATAAACACATTCAAGTGAAGTTCGTTGCACGCGGCAAGCGGCCGGACGGCCGGGCGGCAGATTTAATATTCATGAACGGGGGTTCAGGCGGCTTTCAGTGCCGCCGTCGCAAGGCACATGGAGCGCCGGCTGATGTTTGTGAAGGGGGTGGCGCCGGCGTGAATGCGCCCGCGATGCCGGCATCGTCAGTCGAAATCGCGGAATCCCGGCTTGCCGGCAATCGGCTTCTGGCGGCCCAGCCAGGCGAGGTCGGGAACGGGGCGGGCGGTCGCCGGATTGGCTGACAGCAGCGCCTCGATCTCGCGGGCCACCGACAGCGTCGCAAGATCGCCGCCTCGCGGTCCGATCACCTGGATACCGAACGGCATTCCGGCGCCGTCGCGGCCCGCCGGTATCGCCACCGCGGGATGCCCGACATTGGTGACCGCATAGGCCATCGCCAGCCAATGGAAATAGGATTTTGTCGGGCGGCCATCGATGACGGCAGGGTACAATTCCGACCACGGCCGCGGGCTGATCGTGATCGCGGGCGCGAGAACGAAATCGTGCTCGCCGAAAAACTCCTGCCAGCGCCGGTACATCTCGGTCTGCATCGACAGCGCGCGCGCGACGTCCAGCGCCGAATAGCCGAGGCCCTCGGCGACGTTGTCGCGAATGTTGGGGCCGACCTTGTCCGGGTGTTTTTCCGCAAGCTCGCGGTGGCGGCCGAGGAAGGCGACGGCGCGCAGGACCGCGAATACCTCGTCGGCATTGCTGCAATCCGGATGGGTCCATTCGACGCTGCGGAACGCCGATCCGAAGGTTGCAAGCCTGGTCCTGAAGGTTTCGGCGATCGCGCGCTCCGTTGGCGCGAAGCCGAAGTCGGTCGTCGCCGCAATTCGCAGAGCGCCGAGGTCGGTCGTCGGTGGATCGCGATAGGCGGCGGGCGCTGGCGAGCCGCCGGCGTGAAGGATCGCAGAAAGCGGATCCCGCGCGTCGCGGTCCAGCATGCAGGACAGCATCAGGCAGGCGTCCGAAACGGTGCGTGCCATCGGGCCGAGCTGCGAGATCTGCAGCCAGGCCATGTTGCGGCTGTTGCTTGCGATCAACCCGGGCGAGGGACGGAATCCCACCACGCCGCAAAAGGCGGCGGGATTGCGCACCGATCCGCCGGTGTCGGAGCCGGTCGCCAGCGGCACCATGCCGGTGGCAAGCGCCACCGCCGATCCGCCGGACGAGCCGGCCGCGGACCGATCGGGGTCGAAGGGATTGCCGGTCGCGCCATGCAGCGCGTTGCGGGTGTTGCCGCCCGCGCCCCATTCGGGGACGTTGGTCTTGCCGACGACGATCGCTCCGGCGCGCCTGAGCATCGCGACGATGGCTTCGTCATTCCCAGCAATATTGTCGGCGAACAGCACGCTGCCGAAACTCGTCGGCAGCCCCTTGGCGTCGATCAGGTCCTTGACCCCCAGCGGCAGCCCGTGCAGCGGCCCGAGCTGATCGCCGCGCATCACAGCGGCCTCGCTCTGTCGCGCCGTCTCGCGCGCAGAATCGAACCCACGCGCGATCATGGCGTTCACCGCCGGATCGATCGCCTCGATGCGGCCGATGCAGCTATCGAGCAGTTCGACCGGCGAAAGCTTGCGCTCCCCGATCAGCGCCCGCGCCGTCACCGCGGAGAGGTCGCAGGGTTCGGTCATATCAGGATCACTCTTCCTTGATGCCGGCTGCCTGCGCCAGCGCCTTCATCTCGGCGATTTCCTTGCCGACGAATCCCGGCCAGTCCGTATAGCGCTTGAACGCCGGCTCGAATCCGACCTTCTGGAAGCGCTCGATCACCGCCGGGGTCGCGATCGCCTCTTCAAGCATCCCCGCCAGCCTGTCGCGGATCGCGGCGGGCGTTCCCTTTGGCACGACCAATGTACCCCAGGAGATGATGTCGGCCTTGGGATAGCCGAGTTCGGCGAGCGTCGGAACATCCGGGAGGAACGTCGAGCGTTTGGCAGAGAAGATGGCGAGCGGCCGTACGGTGCCTGCCTCGGTCTGAGGCTTGACCGCGATCACCGTGTCGACGTGATACTCGATATGCTTGCCGATCAGATCGTTCATCGCCGGCGCGCTGCCCTTGTAGGGCAGGTGCACCATCTTGATGCCGGCGCTCGACTTGAACAGTTCGCCGGCAAAATGGGAAATGGTCGCCGCGCCAAAGGAAGCCAGCGACAGCTTGTCGGGATTGGCCTTGGCGGCGGCGACGAGGGCGGCGACATCCTTGATCGGGTTGTCGCGGTGGGTCACCAGCACCATGCCGATGGTGCCGATCTGGCCTATCGGCTCGAAGTCCTTTGCGCTGTCGAAGGGCACGGTCTCCTTCACCGCGTTCTGCAGGGTGAAGGTAGAGTTCGAGGAGAAGAACAACGTATAACCATCCGGCGCGGCATTGGCCGCCTCCCGCGCGCCGATGGTGGTGCCGCCGCCGGGGCGGTTCATGACGATCACCGGCTTGCGGAGCCGCCCTTCCAGTTCGCTGGCGATAATGCGGCCGACGACATCGGAGGCCCCGCCGGCCGGGAAGGGCAGGATCAACTGGAGCTGCTTTTCGGGATAGTTCGCCTGCGCCACCGCCACGTTGGCGCTTCCGATCAGGCCGGCCGACGCCATCGCGGCCAATAGAAACATCCGTATCATGTCGAACACGTACTCCTGTCTTACCTAAACCCCGGCAATTCGCGCCGGGGTCTTCGGCGACAGCCGTCCCGGATCGATGAGGGACAAGCTCCCTTGAATCGGGTCCCCGATCAACCCAATTATGGGCCCGCTACCATCCCTCCAGCACGATCTTGCCGCGCGACTTGCCGCTCTCCAGAAGCGCATGCGCGCGTTTGAGGTTGGCGGCGTTGATGCTGCCAAAGGTCTGGTCGAGCGTGGTGCGCAGCACGCCCTTGTCGATGAGGTCGGCAACGTCGTTCAGCAGCATATGCTGGGCGATCATGTCCGGGGTCTGGAACGAAGAGCGTGTGAACATCGATTCCCAATGCACCGAGATCGCCTTGCCCTTGAAGGCGCTCATGGTGAATTCCGGGGGATCGTCGATCAGACCAAATTTGCCCTGCGGCGCCATCAGGTCGGCGATTCCCTTGTAGTGCTGATCGGTGTAGGTGAGGCTGGCGACCAAGCCAACCGGCGGCACTTTCAACTGCTCGATCTGCTCCTTCATCGGCTTGCCATGATCGATCACGGCATGCGCGCCGAGATCGAGGCACCACTTTTTCGATTCCGGCCGGGTCGCGGTGGCAACCACGGTGAGGCCGGTGAGGCGGCGCGCGAGCTGGATCAGGATCGAGCCGACGCCCCCGGCGCCGCCGGTAATCAATAGCGTGCGCGGATCGACGCTCTTGCCCGGCACCGCGCCGAGCCGGTCGAACAACAACTCCCAGGCGGTGATCGAGGTCAGCGGCAGCGCGGCGGCCTGCGCAAAGGAGAGTGATTTCGGTTTGCGGCCGACAATGCGCTCATCGACCAAATGGAATTCCGAATTGGTGCCCTGGCGCAGGATCGAGCCGGCGTAGAACACTTCATCGCCCGGCCTGAACAGCGTCACCTCAGGCCCGACCGCATCAACGACACCGGCTGCGTCATAGCCCAAAATCTTGGTCTCGCCTTCGGGCGGCGCGGCGCGCTTGCGCACCTTGTAATCGACGGGGTTGGCCGAGATCGCCTTCACGGCAACGCGGATGTCGCGGCCTTTCGGCTCCGGCTTGGCGGTCTCGAAATCGATCAGCGAATTCGCTTCCTCGATCGGGAGCGATTTTTGGTATCCGACGGCCTTCATGGCTGCTGTCTCCTGACTGTTCAAAACAGGTGGTCCAAACTTGATGCGTTTTCCGGGAGTGAACCGGTCGCCACCCACGGAGCAATTCCGCGGGCATGCTTCGGTTGAAAACGCTGTGGCCCTACCTGTCGCGCTGGCGTCAATTTGGCAAGTACTGTAAAATCGGGGAACTAGTCCCTGTTTGGATACTATTGGAAAATAACGCATGAAAAGGCGGAATTTTGCCCATCGGCCCGGCTGCTCGGTGGAAGCCACCCTCGACCTGATCGACGGCAAGTGGAAGGGCGTGATCCTGTTCCACCTGCAGGCCGGTACCCAGCGATTTGGGGAGTTGCGGCGGCGGATGCCCGGCATTACCCAGCGCATGCTGACCAAGCAGCTGCGCGCGCTGGAGGATGACAAACTGGTGGTCCGCAAGGTCTATGCCGAGGTGCCGCCGCGGGTCGAGTATACCCTCTCGGAGCTCGGCGAGAGCCTGCGCCCCGTGATCGATACGCTGAAGGCGTGGGGGGAGAGCCATCGGGACCGATTGTCCTGTGGACCCGCGCCGGAAACCATCAAAGCGCCCGATCGCGCAGCGTAGTTGTGGACCGCTTTGTCTTCTCTCGTTGCCGCCCCGCATCTATATCTGACGCACCAAATTACGGGATCTCCTGCATGTTGATTCGCTCTCTTGCCCTGCTACTGGTTTCCGCGATCGTTGCCACGCCGGCGCTGGCGCAGGACCGCCGCGTGCCGTCGTCGGGGGCCGAGCTGCGGCTATCCTTTGCGCCGATCGTGCAGCGGGTGCAGCCGGCGGTGGTAAACGTCTATGCCGCCAAGACGGTGCAGAACCGCAATCCCTTGCTGGACGATCCGATGTTCCGCCGCTTCTTCGGCGTGCCCGGCCAGCAGCCCGAGCAGATGCAACGTTCGCTGGGTTCGGGCGTGATGGTCGATGCCTCCGGCCTCGTCGTCACCAACAACCACGTCATCGAAGGCGCCGATCAGGTCAAGATATCGCTGGCCGACAAGCGCGAATTCGAAGCCGAGATCGTGCTGAAAGACAGCCGCACCGATCTGGCGGTGCTGCGCATCAAGGACTCCAAGGAGAAATTCACGACGATCGACTTTGCCAATTCCGATGAATTGCTGGTCGGCGACGTCGTGCTCGCGATCGGCAATCCCTTCGGTGTCGGCCAGACCGTGACGCAAGGTATCATCTCGGCGCTGGCGCGCACGCAAGTAGGCATCACCGACTACCAGTTCTTCATCCAGACCGATGCCGCGATCAACCCCGGCAATTCCGGCGGCGCGCTGGTCGACATGACCGGCAAGCTTGCCGGCATCAACACCGCGATTTTTTCGCGCTCCGGCGGCTCGCAGGGCATCGGCTTTGCGATTCCTGCCAACATGGTGCGGGTGGTCGTGGCGTCCGCCAAGAGCGGCGGCAAGGCGGTGAAGCGCCCGTATCTCGGCGCCAAGTTGCAGGCGGTGACGCCCGAGATCGCGGAGACGCTGGGGCTCAAATCGCCGACCGGTGCGCTGGTCGCCAACGTCGCGGCGAACAGCCCGGCAGCGCGCGCCGGATTGAAACTGTCCGACCTGATCGTGGCCATCGATGGACAGGTGATCGACGATCCCAACGCGTTCGACTATCGCTTTGCCACCCGTCCGCTGGGTGGTTCGGCGCAGATCGACGTGCAGCGCGCCGGCAAGACCGTGAAGTTGGCGGTGCCGTTGGAAACCGCGCCCGACACCAACCGCGACGAGATCGTGCTGACCGCGCGCTCGCCGTTCCAGGGCGCGAAGGTCGCCAACATCTCGCCGGCGGTTGCCGACGAGCTGCGGCTCGACGCTTCGACCGAAGGCGTCGTCGTGATCGATCTCGCCGATGGCGGAACCGCCGCCGGCGTCGGCTTCCAGAAGGGCGACATCATCCTCGCGGTCAATAGCCAGAAGATCGCCAAGACCAGCGATCTCGACAAGGCGTCCAAGACCTCGGCACGGATCTGGCGCATCACGGTGGTGCGCGGCGGCCAGCAGATCAACGTGACGCTCGGCGGATGAGCCCGAAGCAGCCACGCGAAGCTGCCAACCTCTTTGCCGCGGCAGGGATGGAGCAGGACGCGCCGCGTCCGCTGCCGGACCGGCTGCGCCCGCAGTCATTGTCAGATGTCGTCGGCCAGGATCACATCCTCGGCCCCGACGGCGCGCTGACGCGGATGCTGGAAACGCGCACGCTGGGCTCGCTGGTGTTCTGGGGACCGCCCGGCACCGGCAAGACCACGGTGGCGCGGCTGCTCGCCGATGCCACCGAACTGCATTTCGAGCAGATCTCCGCGGTATTTTCCGGCGTCGCCGATCTGAAGAAAGTGTTCGACGCCGCGCGCGCCCGCCGCGAGACCGGCAAGGGCACGCTGCTGTTCGTCGACGAGGTGCATCGCTTCAACCGTGCGCAGCAAGATTCGTTTCTGCCCGTGATGGAAGACGGCACCGTGGTGCTGGTCGGCGCCACCACCGAAAATCCGTCGTTCGAACTCAACGCGGCGCTTCTGTCGCGGGCCCGCGTGCTGGTGTTTCATTCACTTGATGCGGTGGCGGTGGAACAGCTCTACGCCCATGCCGAAAAGATCGAGAGCAAAAAGCTGCCGCTCGATGCCGAGGCCCGCGCCGTGCTGGTGCGGATGGCCGACGGCGACGGCCGCGCCGCGCTGACGCTTGCCGAAGAAGTCTGGCGCGCCGCGCGCAAGGGTGAGGTCTTCAACGCCGAGAAGTTGCAGGACATCCTGCAGCGCCGCGCGCCGATCTACGACAAATCCGCCGACGGCCACTACAACCTGATCTCGGCGCTGCATAAGGCGGTGCGCGGCTCCGATCCGGATGCGGCGCTGTATTATCTCGCGCGCATGATGGACGCTGGCGAAGACCCGCTGTTCCTGGCGCGGCGGGTGGTGCGCATGGCGGTCGAGGACATTGGCCTTGCCGATCCGCAGGCGCTGGTGATCTGCAACGCCGCCAAGGACGCCTATGATTTCCTCGGCCATCCCGAGGGCGAACTGGCGATCGCGCAGGCCGTGATATATCTCGCCACCGCGCCGAAATCGAACGCCGCCTACAAGGCCTTTGGCGCGGCGATGCGCACGGCGAAGGAGGGCGGTTCGCTGCTGCCGCCAAAACACATCCTCAACTCGCCGACCAAGCTGATGAAGTCGGAAGGCTACGGTTCCGGCTACGAATACGACCACGATGCGCCCGATGCGTTTTCCGGCCAGGACTATTTCCCGGAAGCGCTGGGACGCCAGACATTTTATGATCCGCCCGACCGCGGCTTCGAGCGCGAAATCCGCAAGCGGCTGGACTATTGGGCGAAGCTGCGGCGGGAACGCAGTGGGGGAAGCGCTGAATGATTGGTCTGAAGTGCCCTGGCTTGTTCGCTTTCGCGTGCGCGCTTCTTGCGGTGGGGTTTGCGCATTCCGCGTCGGCTGACATCGTGGAAGTTGCACCGGGGATACAGGTGACGAAGCGTACCTATGCGGCGCCGAGCAAGGAGCAGCCGTTCTTTGGATTCGCAGCCAAGACCGACGCGGAGCGGGAGGAGGACGACAAGTTCGTCAAGGCGCTGGTGCAGGCGGCCGGGACCAAGGAGAAGGCCCTGGACGAAGTGGTCAAGCGTGGTTGGCGGGCGCTTGGATCGGGCAAGTACCCCGAAGCTGCACTGCGATTCAATCAGGCCTATCTCGTGGCTCCCGAACAGAGCGTCGTCTATCACGGCCTGGCGGCGATTGCGCAAATTCGCTTCAAGGACCTCGACTTTGCCGAAGAACTGTTCCGGATTGCGCAGAAGCAGCCCAATCCGTTGAAGATGCTGAATGCGGACTACGGCCGCGTGCTTCTGGTCGCCAAGCGGCCAAAGGAGGCGCAGCCGGTGCTGGAGCAGGCGGTCAAGGACACGCCGGACTTCGGCGACGCCTGGATCAATCTCGCCCACGCCCGCCTGCAAAATGGCGACCGCGAGGCCGCCTGCACGGCGGCCGACGTGGCGATGAAGCAGCGTCCATCCAGCAACGCGAGCGTCGATCTCAATCGCTTGAGAAATGACGCGCAGTGCAAGTGAGCACCCGGAGTTCCGCCTGCTCGAGCGGCCATCAACCTTTCGCGAATTGAACGCAGGCCAGGGCGAACGTAAGCACGCCGGCGATCACCAGATACAGCGCCGTTCGCTTCCGCGACTCGATGGCCCCACGTGCCAGCGAGACGGCCAGAGTTCCTCCGGCTGTCACGACATGCTTCAATACGATTTGCCGCACGAACGGATTGCTGATTTTCATCGCGATGCGTTCGACCTGCTCTCGGCCCTGGCCGGCAAACTCGCTGCTGAGCGATTGGTCGAAAATGCGGAGCGCCATTCGGAATACTAGAACGAAACCTGATCCGACGACAATCATCGCCGTACCCAGGATGGCGATCAGAATTCCCACGAAGATGGACATTCCCGTGATCCCTTCGATTGGCGTCCGCAAGCCGCGCCGGCCCGTTCGGCAAGCTCCACGGGCACGCTCGGCAGATCATGAGCATCTTCGGGAATAGCTCAGTGACAAAGGTCACACCGGCCGGACGCTTTCGTCGTCGCGGATGGAGGACCGCTTCGTGAGGGTTCAGCGCGGGTATTGCCGGGCACATAGAGCCGGGAGCAAAGCTACTTGCCCGTCTTCACGAACTCCAGGATCTCATCGGTCAGCCGCGTATCTGACGTGTTGATCGCGTAGACCTCCGACATGTGGCTGTGCTGCGGCAGCATGAAGGTGCGCGCGCACCCCTCGGCGCTTTTGCAGGTGGCCTGTTTCAGCAATTCGTATTGCTCGATGAAGCGCGGTGGATCGAGTTCGGCGGCAGTGGCCATCAATGGAATCTTTGTCTCCAGCAAGCCTCGCAGCGAGGATCGTTCGGCATAGCGCGAGGGATCGGAACCGAAATAGGTGATCTCGGCGTCCCCGACCGGCGATGCCGTCAGGTCGTAGATGCCGGAGACCATGATCGCCCCCGCAAGGCCGCCGCCCTTCACCTTGTGAAGTTCGGGGTGCGATACGTAGTTGGCGACATGCACCGCGCCGGCGGATTGCCCCATCAGGAAGACGCGCGCCGGATCGCCGCCACGCTCGGTGATTTTCTCGGTCACCCATTGCACCACCGACGCAAGGTCTTCGGCGCTGGCCGGATAAACGAATTGCGGCGCGAGGCGGTAGGTGGCGTTGACGCCGACAAAGCCGTTCTTTACCGCCCACAGCATGATGTTGTCGTAAAAGGGACTGCCGGGATTGCGCTTGTTGCCGGCAACAAAGCCGCCGCCGTGGATGAAGATCAGTACCGGTCGGGCGGATGAATTCGTGTCCGGCGTAAACACGTCGAGCAGATGTCGCTCCGCCGCGCCGTATTTGACGTCGCGCTCGGTCTTGACGCCCTCATAGGGCTCCTTTTGCTGCATCGGCGCGTAGAGCGCGGCGGTCTTGGGCGGGTCAATGGTGCGCCCGAGCTCCAGCAGCTTCCACGCCAGATCCTCCGACATCGGGGGCTGCTGTGCGAGGGCTGAACCTGCCCACATGGCTGCGATCACGGCCAGCAACACCTTCACGGCCCATGTCGTCGATTTCATCCCGCAACTCCCATTTGCATCTAAACCATAATCCGGCCGCTGCCCGACAAGGCTGACAAGCTTCCGCACGCGCACACGAGTATCAGGTGGATCTGGCGCGAGGCCAAATGCAGCGGAAATTGAAGCCGGATCGGCCGGGTTTTGCTCCGACATTCCCCGGAACGGGCCGATTCACCGTGACGATTCGCTGCATTTGCGCTAGGCAACGACCTTATCCGGAGCCAAGCCAATCATGAGCCGTCGCGTCAAAAAACCTCTCCGCCCGGCGGGCGACCGCCCCAAGGGCGCGCGTCCCTATCGGGGCTCGAAAGCCGAGCGGCCGGCCCATCGTCCGGGCGGCAAGCCGCCGGCGCGTTTTGCGGCCGCGGCGCCCCGCGCGCCGAAACCGACGCCTTACGTGCCCGAGCCGGAGAAGATCGTCGCGGAGCCACCGCCGCTGCCGACCAAGGTCCAGACCGTGGTCGTGACCGCGGACGAGAACAACATGCGCGTCGATCGCTTCCTCGAGGCGCGTTTCCCGGGGCTGTCATTCTCCCACATCCAGCGCATCGTTCGCAAAGGCGAGCTGCGCGTCAACGGCAAGCGCGCCGACAGCAAGGACCGGATCGAGGAGGGGCAGAGCATCCGGATTCCGCCGCTCAAGCTCGACACGCCGAAGGTCGGCGGCACGCTCTCGGAGGCCGCGACCAAGACGCTGCAGGCGCTCAAGGACATGATCCTGTTCGAGGATGCCGACGTCATGGTGCTGAACAAGCCGGCGGGGCTTGCGGTGCAGGGCGGCTCCGGCATCACGCGCAATGTCGACGACATGCTGGAAGTGATGCGCGACGCCAAGGGACAAAAACCAAGACTGGTGCACCGGCTGGACCGGGAAACGTCGGGCTGTCTGTTGATCGCAAAGACACGCTTCGCCGCCACCGCGCTGACCGGCTCGTTCCGCCATCGCTCCGCGCGCAAGATTTACTGGGCGATGGTGGCGGGCGTACCGAAGCCGAAGCAGGGCCGCATCTCGACCTATCTCGCCAAGGAGGAGAGCGAGGACGACACCATCATGCGGATCGCCAAGCATGGCGACGAAGGCGCCAGCCACGCGGTGACCTATTACGCCGTGGTCGAGACCTCGGCGCAAAAGCTCGCCTGGGTGTCGCTGAAGCCGGTGACGGGGCGAACCCATCAATTGCGCGCGCATATGGCGCATATCGACCATGCCATCGTCGGCGATCCCAAATACTTCAACAAGGAAAACTGGGACCTGCCGGGCGGCATCCAGAACCGCCTGCATCTCTTGGCGCGCCGGATCGTGATCCCGCATCCGCGCGGCGGTGTGATCGACGCGACCGCGCCGCTGCCGCCGCACATGCTGCAATCCTGGAACCTGCTCGGCCTCGAGGCCGACCGGTTCGATCCGATCGAGAACGCGCCGGAGGAGTAAGACGTTCGATCTGTCAGCGCGCCGCCATCAATTTTCCGGGAGCGCAAGAACGATCAAATCGAGGGCGTGCTAATCAGCTATCGCCCGGTCCGGTTTGTTTTGGCACCAGGCTGCCATCGTGAACAAAGGATCGGCATATGATCGGGACTTGGCTCCGCGCTGCGCTTTTCTGTTTTCTTCTGGGTGAGGCTGCCGCGCTCGGCGCTCCAGCCAGAGCGGAAACTCTCGCGCTAGCGGGTGGCCGCGTGTACGCATCGCCCGACGCAACGCCGCTTGCCGATGCGTTGGTTGTAACGACCGACGGCGTCATCACCGCGATCGGCAGCCGCAGCGAAGTGCAAATCCCACAGGATGCCCGCGTCATCGATTGCACCGGCAAGACCGTCGTTGCCGGCTTCTGGAACAGCCACGTTCACTTCACGCAAGGCGTTTGGAAAAACGCCGGCACCGCGCCGGCGGCGCCGCTGCAGGACCATATGCAGGAGATGCTGACGAAATGGGGTTTCACCACCGTATGGGACCTCGGTTCCGATCCGCGTGACTCGCTTCCTCTCCGCAAGCGCGTCAATGCCGGTGAAATCCTCGGCCCAAGCATATTCTTCGCCGGCAACATTTTCCCCAAAGGCGGCCATCCCGCCTATCTGCCGCCCGAACTGCAACTGCCCGAGGCCGCCACGCCGGAGGAGGCTGCGCAAATGACGCGCGCTTACTTGGGAATGGGCCTCGATGGCATGAAGTTGTTCACCGGCGTCTATATGGGCGACAAGCCCGTCGTGAATATGGACGTGGCGATCGCCAAGGCGGCGGTCGACCTGGCGCATGCGCAGGGCAAGCCGGTGTTCGCGCATCCGCAAAACAAGACTGGAATGGAGACGGTGGTCGAGGCCGGAGTCGATGTGCTGGCGCATATCATTCCCGGGCAACCGGGCTACAGCCCCGAGCAGCTCGCAAAATTCAAAGCGCAAGGCATTGCATTGATCCCGACGCTGTCGCTGTTTGCGAAAACTATCGGCGGTCCAGCCCTGGCTGCGCGCCTCGTCGATTCCGGCGTCCAGCAGATCAAGGCGTTTTCAGGCAACGGCGGCGCCATTCTGTTCGGCACCGATGTCGGCTTCACCACGATCTATGACACGTCGGTCGAATACGAACTGATGCACCGGGCGCTTTCGGAAAAGGAAGTGCTGGCCACGCTCACAACCAACCCGGCCAAATATTTCAAGGCGGCCAGGAAGGGTAAAGTAGAAAAGGGCTTTGACGCCGATCTCGTGGTCCTTGACGGCGACCCGATGGCTGACGTCGGCAACCTTGCGAAAGTCGCCTACACCATCCGTGCAGGGCAGGTGATCTATCGCAAGCCGTGAAGGCTCAGCGCTTGAACTGCGTGAGAAACAGCCGCAAGGAATCTTGTGCGCTTTCGATGTCCGAAATCACCCAACCGTCAGGCCCCTTGACGGCGATGAAATTCAGCGTGACGGCGCGGCCGTTATTATTGAAGCTGGCGGTGACATAGGTCTTGTCGAATTCCGTGCGCAGGATTTTTGTCGAGACCGGGCCGATTTTCCAGCTCGGGCTCTGCACCATGAAATCGTACGGCGCCTCGCGCGGGGCGATCCACGCGCTTCGCAGACTGCGGTCGAAAAACTGCTCCGCGATTTCGGCGCTACGCGGCAATCCCTTCGACAGATCGGACGAGCCCTTACCGTAATAGGCGTAGACATTGCGGACCAGGGATTCCGGCGTGCGGAACCCGGCTTGCGCGGGCAGGGCGGCCAAAACAGCCGTCGAAATCAGGATCGCAGCAAGGAATTTCACGGCTTTCATGGGCTCTGTCTCGGCCTTATCCGGGTTTCACGGGCCTATTTTGCCGGTAAATGACATCAGGCGAAAGCCTTGCGCGCGCTTCGAATCGACCTGTTTTCTCCGCTGAACCGGTGTCCATTTCGCCCAAAAGCGCTATAAGGCGCGAATGCGTGAATTAATCGATGAAGTGGCCGGCCAGTCTCCGTTCGACCCCGAGGAGGCGGTGCGGCGCGCGACGCGCGTGCCACAGCGCAAGCGCTTTTATACCAGTGCCGGCGTCGGCGAGGCGGACGGCGGCTTTACCGTCACGCTTGACGGCAAGCCGATCCGCACGCCCTCCGGCCGCCATGTCGTCGCGCCCAACGCTGTTATTGCGGAGGCGATCGCGGCGGAATGGAATGCGCAAGTCGAGACCATCAACCCCCTGACCATGCCGCTGACACGGTTTGCCAACAGCGTTGGCGAAGGGGTCGTCGATCGTGTCGACGCGGTCGCCGACGACGTCGCAAAATATCTCGGCACCGATTTGCTGTTCTATCGCGCCGGCCATCCCGAAGCGCTGGTCGCAAAAGAAGCCGCGCATTGGGACCCCGTGGTGTTCTGGGCCGCCAATGAACTCGGCGCCCATTTCATGCTGGCCGAGGGGATCGTGCACGTCACCCAGCCGGAAACAGCGATCCAGGCGGCGCGCTCGGTGTTCCCAGGCGATCCCTGGTCGATCGCGGCGATGCATGTGGTGACGACGCTGACTGGCTCGGCGCTGCTGGCGCTGGCGCTGTTCCACGGCGTGCGCAACGCCGACGAGGTCTGGGCCGCCGCCCATGTCGATGAGGACTGGAACATCGAAAAATGGGGCCTCGACGAGGAGGTCGCGGCCCGCAGGGCAGCCCGGCTGGTCGATTTCACCGCCGCGGTCACCATTCTGAAGGCCTTGAAGCCTTGAATCAGGTGGTCGGTTAACGAGAGGTTTACGACGCCGGGGTAGCCTCAAGCCCTGGCCGAGACCTCTGATATGGCGATCTCTATCAACAATTCCGTGCTTCCGGTGCTTGCCGCCCAAGAGGTCGGCGGCGTGGCGCCCGAGCTCGTGCTGGCGCAGGGCAGTGTGGTCAATGCGCAGGTCCTGAAAATTCTCGACGCCAATCTGGTGCGGATCGCGATATCAGCGCTTTCCATCGATGTGGCCACGGAGATTCCGCTGCAGGCGGGACAGTCACTGCAACTGGCGGTGTCGCAGACCAAGGACGGGATCAGGCTTGCACTGGTCGGGCAGGGCGGCGTCGCCAATGATGCCGTCACGCTGTCGCCGCAGGCGCTGGTCGACGCGGCGGCCAACCGACCGACAATCGTAGCCCCCTCCAAAAACGTCCTGACGCCGCTGGAACGCGCGGCGGTGTCGGTCGCAGCGCAGAGTGCGGCGACCGAGCAGGACAGTCTCGCGCCATTGTTCGCCAATCTCGGCGCCGCGGTGTCATCCGCTAACCTGCCGCCGAAACTGCAGCAGGCCATCGCGCAGGTGCTGGCGCAACAGACCAGCCTCGACCAGAATCTCGACGGCGGTGACATCAAGACCGCGTTCCAGAAATCCGGAATTTTCCTCGAGGCGTCGCTGGCCTCAGGCGCGGTGCCATCGTCAGGCGCGCCCGATCTCAAGGCCGCGCTGATCGTGCTGCGCCAGACGCTGCAATCGGCGCTCGGCGGGGACGCAACGGTGACCACGAAAGCGCCGCCGGCACAGGCCGGTTTGCCGAATGCCGCACCCAGCCTTGCGCCTTCTGGGACTCCCGATCTCGACGTCCACGAAATCCTGCTGCCGCAGGCCCGGTTGCCTGTGGCTCAGGAGATTGCCCAAACGCGCGGCGGCCTGCAGGGTGCGCTCGCCCAGGCCCTCAATTCCGGACCGAGCGCGGGCGCGACCATGAACCTGCTGCAGGAAGCGCTGCAGCAACTCGGCACTCCCGCGCGCACGGCAACACTATCGAAGGCCGCACCCGGTGACGACGTCACCGTTCACACCAACACGCCGCCGCCGCCGTTTCGCGGCGCGTCGCCGACCGCGCAGCCGGTCGCGTTACCCTCGCTCGCGCCGGACGCGCCGCTCGCCACCACGGCGCATCATCTGCTCGACGACACCGATGCGGCGATTGCGCGGCAGACCCTGCTGCAGGTCGCCTCGCTGCCGGACCGCATCGACGTTACAGGGCCGAAGGTCGACGCGACGACGCCGCGTTGGAATTTTGAAATCCCGTTCGTGACGCCGCAGGGCACGGCGATGGCGCAGTTCGAGATTGCCCGCGACGGCAGCGCCAGCGAGGTCGAGGCCGCCAAGCGGGTATGGCGGGCGCGGTTTTCTCTCGATGTCGAGCCGACGGGGCCGATTCATGCGCAGGTGTCGCTATCAGGCGAAAAAACATCGGTGCGGATGTGGGCGGAACGATCAGCCACCGCCGCGCAGCTGCGCGCCGGTGCTGCGGAATTGAGCCAGGCACTCACCAGGGCCGAACTGCAGCCCGGCGAGATCGTGATCCGCGACGGCGCGCCGCCGCAGGCCGCCCCCGCCAAAGCCGGGCATTTCCTGGATCGCGCGCTATGAGCGTCGAGGCGAGAAACCAGCTTGCGGTCGCGTTGCACTACGACAAGAAAGGCGCGCCGCGCGTCGTCGCCAAGGGCAAGGGCACCATCGGCGCCAAGATCATCGAACTCGCCAAGGCCCACGACATCCCGATCGAGGAGAACGAGGTGCTGGCGGGCGCGCTGTCCCATGTCGAGATCGGCGACGAAATTCCGGAAGAGCTCTACAAGGCGGTCGCCGAGGTGCTGATCTTCGTCCTGCGGCTGTCGGGGCGAATTCGCTAGCTGCGCTTTGTACCGGTCGCAACCGCGATCACCGCTTCTCCGCCTTCGACAAGCGCCCGCGCAGGGCCCTTCTTGCCAAGCACCTGGCTGTTGGCAAACGCACCGTCAATCAACAGCACAAGCTGATCGGCCAGGCTCTCGGGCGACCTCGCCTTGATTGCCTTGGCGAGCGCCAGGAATCGCTGATGCAGCTCGGACTTGTTTTTTTGCGCAACGGCGCGACCGGGCAGGCCGGGTTGCGGAAACTCGATCGCCATATTGAGAAACGGGCAACCGCGATAGCGCGGACCGGTGATGTAGGCCGCGAGCCATTTCAAATGTTCGCTCAACTCCTGCCGCGGCCGATCCTTGTTCGCCGCAGCCACCTTGTCCCAGTGCGCAAAGAAATCCCGGTGCTCGCGCTCCAGGAACGCGGCCACCAGATCGTCCTTGGTTGGGAACCAGCGATAGAGGCTGGTTTTGGCCGCGCCGGATTCGGCAACGACGGTATCAACCCCGACCGCGCGAATGCCGTCACGGTAAAATAGCTCGCTGGCCACGTTCAGAATCTTCTCGCGCACCGGGCTGCTTTGCCGGGGCCGGCGCTTGTTCGTCGCTTCGGTCGCTTCCGCCATCGCACGGCATCCTCTTTGGAACTTTCACGTCGCTTGACAGTACAGACCTGTCCGTACTACATCAATAGATACAGACCTGTAGCGTTTATGGGTCCGAAACGAAGAGTGGAGGATCCGTGATGACGCATCAGATTGGTATCTACGGCGGCGCGGGGCACACCGCGAAAATGGTGGCGGCCGAACTGCGGGATCGGGGCTTCGTGCCGGTTCTGGGCGGACGCAATCGCGCCAAACTGGAGGCCGCGGCGCAGGGGCTGAACGGCGTGGAGGTTCGCACCGCCGATATCGCGCGTAGCGATGAACTGCGTGCGTTCCTGAGCGGCTGTAGCGCGGTGGTCAATTGCGCGGGGCCGTTTCAGGCCACGGCCATGCCGATTGCCTCGCTCGCGGTAGAACAGGGCATTCACTATTTCGATTTCACGACCGATGCTTCGATCGTCAACGCGCTTCATCTGGAGTTGGGCAAGGCGGCTGCGGCGAAGAAGCTGGTGATTGCACCGGCGATCGGCTTCTACGGGTCGCTCGCTGAATTGATGGTGCGCGCCAGCGCGCCTGATCTTGCTGCGGCCGACGATGTCCTGATCGCCTATTCCGTCATGGGCTGGAAGCCGACGATTGGATCGCTCAAGGCCATGGCCGAACTCGGCGGGCGGCGTGGCGTCCATACCAATGGACGGTTCGAGATCCGCACCGGCGATCCCAGGTTTTCGACGTTCAGCTTTCCCGCGCCGGTGGGAGAGGCGCCGGTCTTGCTGGATTACCCGGCGCCCGAAGTCGTGACCATCCCGCGCTACCTCACAACATCAGAGATAAGGGTGATGATGACGGTAGGGACCGTAAAGGATCTGCGCGCCGCGCCGGCGCCGGATTCCGTATCCGACGAGGAGCGTGCCGGAACTGACTATATCATCGTGACGGAAGTCACCGCGGCGGGCCGGGTCTATCGGGCCACGCTGAGGGGCGGCGATATCTACCGTATCACCGCGCCGATCATCGGCGAATGCGTCGAACGCGCGCTGACGGATCGCGCGTGCATCCATGGGGTGGTTTCCGCAGCGGAGGCTTTCGACGCCGCGGACATGCTGCAGCAGGTCGCCCGGCATGGGCTGACCGTCTCATTCAACTGACCAGGGAGGACGACGATGACTGTTATGACGATGCCTGCAACCGCCATTCCGAATTATCAGGACGTTGCGCGCCGCTATGCGGACGCGTGGAATGCCCATGATGTCGGCGCCATCATGGCGATGCACAGCGACGATACGCTCTACCATCTGCATGGAGAGGTCGAAGTCCATCGCGGCCGCAAGGCGGTGACCGACAAATTCACGACCCAGCTCAAACAGGTGCCGGACATCCATTTCGCGCTGAAGTCGCTCTATGGCAGCGGCGACCATTTTGTGTTCGAGGCCGTGATCACCTACACCCGAAACGGCGAACAGGCGCGGTTCGACGGCATTGACCTCATTACGATTCGCGACGGTCTGGTCGTCAGCAAGAACTCCTATATGGTCAAGGCGGAGTAGGGTCGGCCGTATCGCCACGGTTTTACCACGATGTGAGTGAACTTGGCGGCGGCCGGTCATTGCGTCCGGCCGTTGCAGAGGTGCTCTTTCGTGATCAATCGCCGCCATGCGCTCGGACTTGTTGCCGCCGCAAGTCTTTTGCCTTCGCGCAGCTTCGCCAATGTCTCCTATCAGCGCAGCGAATTTCGCGACGATCTGGCAAAACGGTTTTTCGACCTGGGAACGGTCGGCACCTTCGTCGGCTACAAGGTCGACGATTATCTGATGATCGCCAGCGACAAGGTCCGCTCGGGAGAGGACAAGCTACCGGCTTCCACCTTCAAGATTCCGAATTCGCTGATTGCGCTGGAGACCGGCGTGGTCGAGGACCCGGACAAGGATATCTTCAAGTGGGACGGGGTGACGCGCAGCATCGCGGCCTGGAACCAGGACCACACGCTGCGCTCGGCGATCGCGGTCTCCGCGGTGCCGGTCTATCAGGAGATCGCGCGGCGCATTGGCTTAGAGCGGATGCAGAAATATCTCGACCTGTTCGAGTATGGCAACCGCGACATCGGCGGCGGCATCGATCAGTTCTGGCTGACCGGAAATCTCCGCATCGATCCCATCCAGCAGATCGATTTCGTCGACCGGCTGCGGCGCGGCGTGCTGCCGGTCGGCAAGCGCTGTCAGGAGCTGGTGCGCGACATCCTCCCCGTAACGAAGGTCGGCGACGCCACGATCCGCGCCAAGAGCGGTTTGCTGGGCGCCGAGCAGGGCAAGCCGTCCCTGGGCTGGATGGTCGGCTGGGCCGAGAAGGGCAGCATGCAAACCGTGTTCGCGATGAACATGGATTGCAAGGAGCCCGCCCATATCGCCGCGCGCATGACGGTGACGCAGCAATGCCTGTCGGACATTGTCGCGATTTAATGTCCCCGCTTCTGGCGGCCGGGATCGCGCTGAACTAGCATTCCCTGCGATGGCAAATCGCCATCAACGGGGCTTTGGCATGCTGCATCGCCGCGCTGTCGTGCTGGGTGGGTTGGCGCTTTCGCTCGGTGCCGGCTACGCGCGGGCACAGGCTCCTGCCGAGGAGAGTCTTTCGACGATCCTGAAGGAGCGGGTGGATATCGGCCGCGAAACCACCGGCCTCGTTGCCGTCGTTCTCGATGGCGGCCGGCGCATCGATGCCGCCTACGGCCGCTCCGACGCCGCTGACAACCGTGCGCTCGATGCCGACAGCGTTTTCGAGATCGGATCGATCAGCAAGGTTTTTACCGCGCTGCTGTTTGCCGACATGGTGGTGCGCGGCGAAGTGTCTTCCGGTGATCCCGTCGCCAAATTGCTGCCCGCGAACGTTCGCGTGCCCGAATTCCAGGACAAACCGATCACGCTGCTCGATCTTGCGACCTATATGTCGGGCCTGCCGCGCATGCCTTCCAATTTTGCGGCGAAAGACAAGAGCAATCCCTTCGCCGATTACACGGTCGAGAACCTCTACGCTTTCCTGGCCGACCACCAGCTGCGCTTCATGCCCGGTACCCATTATGAATACGCCAATCTGGGCTTCGGTCTGCTCGGTCATGCGTTGGCGCTCCGCGCCGGCATGAGTTACGAAGAACTCGTGATCTCCCGCATCTGCGCACCGCTTGGCATGGACGATACACGGATCACGCTGTCGGGTTCGATGCAGTCGCGGCTGGCGCGCGGACACAACTCCAGGCTCGAGCCGGTGGCGAACTGGGACATTCCCACACTTGCCGGCGCCGGCGCGCTGCGCTCGACCGCGAATGATCTGTTCAAATTCCTGGAAATGGCCCTCGGCAACAGGTCGTCGCCGCTGGCGCCGGCCATGGCCATGACGCTGGGCGAGCGCCACCCGACCGAGCGGCCGAGAGTGGAGGTCGGCCTCGGTTGGTTCCTGAGCACCAGCTACAAGGATGAGATCGTCTGGAAGGATGGCGGCACCGGCGGCTATGCCACGTTCGTTGGGTTCTCGATGAAATCGCACCGAGCCAGCATCCTGCTGTCCAACACGGCCGACTACGGGCCGAACCTCAGGCTCGGTGTCCATCTCGTCAATTCTGCCTACGCGCTGCCAAAACTGCGCCGCGCGGTGCCGGTCGATCCGGCGGTGCTTGCGAGCTATGCCGGCCGCTACATGCTGGCCCCGACCTTCGTGCTGACGGTCCGCGCCGAGGGCGGTCGGCTGTTCGTCCAGGCGACAGCGCAGCCGGAGTACGAAGTGTTTGCCGAGGACGACACCAATTTCTTCTATCGCGTCGTCGACGCCCAGATCACCTTCGATCGCCTCGACAACGGCGCGACGCTGCCGCTGACGCTGACACTGCATCAGAACGGCAGGGATCGGCCGGGACGGCGGCTGCAATGATCCGGTATTGCGCTTCCCGCTACCCCAATTTGAACAGCGCCTGCAAAAAGTCGCTCACGGCCTTGCGCGCTTCCGCGGCGGTCGCCGGGTTGCCGCCGACATGCGGGTTGAGCTCGATGCAGGCGTCCTTGTAGCTGAACGGCGCCTTGGTATCGGCATTCATCAAGACGCCGCCTTCGCCCTCGCTGAGCTTGCAGCTGCGCGCGGTCTGCGAATTGGCCGAGACCGTCGTCGCGCTGAGGCCGAGCAGGCCGGAATCGAAGCCGTGCGGGGAGTCCGGATATTCGGTCAGCACCACGTCGCGCTTGGCTTCCTGTAGCCGCGCCAGATAGGCCTTGCAGCTCGAGACCGGATTATAATCGTCGGGCGTGCCGTGATGGATCCGGATCGGGCGCGCCGCGATCTCGGTGTCGGTGGCGTAGGTCGTCGAGCAATCCGGATAGAACGGGATGTAGGCGGCGAATTGCGCGCCGGACTTGTTCCACAGTTTGTTGAAGCGATCGAGGCTGGCGTAGAGCGTGGCCTGTCCGCCGCGCGAAAATCCCATCAGCACGATCCGCTCAGGATCGACGCGCGGATGCTTGGCGAGGATCTCCAGCGAGCGGTAGATATCGACGATGAAATTGAGCCGGCCGAGCAGGCCCTGGTTCGGGCCAACAGCGGTGAGACCGCGGCCGGAGAAGCCGTCGATCACGAAGGTCGAAATCCCCAGGCTGTTGAGCTGACGCACCCACGGATCCATCCCGGCGCCGACGCCGCTCGAGCCGTGCATCAGCACCACGACCGGCAGTTTTCCAGTGCCTTGCGCGATGCGGAATGAACCGGCGACGGTGACCTGCTTGCCGTTGGCGTCGCCGTTCAAAAATTGCTGGTCCGAAATCGTCAGCGACGGGATCGCGTAGATTTCGGTCCGCGCGGCGACTTCCTTCGGGATCGATTGCGCGTTGGCCTCAGGCGAGCTCAGGAGAATCCCGCCGCAGAAGATCGCGGCCGTAACGGCGAAGCGCCAGTCTCTCAGCATCGGTGTACCCCCAGTGTTTTTCGTTGTGGGGGCAACTAGACCAAGCAGGGCAATACCTGTCAAACCGGACAGCCCTAGGTCGATTTCTTCCCGATCCGCCCGAGATGGGTGAAGCCAAACCCGGTGGCATATTTCAGCCCGTAGCCGAGCGCGCGGTCGAAGCCGATATGGGCGAGCCAGATCATCGCGACCGACAGCACCAAAGGCTCGGCCGTCACAAAGCCGACCGTCATCAGCGCCATCGGCACCATGTAGGTGTGGGCGGCGTTGTAGAGCATCGCCCCGAAGCGCGGCCCGAAAAAATAGGCGGCGAAGCTGAGGTCGGGCGCCAGGAACAGGGCAGCGTAGACCCACCACGATCCGTCCCAGACCCAGTAGAGCAGCGTCATCCCCAGAAATAGCGCCAGGCCTTCCAGCCGGAGCATGGTTCGCAGGCCCCCGGTAACGGTCCCGGTAGGCTCGGCGGTCGCAGTATCCGTCAATTGCATCCCCTGTGCAGAGGTGCGGATATAGGTGCATTTCCGCACCGGTACCAGAGGGCATGGAGGGGTGTTTCCGGTTCGCAAAAGGCCGTGTTAGAACCCCGGCCAATTCGGACCTATGACGGGCGGCAGCAAATGAAAGATATCCTGGACACCCTCGAAGAACGGCGCGCCGGCGCCAAGCTCGGCGGCGGCGAGAAGCGCATCGAGGCGCAGCACGCCCGCGGCAAGCTGACCGCGCGGGAGCGCATCGAACTGCTGCTCGACAAGGGCTCGTTCGAGGAATTCGACATGTTCGTCGAGCACCGCTCGGTCGAATTCGGCATGGAAAAGAACAAGATCCCCGGCGACGGCGTCGTCACCGGCTGGGGCACCGTCAACGGCCGCAAGACCTTCGTGTTCGCCAAGGATTTTACCGTGTTCGGCGGTTCGCTGTCGGAGACCCACGCGCTGAAAATTACAAAACTGCAGGACATGGCGATGAAGGCGCGGGCGCCGATCATCGGGCTCTATGATGCCGGCGGCGCGCGCATCCAGGAAGGCGTCGCGGCCCTCGCAGGCTATTCCTACGTTTTCCGGCGCAACGTCATTGCGTCAGGCGTGATCCCGCAGATCTCAGTCATCATGGGCCCCTGCGCCGGTGGCGACGTCTATTCGCCCGCGATGACCGACTTCATCTTCATGGTGAAGAACACGAGCTACATGTTCGTCACCGGGCCCGACGTGGTCAAAACCGTCACCAACGAAGTGGTCACGGCCGAGGAACTCGGCGGCGCCTCCGTGCACGCCACGCGCTCCTCGATCGCCGACGGCGCGTTCGACAACGACGTCGAGACGCTGCTGCAGATGCGCCGGCTGATCGACTTCCTGCCCAGCAACAACACCGACGGCGTGCCGGAATGGCCGAGCTTCGACAATATCGAACGCCTCGATATCTCCCTGGACACGCTGATCCCCGACAATCCGAACAAGCCCTACGACATGAAAGAACTGATCCTGAAGGTCGTGGACGAGGGCGACTTCTTCGAAATCTCGGAGACGTTTGCGAAAAACATCGTCACCGGCTTTGGCCGCATCGCCGGCCGCACCGTCGGTTTCGTCGCCAACCAGCCGATGGTGCTGGCGGGCGTGCTCGACAGCGATGCATCACGGAAAGCCGCGCGTTTCGTTCGGTTCTGCGACGCCTTCAACATCCCGATCGTGACCTTTGTCGACGTGCCGGGCTTCCTGCCGGGCACCGCGCAGGAATATGGCGGCCTGATCAAGCACGGCGCAAAACTGCTGTTCGCCTATTCGCAATGCACGGTGCCGCTGGTAACGGTCATCACCCGCAAGGCCTATGGCGGCGCCTTCGACGTGATGGCGTCCAAGGAAATCGGCGCCGACATGAACTACGCCTGGCCGACCGCCCAGATCGCCGTGATGGGCGCCAAGGGCGCGGTGGAAATCATCTTCCGCAGCGACATCGGCGACGCCGACAAGATCGCCGCGCGAACAAAGGAATACGAAGACCGCTTCCTGTCCCCCTTCATCGCCGCCGAACGCGGCTACATCGACGACGTCATCATGCCGCATTCGACAAGAAAGCGGATCGCGCGAGCGCTGGCGATGCTGAAAGACAAGAAGGTCGAGATGCCGGCGAAGAAGCACGACAATTTGCCGTTGTGAGCGCTTCGTAGAGTGGGTTAGCGAAGCGTAACCCACCATCTTTGATCTTCGCGCCGGCAAGTGATGGGTATCGCTTCGCTCCACCCATCCTACGCAGCGTTAGCGGCCCGCCAGAAACCCCAGCACCAGCTCATTGTATTTCCCCGGCGCCTCCAGAAACACCAGATGCCCGGTGTCCGGTATCACCTCGGCGCGGGCGTTCGGCATTTTGGCGGCGAGCACCTTGGCGAGGTCGGCGTTGTGGCCCATCTTCGTCCGCAGCGCTTCGGGTGCATTGGCTTTGCCCGGTGCGTTGTGATCGTCGGCGCCCATGATGAACAGGGTCGGCCGCGTGATCAGCGGTATTTCATGCGCCACCGGCTCGCGGTAGATCATTTGCGCGGAGCTTACGAAGGCGCGCAGCCAGCGCGGATATTCGGCGCTGCCCTTGATGTTGAAGCGCGCATCGATGAACGGCGTCACCTGGTCCGCCGGCAGTTTTAGCGCATAGTTGGTTTCGAGCTGCTTGCGATATCCGTCAGCGGTCAGTTTGTCCTCGTTCTCCAGAATCTTTTCGGTCGGCGTCGGCGGCACATAGAGACGGTAATCCTCGAGCCCGATCGGCGCGGTCAGCACGAGATGATCGACCCGGTCAGGGTAGGCGCGGGCGATCCGCACGCCGAGCATTCCGCCGAGCGAATGGGCGACGATGTCGGCCTTGGCGATTTGCAGATGATCCAGCAGCGCCATCGTGTTGCGCGCGAGCGTGTCGAAATGCAGCTCGCCCTGCGGCTTGGAGGATTTGCCGAAGCCGATCTGGTCCGGCACCACCACGCGATAGCCTGCGTCCGAAAGAGTCTTGATCACCGGCGCCCAATAGCTCGACGGGAAATTGCGGCCGTGCAGCAGCACCACGGTGCGCCCGTTCGGCTGCGTCGGCGCGACATCCATATAGGCCATCCGCACTTGCTCGCCGTCGTTCGTGAGCGGCAGCAGGCTTACCGGATAGGGGTAGGCAAACCCTTCGAGGCCGATGCCATAGGGTTCGCGCGCGGTGGCGCCGGCTGGTGCATGAAGTGAAGCGAGCAGGGCGCTGGCCAGCGCCGCGGCACAAAGACGATTCATTGGGAACTCCGACGGCGTTGGCCTCGCGTGGCGGCATCGGAATCACGACGCGATGTCCACTTCAGGCAACGACATACCGGCGTTATGGTTTCGAGTGGAAGGGGGGAGCCATTCACGAAACGTCACCATCGCTTGATCGGGATCGCGCTCCGTCAAATGGCGCGGAAAAGGGGTTTAGCTCGATGCCTTGATCACCGGCGCCAACAGCGCGTAGGGTGACTTTCCACCAATTCCGGTATCTGCCCGTCAATGATTGAAGACGACCCGACCGAAGAGATTTCACGGATCGAAGCGCGGCTTGAGGAGCTTGCCGAGGCCGCCGAGCGATGCCGGAAGTATATTCTGGCTTCCAAAGCGGCGATCGCCGGCGGCGCCGCGCTATTGCTTGTGACGATGCTTGGCCTGTTCGGAGTCGGCATAGTTTCCGCGCTCGGATCGATCGCGATGATCCTGGGCGGAATTGTCTCGCTCGGATCGAATGTCAGCACCTTGCGGCAGACGGAGGAAGCCATCGGCGCCGCCGAGCTGCTCCGGTCCGATCTGATCAGCAGGATCGACCTGCGGATGGTTGCCGACGCGCCGATGAAACTGGCCTGACGGGCGGCGGTCGCCTTGATGGACGCAGTCGCGCGCGCGAGCCAACAATTATTGTTTTGATCCGGTCCAGCTTCCAGCACATCCATCGGATCGCCGGAACGAACCTCCGCCGCTGCGGCCCGAGAAACGGCGGGACATGGTCCAGCTCAGGCTCCCGGCGCTGCCGGTTCCGGACACCGAGCCGTTCGAGCTGACTTGACCGGTGCCGTATTGCCCCACCATCCTGCCGCTGGTGACGACCACCGTGTCGGTGGAGCTGGCGCAGGGCGTGCCGACGCTGGTAAGAACCCATGCTCCATCCAGATTGCCACCGCCGCCCCCGCTGCTTCGCGGTGCCCGGCGCGGTGCCTCCGCTTCGGGCTTGCTGCGTCGTGCCGGCTTTTCGGGTTCAACCGCCCGGGGCGTCGTGCGCGAACCGGACAGCGATTTTTCGTCATTGCCGATGCTGCCGCCCGCGCTCCCTGATTGCGCACGGGCCATATCAGGCAAGGCGACTATGGCTGACAGCAGGGCGGCTTTGACAATAAATCGAATGACGTTTTGCATAATAAATTGGTGTCCAATGAAGAGGGTCCTGGCGGCCGGACCCATCGGCAAAATAGCGCGCCGATCTGCGGGCAAGACTTGCCGGTCTCGCCGCACTCGTCAAGCGCTGCGCCCTTCGGACTTTGGACAGTGCCGCTAAGCGCGGTAGGCTGGATCAGCTAACTGAAATCCACCAATTAAATCTGGAGCGTCCCCAGGGAGCTACGGCTACGCCCGCGCCATGATTCCCGTTTGGCCTGCTCGCAAGCCGCGACCAGAAAAAATCCACCACGCCGACGCCGCCCACGCACCATGCGAAAAAGAACTCGGCCCGGGCATAGCTGTGCGCGCCCAACAGCGTGTCGAATAGTGCGAGGATGAAGCCCGTTGCAACCCAGACGATATCGCCGTCCGTGGGAGGTTTTCGTTTGAAGGCGTGAAGCACGGCTGCGTAAGCCAGTGCTACTGATACGGCCACGCTGCCCCAGGCCGTAGCGGCGACGACGTACAAGCCCGGCACGGCCTGACAAGCCTCTCCGCACCACGCCTGCGCGGATTGGGCCAAAGCGGAATGATAGGCGGCGTGAGCCACACCGCCGAGCAGCAGGGCGAAGCAGACCACATGACGGAGCGTGCGGAGCGCCGTTTGATGCTGGCTGGTCCAGGCGTCAAAGCGCGCCACCGCTGCGCGGAAAGCTTGTTTAGTGGATTGAACCAACTGCATGGGCAGTTAGACGTGGTGAACGGCTGGAAGGTTCAGGCCGATATCTCTTGTCGTCCCGGCCTTGAGCCGGGACCTATAACCACCGATGCCGATGTTATGCCAAGCTGGAGCTACAATCCCTTTCGCAACCAACGTCGGTGGTTATGGGTCCCGGCGTTCGCCGGGACGACGAGACTCAAATCAGAACCGCCACCCCCTCACTTCATCCCCATGCAGCTCGCATAGAACGTCGTGGTCGCCGGCCAGTCCGAGAACATACCGCGGATGCCGACCTGTTTTGCGAGCACATCGAGCACCGTCAGCGTGTCGCCGTCGCGGTCGATGGCTGGTTTGATCGAGCGATGATAGAAGCCGCCGCCCTTGTTCAGCGGGCCGTCGCGCTCCAGCGACCAGCCGATCAGGTCGAGGCCGGCGGCCTTCGCGGCCTTGGCGTATTCCGACGGAATGATTTCCTTTTTGTCGTTCAGCGTTAGCATGGTCCAGATCGGCGGCGCCAGGATTCTGACGCCAGACGACTTGAGTTCGGCCATCGACGGCTTCCAGGTCTCGGGCTTGGCGGGATCAAGACCCTGCTTCTCGTAACGCTCCTCGAGATAGACCGCCTGCGCGCCGAACGCCGGCTCGGTCTTTATCCAGAACAGCACGTCGGCCAGATTAAAGCTTTGCGCGAACACGTCGCTGGCCGGAATGCCCGCGGCCTTGTACGCCTGCAGCATTTGCGCGGCGTACTTCTCCTGGGTGTAGTCGCCGTCGAACGGCATCGGTACTTCCGGCGACTTCAGCTCGGGCGTGAACTTGGCGCCGAGGCTCTTGATCAGCGCGATGCTTTCGTCATGCGTCATCAGCGTGCCGGAAGCGGCGTAGAGATCCGTGCGCCAGCGCGGCGTGCCGTTCTGGTAATCGGCCACGTTGGTGGCATCGGGATTGAAGCTGTCCATCTTCGCGGTCAGCGACTTGAACTCGGCGAGCGTGATGTCGCTGGTGCAGCACTTGGCGGAGGCCTTCTTGCCGGCGGCCGGGTCGGATGGGCTGAAACCTTGCGTGCATTTGGCGGCTAGCGCCGGCACCGACAGGATGTTGGTGGTGGTGTGCAGATCGCATTGTGCATGCCGGCACACCAGCTGGCGGTCTTTGGTGAAGGTCACGTCGCATTCGATGATGCCGGCGCCCATCCGGGCTGCGGCGGTATAGGATTCCTTGGTATGTTCGGGAAATTGCATCGCCGCGCCGCGATGGCCGATCGAAAAGTCGGTCTTGTGGAACGGGCCGGTGCACTGGCTGAGCTTTTCCTTGAGCGGGCCATCCTTCATCTTGTCGACGAGGTAGAACGGGCGCGGGCCGATCTGCGCCTCGCGGGGCAGGGGCACGCTTTGCGCCGCGGCGGGGGCGGCGGGCGCAAACAGCGCGACCGCGGAGAATAGAACCAGAAGGCGGCGAGAGTGCATGAACGAACCTCGGAAGTGGCGGAGTAAAAAACGGATATCACCACGACATTATGACGTCTGCGTGTGGGGTTGCGCTCGCTTGGCGTTTATCTACAGTTCGCGCGGTCGCACGGTGGCGATCTTGCGCAAAATAACAATCGGGAGGAACCGAAATGCCGAAAGCCCTGTTCGTCGTCCGCGCCACCGTGACGGATGCCGCAAAGCGTCAGGCGTTCGATGCCTGGTATTCGCGCGAGCATCTGCCGGACGCGGTCAAATCGTTCGGCGCCGAGAAAGCGTGGCGCTACTGGAGCCTCAGCGATCCCGCACTGCATCACGCGATGTATCAGTTTTCCGACGAGGCCGCGCTCGATCGCGCGACCAAAGCTCCCGACATGACCCGACTGATCGCCGATTTCAACCGCGACTGGCCCGACGTGACGCGCACGCGCGAGGTGCTGGTGCTGGCGGAGGAGTTTGGGAAGTAACTCACCGTCGTCCCGGCGAAGGCCGGGACCCATAGCCACCGGCGGCAGTTGTTGCGCACGCTGGTGGTGATCTTCCTTTTCCAGCAACAGTGGCCGCGGCGTATGGGTCCCGGCCTTCGCCGGGACGACGTTCGTGGCGACAGGCAAAGCTGAACGCGCAGTTCATCTGGCATTCATCTCGGCGCACCGAAACTCTCCTGCTCAATCCAACCGATCGCAGAGGAGGAGATGTCATGGAGCGCCGGCACTTTCTGAAACTCGCCTTTGGATTTGTAGCAGGTGGTGTCGCACTTGCGGCCGGCGCACAGGCCGCCCCGCTGACGCCGCAGCCGCTGGTTCCGGATGGCCAACTCCCTGCCAATCCGGATGCGCAACCCGCCGTCACGACTGGCGATGAGGTCGATCGGCTTCAGCCAGAGGAAGTGCGCGGGGGTCGAGGCCGTGGCCGCGGATGGGGTCGTGGCCGTGGCTGGGGCCGAGGCCGGGGATGGGGCCGTCGTCGCTGGGGCTGGGGCCGTCGTCGTTGGGGCTGGCGCCGCCGGCGCTGGGGCTGGCGCCGCAGGCATTACGGCTGGCGTCGCCGCTACTGGCGCCGTCGTTACTGGCGTCGCCGCTACTGGTAAGGTTCGCGGGTCCGGGGCGGGGATGGCATTTGCCGTCCCTGCCTTGTTCGGCTCGGCGTGCACTTCATTCCATCCGGCTATCTGATTTTCGGCGACGGCTCGAAATTCGCCTGCGTGTCCTGCGTGTGAAGGCGTTTCAGCTTTCCGCCATCCTCGATCAGATAAAAATGGTTGCCGACGATACCCTTTTCGTTGCGGGCGCCGCGAAAAACGATCATGCGGCTGTTGGCGCGGCTGACGACCGGATCGAAATCATCTGACACCTCGCGCCAGCCGGAGACCGTGAACAGCTCGATGATCTTGCCGGTGCGCGCATCGAGCAAGGTGGGCGCGACGCAGCTCGAGCCGCAGGGCAGCTTGACCACGATGTAACGGCCCGCCGCATCGATCTTCCCGTCGTCGGCTGCGGCGAGAAAAGTCTCCCGGCGGGCGCGCAAATCCGGCGTCACCGGGCGCGGTTTTGCGACTTTGCCGGCGTAGACCTTGGCCGGATGGTCCGCGAATTTGGGTGGTCCTTCGGCATGCGCCGATAGGGTGAGGCAGGCCAGCGCGAGCGCGGTGGCGACAGAGCGGAGGGAATTCATGGCTGCTTGCCTGGAAACGTGCACCCCGCTTCGTCTGCGTGACAAGCCGCCACGTTCAATGTGGTCCTGCCCATAAAAAAGCCCCGCCGGAGCGGGGCCTTTTGCCGAATTAAATCATGTTACCGAACGCGGCAGCGCCCGTAGGCCCAGACCATGCCGTAGGGGCAAACCCGGCCGCCGGGCCGCACCACCACAACCGGGGGCCGCACAACTGCACGCGGCGCGACGTAGACGGCGCGCGGCGCCACCACAACGGCGCGCTTGGGCTGGCAGCCGCCATAGGGACCGCGATAATAGCCAGGGCCGCATCCGCCCGCGGCGTTGGCCGCGCTGAAGCTCGCAAACGAGGCTGCGACCAAGACTGCAGCGAAAAGGTACTTCATGTTTTCTCCCGATTTTAAGCCGCCATGCGGCGCGGTTCCGAACCTAGTCACGGAGACCTGAATAGAAAATGAATGTTGTCGATTCGTGAAACAGCAGCAAGAAATTGCCGGTTGAGCGGCTGTCACATTCCCGTTGCCGCGCCTCATTTGCGGCCAATTCGTAAACAAACGGGCTGCACGAATTAAGCTTCGCTCGGGCCGAACAGCGCCGCGAACCGCTTCTCGCCGTTGCGCGTGAAATTGACGACGCGGCTGCCCGGCGCGGTATCGCGCGCGGCCCAGTTCAATTCGGTGAACCGGCTCATGACAGCCGCACCCAACGTGCCGGCGAGGTGGTGCCGCCGTTCGCTCCAGTCGAGGCAGGCCTTGCAGACCGGCCGGCGCGGATGCGCCAGCGTGTCGGCGTCGATCTGCAGCGACTTCGCCATGAAGCGCTTGCCTTCACCGGTGAGTTCGATGGTCTCCTTGCTTTGCCGGACCAGCTTCTGCTTCTTCATGCTGTCGAGCATTTGCACGCCGAGATCGCCGGCGAGGTGGTCGTAGCAAATCCGCGCCCGGCGCAGCGCCGGATCCTTTGGCCCGGTGCGCACGCGCATGTGGCCGGCACGGGCGGCAAGCCCCGCTAGGCCCTCGAGCACGCCGGCGACATCGGGGTCGGCGAGGCGGTAGTAGCGGTGACGGCCCTGCTTCTCCTGCTCGATCAGCCCGCCGGCTTCCAGTTTGGCCAGATGCGAACTCGCCGTCTGCGGCGTGATCCCGGCCTCGTGCGCCAACTCGGTCGCGGTCAGCGCGCGGCCGGTCATCAGCCCGGTCAGCATGTTCGCGCGCGCGGGGTCGCCGACCAGGGAAGCAACCATTGCGATGTCGGGGCCTGCTTTCATAGTTCGATGATAGCCGAAGCATCGACGACGATCAAGCGGGTAGTGTTGCCTTGAACGTCATTGCGAGCGAAGCGAAGCAATCCATCGCGCCACACGCGGAGGAATGGATTGCTTCGTCGCTGCGCTCGCAATGACGACAACAAAGACCGGAGTCCCACATGACCATCACCGTCTTCATCCGCTACCAGCTCGATCCGTTCAAGCGTGCGATGTTCGAGGAATACTCGAAAAACTGGCTCACCATCATTCCCCGATGCGGCGGCGACCTGATCGGCTACTGGATGCCGCATGAAGGCACCAACAACATCGCCTTCGCGCTGATCTCGTTCGACAGCCTCGCGGCCTACGAGAGCTACCGGGCGCGGCTGCGCGCCGACAAGGAAGGCATGGCCAACTTCAGCTTCGCCGAGGAGAACCAGTTCATCCTCGCCGAAGAGCGCACGTTCCTGCGCAAGGTCGTGGCATGAGCGTCTGGCGGAGGCGGCGTCGCGTACCTATGTTGGCCGCGCCAACAAACAATTCGGGGAGTGACCATGCTGACAACTGCTGACAAACGCGCCGCCTTCAAGAAGTTGCACGAGAGCGGCTGCTTCATCATTCCCAATCCGTTCGACGTCGGCAGCGCGAAGGCGTTGCAGCATCTCGGCTTCAAGGCGCTGGCGTCCACCAGCGCCGGTTTTGCCTGGGCCATTGCCAAGGCCGACAACGCCGTCACCGTCGACGACGTCTGCGATCATCTCGCCGCGATCTCTGCTGCAGTCGACATTCCCGTCAATGCCGATTTCGAGGACGGCTTTGCGCATGAGGCGGACAAGGTCGGCGTCAACGTCGCGCGCGCGGTCAAGACCGGCATCGCCGGCCTTTCGATCGAGGATTTCACCGGCGACAATGCCAAGCCGCTGTTCGACCGTGAGCTCGCTATCGATCGCATCAGGGCGGCGCGCCAGGCGATCGACGCCGACAATAGCGGCGTGCTGCTCACCGGCCGCTGCGAGGCGTTCCTGCGCGGGGTGAAGGACATGAAGCTCGTGATCGACCGGCTCACCGCGTATGCCGAGGCCGGCGCCGACGTTCTCTATGCGCCCGGCATCTCGACGCCGGAAGAAATTTCGGCGGTCGTGAAAGCGGTCGCGCCAAGACCGGTCAATCTTTTGGTCGGCGCGGCCGGGCCTTCGCTGAAAATTGCCGGCGATCTCGGCGTCCGCCGTATCAGCGTCGGCGGTGCGCTCGCGCGGATGGCGTGGGCCGGCTTCATGAAGGCATCGAAGGAGATGGCGGAGCAGGGCACGTTCACGGAGTTCGCGAACGGCTATCCTGGCGGCGAACTCAACAAGATGTTCAGCTAACACCTTCAAAGAAAAACGCAGCGGGCGAAATGCCCGCTGCGCTGTCGTTTCATATCACTCGTCAGATTACGCTTGCTTCAGCCGTTACTGCTTGGCCGGTGCGTCAGCCGGAGCGGGCGGCGCCGCCGGCGAGGGCGCTGCCGGACGCGGCGGCGCGGCACCGGTGGTCGTGCCGGGCTGGTTGTTGGACTTCGGCGTTACGTCACGCATGCCCGGAGGCGCCGCGGGGGTAGCCGGCTGTGTTTGCGCGGTCTGGCTGGACGGCGTGGTGCCGGCCTCGTTGACGCTGGTATTGTTCAGACCATAGAACAACGCACCCATCACCACGGCGATGGCAATCGCGAACATCGCGATCTTGGTGCCGTTGGCCGGAGCCTCGGCGAGCTGCGGGTCGGCCTGTATCTCGTTGTCGAGACTGTTCATACGTGCCTGACGGCGGATTTCGTCATCACTCAGATTGGCACGATACGGGTCGTTCGGATTGTAGGTCATCAATCAGTTCCTCCGTTAGAACCCCAAAGTGTTTAGCGGAGATACAATGGCTGGCGCGGCCGGATGTTCCGCGTCAATCTTGCAACCGGTTAATGATGGAACCCGTGATTCGCAGGTTCCATCGGATCACGAGGTTGCGAAGAGGCTGCAAAAGAGGTTGCCATGTGGGCCCTGCCGCCCAGCGATACCGTGCTGCACCTGCTGTCTTATGTGGCCCTGACCGCGCAGGCGATGACGGCCGCCCTGGCCGCCGGGCGCCGCAGCATGGATTGGGCCGGCGTATGCATGCTGGGTTGCATTACCGCGCTCGGCGGCGGAACCATCCGTGACGTGCTGCTCGGGCACTACCCGCTGGTCTGGGTGAAGAACCCGTCCTACCTGGCGCTGACCGCGATTGCGGCTTTCGTGACCATCCTGATTGCGCGCCATGTGCACCGGCTCAACCTCGCATTCCTGGTGCTCGATGCGATCGGCCTCGTGGTGTTCACGATGGCCGGCTGCGACGTCGCCCGGCAAGTCGGCGCGCCGCTGCCGATCGTGATCGTCGCCGGCATGATCACGGGCTGCGCCGGCGGCGTGCTGCGCGATATCCTCTGCAACGACGTGCCGCTGCTGTTTCGCTCAGAACTCTACGCCAGCGTTTCCGTCGTCACCGGGCTGTTCTACGTCACCGCCTTCGGGTTGCAGTTGAATCACGAGCTCTGGACCGGATTGACGTTCGTGCTCGGGCTGACGCTGCGGCTGCTCGCGATCCGCTACAAATGGGAAATGCCGAAATTCGTCTTCGGCGGCGATCAGCGCTGACCGACGAACGCAGCGCACCATAACGCTTTAGCCAGAATCGCCTGCAGCCAAAGGCCGCTTGGGGCGTTATCCCCAAACGCAGGGCAGCCGGCCACGTCATGCCGTTTCGTGCCGGGGCGGTCCGGCGACACAAAGCGAAACCGGCCGGCGTTCTTCCCGGCACGAAATTGCGATCTTTGATCGCGTGGCTGACTTGCCGAGATTTGTGGTGCGGGAAGCGGAAAATCCGACATAGACTGGTTCTAAGAAGTTCTGACGCCTACATAAAACACAGCCTTGCTCAGAAATCGTCTTGGCGATCAAAGCGGCTGGCAAAAGAGGGCTTAAATGGGAATCAACCAGGGTCCGATCAGTCTCGATCAGAAATACACCCAAGGAAGCGGCCATATCTTCCTGACCGGCATCCAGGCGCTGGTGCGGCTGCCGATGGCGCAGATCCGCCGCGACCGCGCCGCCGGGCTCAACACCGCAGGCTTCATTTCAGGCTATCGCGGCTCGCCCCTTGGCGGTTACGACCAGCAGCTGTTCGCCGCCCGCAAACATCTCGAGCAATACAACATCAAATTCCAGCCCGGCGTGAACGAGGATCTCGCGGCCACCGCGGTCTGGGGCTCGCAGCAGCTCAATCTGTCGCCCGGCGCCAACTATGATGGCGTGGTCGGTATCTGGTACGGCAAGGGCCCCGGCGTCGATCGCTGCGGCGACGTATTCCGTCACGGCAATGCGGCAGGCTCGGCCAAGAACGGCGGCGTGCTGGTTCTCGCGGGCGACGACCACGGCGCCAAATCCTCCACCGTGCCGCATCAGTCGGACCATGCCTTCATGTCGGCGCTGATGCCCTATCTCTATCCCTCCAGCATCCATGAAATGATCGAGATGGGTTTGCTGGGTATCGCGATGTCGCGCTACTCGGGCTGCTGGGTCGGCATGAAGGTGATCACCGAGACGGTGGAAACCACCGCCGAGATCGACCTCACCGACGAGATGACGCCGTTCGTGATCCCGACCGATTTCGAACTGCCGGAGGGCGGCCTCAACCTGCGCTGGCCCGACGACCGCTTTGCGCAGGACCGCCGCTTGCAGGACTACAAGGGCTTTGCCGCGATCGCCTTTGCCCGCGCCAACAAGGTCAACCGCGTCACCATGGATTCGCCGAATGCCCGCTACGGCATCATGGCGTCAGGCAAGAGCTACGAGGATATCCGCCAGGCGCTGCGCGAACTCGGCATCACGCCTGAAATCGCCGCCAAGATTGGTCTCAGGCTTTACAAGATCGGCATGCCCTGGCCGCTGGAGCCGGAAGGGGTCAGGCAGTTCGCGGTGGGTCTCGAAGAAATCTTCATCATCGAAGAGCGCCGCGAGATCGTCGAGAACCAGGTCAAGCAGGAGCTGTTCAACTGGCGCGACGATGTCCGCCCCCGCATCATCGGCAAGATGGACGACCACGACAAGCGCTTCCTGCCGTTTGCCGAAGAGCTCAGCGTCGCCTCGCTGGCAAGCTCGCTCACCGAGCGGCTGCTTCGACTTAATCTCAATCCTGAAATCGCGGCACAGCTGCGCGCCAAGGCCGACTGGTTCAACGGCCGGCAGGCAACGCAGATGCAGGCGGTCGCGCCGATCACCCGCACCCCGTATTTCTGTTCGGGCTGCCCGCACAACACGTCGACAAAAGTGCCGGAAGGCAGCCGCGCCTTTGCCGGCATCGGTTGCCACTTCATGGCGCTGTGGATGGACCGCTCGACCGAGACGTTCACCCATATGGGCGGCGAGGGCGTGCCCTGGGTCGGTGTCGCGCCGTTTACGAAAGAAGAGCACGTGTTCGCCAATCTCGGCGACGGCACGTATTTCCATTCCGGCAGCCTCGCGATCCGCCAGGCGGTCGCCTCCGGCGCCAACATCACCTACAAGATCCTCTATAACGACGCGACCGCGATGACCGGCGGACAGCATGTCGACGGCGAATTGTCGCCGCAGCAGATCACCTTCCAGCTTCACGCCGAAGGCATCCGCGAAATCTATGTGGTCTCGGAAAATCCCGACGCCTATCCGGCCTCCGAGATCGCGCCCGGCGTCAAGACCGCGCATCGCGACGAACTCGACACGGTCCAGAAGACGCTGCGCAAGGTAAAGGGCGCCTCCGCGATCGTGTTCGTGCAGACCTGCGCCGCCGAAAAGCGTCGCCGCCGCAAGCGTGGCACGCTGGAAGACCCGGCGCGTCGCGTCATGATCAATCCGGCCGTCTGCGAAGGCTGCGGCGATTGCTCGGTGCAGTCGAACTGCATCTCGGTCGAGCCGCTGGAAACCGAGCTGGGGCGCAAGCGCACCATCAACCAGTCGACCTGCAACAAGGACTATTCCTGCCTGAAGGGCTTTTGCCCGTCCTTCGTCACCATCGACGGCGGCAAGATGCGCAAACGCGCGGCGGCGGGCGTTGGCGACATCGGCGAGCTGCCGGAGCCTGCCTCGAGGCCGGCGCTGGACCGTCCCTATAACGTCGCCGTCGGCGGCGTCGGCGGCACCGGCGTGCTAACCATCGGTGCATTGCTCGGCATGGCCGCGCATATCGAGGGCAAGGCCAGCATGATCCTCGACATGTCCGGCCTCGCCCAAAAGGGCGGCGCGGTGCTGAGCCATGTACGTCTGTCAGAACACACCGCCGACGTCACCTGTTCGCGCATCGTCACCGGTACCGCCGATCTCGTGCTGGCGGCCGACGAGGTGGTGGCCGTGTCCAAGGAAACCATCACGCTCTGCGAATCCGGCCGCACCACCGGCATCATCAACACCCACCTCATTCCGATCGCCGATTTCATCCTCAACCGCGATTTCAATTTCCAGGCCCGCAAGGTCAACCACGTGCTGGAGACCGCGCTACGCAAGGATTCGTCGTTCTTCGATTTCACCAAGCCTGCCGAAATGCTGCTCGGCGATTCCATCGCCACCAACATGATGATGATGGGCTTTGCCTATCAGAAGGGCCTGTTGCCGCTCTCGGCGAAAGCCATCGAACAGGCGATCGAGGTCAACGGGGTTGCGATCAAGCTGAACATCCAGGCGTTCCAGCTCGGACGCCTCGCCGCGCACGATCCGGCAAAGCTGATCGCGATGATGAAGGACCAGGACGGGAGCGTGGCACCCAAGACGCTGGATGCGATGTCGCTCGAGGAGATCATCGCCCACCGCAGCAACCTCCTGACCGAATATCAGGACGCCAAACTCGCCGCCCGCTATCAGGCGCTGGTCAAGAAGGTCCGCGACGCCGCCATCGATGGCGGTTACGACGAGGCCTTGCCGCGCGCGGTCGCGATCAACTATGCCAAGCTGCTCGCCTACAAGGACGAGTACGAAGTCGCACGGCTCTACACCGACGGCCGCTTCGAAAAGCAGCTTCGCGACCAGTTCGAGGGCGATTTCAAGTTCTCATTCAACCTCGCGCCGCCGATCCTCGGTGGCGGCCTCGACGCGCTGGGCCGGCCGAAGAAGCGCGCGTTCGGCGCGTGGATGATGCCGGTGTTCCGGATGCTGGCGAAGATGAAGGGCCTGCGCGGCACTGCGTTCGACTTCTTCGGCCACAGCGCCGACCGCAAGCTGGAACGCGACCTGATCGCCGGCTATGAGAAGGACGTCGCGACCGTGCTCGGCCTGCTGTCGCCGCTCACGCTCGACATCGCGGTCGAAATCCTCTCGCTGCCCGACCGCATCCGCGGCTACGGCCCGGTGAAGGAAAAGGCCGTGCACGACGCCAAGGCCCGCTATACCCAACTCGCCGCCGACCTCGTCAACCCGCCGCCGGCGCCAAGGCAGATCGCGGCGGAGTAGGGCGAGCCCTCACGACATCGTCGTCCCGGCCTTGAGCTCAGATGCGCAATTGCGCATCGGGGGACCCATAGCCACCGATCTCAGTTTTGCGAATGCTGGAGCTCCAGCATGCCTAAAACGCAAAAGACCTCCGAGCCGAAGCTGGAGGCCTTCACTGTCACGAGGGGTACATCCGCCCTTCGCGACACTACTGGCGCGCATTGCTGCGCTATGGTTGATAGTCATAATCCATGACCGTCAACGTTTTATGACGTTGAAAGTTTCTTTGGCATAGACGCGCTGCGCGCACTCGCGGCCGACCTCGTCAACCCGCCGCCGGTGCCGTGGCAGATCGCGGCGGAGTAGCGAGCGCTCTCACAATGTCGTCGTCCCGGCCTGGTGCGCAATTGCGCACCGGGCCGGGACGACGGAGAGAGCAGAATCCGCCTTACGGACTAGGTTTCGTCATTGCGAGCGAAGCAATCCACCCTTTCTTCGCGCGACCCGGTGGCTCGCAATGACGGCGTGGAGAGAGCGGGTGCGACAAAACAACCCGACGGGCAAATCAATTCTGGTTTACGGAAATCGTGTCAAGCCCTAAATTTCCGAAAATCAAAAATATTTCTCTTTCCTTCGGCCCAAATCACCGGCACATTCTCGCCATCCCGTCCCACTCAGAGGGGCGTTGGCCATCGTCACAACGAGGGACGGGGATGCGGTGGACGCTGATGTTGCGATTGACGGTCGCGGCAAAGGCGTACGGCAAAAGCGTGTGGTCCTGGCGCCCGTAACGGCGTCAAGCTCTGAAGAAGCTAACGCTTCCGAGGGGCGACGGTGGCAATAGAGGCCGTCTCACCGGGGAGAGCGCGTCATAAGCCGTAAAGCCATTGCGCAGGGAAGGCTGGGTGTTCTCCGCTGCCCTGTATGCTCGTGTGCAGCCTACTTAGCACAATTCGCACACGAGACCGCGGGTGCAGCGCGCATCCGGCATTCCCTGCGCCCTCTATTTTCGAGGGCAAGGAAGTTACTTGCAAACCTCGGGCGCAATCCGTCGCGAGAATGCGAAGTCGCGTTTGGATGATGGTGCAATGACAAACACCGCCGTCGTCCCGGCGAACGCCGGGACCCATACGCCGCGGCCCATCGGTAGGAACGCTGGCGTTAGCGACCTGCTCCAACAACAACCGCTGCGGAGTACGGGTCCCCTGATGCGCAATTGCGCATCTGAGTTCGCCGGGACGACGCTAGAGCGGAGCACGCTTCCTCAAAACGCCTTGCTCAAAAACCGCGAGCCCTTGAGCCCGTAGCGCCACGGAAAATCCACGGCCTTGGTGATGCCGATGCGAATGCCGGTGACGATTTCCGCGTCGCCAATCCGCGCATGCAAGCTGATCGGCGGCGCATCGAGCGGCAATTCGCTGTGCTTGATCGTGATGCCCAGCGCCTCGCACAATTTGCCGGGCCCCGAACACAGGGTGCGCTCGTCGTGCAATCCGCGGCGGCGGCGCATCGCGGGAATGCCGTGGGTTGGCTGCAGCGCGCGGATCAGAACCGCGCTGGCCGAGCCTTCTTTCTCGCAGACGAAATTGACGCACCAGTGAATGCCGTAGGAGCGATAGACGTAGGAAAAACCGGGCGGACCGAACATCACGAGGTTCCGCGGCGTCGGCCCCCGGTACGAATGCGCGGCCGGATCGGTGTGATGATAGGCCTCGACCTCGACAATGATGCCGCCGACGCCATCGACCAGCAACGTGGCGCCGATCAGGTCGGGCGCCACCTCATGCACGCTGCGGGCGAAAAACGCGCGTTTCAGCGCCTTGCCGAGGCGAGGGGCCTTTGTTTCGGCCGGTTGGGGGTTTTGAGTCATTTGAGGTGGGAATCAACGGGAACAGGAGGAATGCTCCCAACATGATGCATGTTTCTGCTAGGTTCTGCGAGGTTGCGGCGCAGCGCGACACGGATTAGCTAGGGTTTCCAAGAGTTTTCGGACATTTTCGGACTTAACATGGTCGTTCTCGTCGATACCGTCTCATCCAACCAGGTTCGCCCGCGCCACCCCGAAAAGGTGAACCGGCCGGATGCGCTGTCGCCGCCGAAACCGGACTGGATCAGGGTGCGCGCGCCGAACACCCGCGGCTACGCCGATACCCGCAAAATCGTCAAGGAGAACGGCCTCGTCACGGTCTGCGAGGAAGCCGGCTGCCCGAATATCGGCGAGTGCTGGGACAAGAAGCACGCCACCTTCATGATCATGGGGGACACCTGCACGCGCGCTTGCGCGTTCTGCAACGTCAAGACCGGGATGCCCGGCGCGCTCGATGCCGCCGAGCCGGAACATGTCGCGGAGGCCACCTCCAAGCTCGGGCTCGCCCATATCGTCGTGACCTCAGTGGATCGCGACGATCTCGCCGATGGCGGCGCCGAGCATTTTGCCCAAACCATCCGCGCGATCCGCGCCCGCTGTCCGACCACGACGATCGAGATCCTGACGCCGGATTTCCTTCGCAAGGAAGGCGCGCTGGAGATCGTCGCAGCAGCAAAACCCGACGTGTTCAACCACAATCTGGAAACCGTGCCGTCGCGCTATCTCACGGTGCGGCCGGGCGCTCGCTACTTCCATTCGATCCGGCTGTTGCAGCGGGTCAAGGAAATCGATCCGACCATCTTCACCAAGTCCGGCATCATGGTGGGCCTCGGTGAGGAACGCCACGAGGTGCTGCAGGTGATGGACGATCTGCGCTCGGCGGACGTCGACTTCCTCACCATCGGGCAATATCTGCAGCCGACCCGCAAGCACCACGCGGTGATGCGCTACGTCACCCCGGACGAGTTCGCAGGCTACGAGAAGGTCGCCTACACCAAGGGCTTCCTGATGGTGTCGGCGAGTCCGCTGACCCGCTCTTCGCATCATGCTGGCGATGATTTCGCCAAGCTGCAGGCGGCGCGCGCGGCGCGATCCCGCTGATTCCGGGCGTGGTGTTATGGATCGAATTCTTGTCATGGGCTCGCCCGGATCGGGCAAGTCGACATTTTCGCGTCGGCTATCTCAAATCACCGGCATCCCGGTCGTGTCGCTGGATGCGCTCTATTGGAAGCCGGGCTGGAAGCCGTCGGACGCCACCGAGTTTGAAGCACGCGTCACCGAGGCGGTGCGCCTGCCTCGCTGGATCATCGACGGCGATTATATCTGGTGGGCCGGCGATATCAGGCGCAGCGTTGCCGATGCCGTCATCTGGTTTGACCTGCCAAGGCGAAGCTGCATGGTCGGCCTCATGAGCAGGATCGCTACGAGCTTTGGACGCGTGCGGCCAGAGATGGCGGAGGGCTGTCCGGAACGGATCAACGTCGAGTTCTTGCGCTACGTCTGGACATATCGACGGGAGCAAAGGCCGAAATTGCTGCAATATCTAGAGGGGCTTCGAGCTGATCAATTCCTGATCTGCTTTACCGACAGGGCACAGGCGCACCGGTATCTGGCGAGTTTTGGACGGCGGGAAGGCGCGGAGGGCGTGCACTGATGCCGCGCTTTTCAAGTAAGCGGCGGGCGCATCACACCGCCCAGCAGATGTTCGATCTGGTCGCCGACGTCGAGCGCTATCCGGAATTCGTGCCGTTGTGCCATTCGCTGAAGATCCGCCAGCGCACGGCGCAACCTGACGGTACCGAGATCGTGGTTGCCGACATGACGGTGTCGTTCAAGCTGGTCCGGGAATCCTTCACCAGCCGGGTGACGCTGGACCGTCCCAATCTGAAGATCATGGTGGAGTATCTGAAGGGCCCGTTCAGCAATCTGGAAAACCGCTGGTCCTTCGAACCCAAATCCGAAACGGACTGCGATGTCGGCTTCTTCTTGTCCTACGAATTCAAGAGCCGGATGCTGGCGATGCTGATGGGCACGATGTTCGACGCCGCGTTCCAGCGTTTTGCCGCGGCGTTCGAAAAGCGGGCGGATGTGGTTTATGGAAAGCGGGCGTGACATGACGGCATTGGAACGCGTCGGCTTCATTGGTCTCGGCGGAATGGGGCGCGGGCTGGTCAAGAACCTCCTCGCCAAGGGCGTCGCCGTCACGGCCTACGACCTGAACCCTGAGGCGGTCGCCATTGCCAAATCGCAGGGAGCGACGGCGGCGGGCGGTCTTCGCGATATCGGCGAATGCCGCATCATCATGATTTGCGTCAATGCCGCCGAGGACGTCGAGGCGCTGCTGACGGGACCCGACGGACTGCTCGCCCACCCGGCGCCGAACTTCGTCGTCGTTGATCACACCACCGGCAGCCCGCAAATGGTCGATAAACTCGATCGGCTGGTGCGTGCGGCCGGCGGGCGTTATGCCGAGGCGCCGATGACGCGAACCCCGAAGCACGCGGACGCCGGCAAGGTCAACGTGCTCTACGGCGGGGAGGCCGATTTGCTCGGCGAGCTCAGGCCTTATTTCGAGCGCTATGCGGAGAACATCTTCCACATCGGCCCGCTCGGTCACGCCATCCGCCTCAAGCTGATCCACAACTACATCGCGTTTGCCAACGTCGCGGCGTGGTGCGAGGGGTTTGCGCTGGCGGCAAAGGACGGCCTCGATCTCAAGCAGCTGATCACCATCATCTCGGCCGCGGGCGGCAAGAGCGGCATGCTCGACCTCTACGGCCAGGCGACGCTCGACGGCGACTTTACCCCGCTGATGTCGCTGGCGAACGCCCGCAAGGACGTGCGCTATTACGCGCGCTGGCTGGAAGACGCCGGATTGCCGGGTTTCATGGCCGATGCCGTGCACCAGACCTACCGGCAGGCCGCCTTGCTCGGCCATGACGGCGAGTCCTGCACCGCCGTGATCAAGGCTTACGAGGCCGTCACCGGTGTCGAGGCTCGCGTCCGGCCGCAAGATCGAAATGAAAGCAATTGAATGCTAAACGACATGCGGAACGGAAGGACCCTATGATGGACATCAAGGCACCCATGCGAAGCGGCGGGCATATTCTGATCGATCAACTGGCCCTGCACGGCGCCGACACCGTATTCGGCGTGCCCGGGGAAAGCTTTCTGGCTGCGCTGGACGGCATGTACCAGAACCAGCGGGTCCACTTCGTCAATTCCCGGCATGAGGGCGGCGCGGCCATGATGGCCGACGCCTATGGCAAGCTCACCGGAAAGCCCGGCATTGCCTTTGCGACGCGCGGCCCCGGCGCCACCAACGCCTCCGCGGGCGTTCATGTCGCGTTTCAGGATTCGACGCCGATGATCCTGCTGCTCGGCCAGGTCGGGCGCGACATGATGGAACGCGAAGCGTTCCAGGAAATCGACTACCGTCAGATGTTCGGGCCGATGACCAAATGGGTGGCGCAGATCGACGACGCGCGGCGAATTCCCGAATTCATCTCGCGGGCGTTTTATACCGCGACTTCCGGCCGGCCCGGGCCTGTCGTGCTGGCGCTGCCCGAGGACATGCTGACCGACGAGGCTGACGTTCCGGATGCGCAGCCTTACAAGCCGCAAACCGTCGCGCCGGGCGCGGAAAGCCTGCAACAGTTCGAGGAGTTGCTGGCCGCGGCACGCAAGCCGTTGCTGATCGTTGGCGGCGGCGGATGGAGCGACAAGGCGCGCCGCGACCTCGAAGCGTTCGCGACCGCACATGAGGTGCCCGTCAGCGCTTCATTCCGCTGCCAGGATTATTTCGACAATCTGCACGCCGCCTACGCCGGCCATGTCGGTATCGGCATCTCCCCGAAATTCGCCGAACGGATTCGTGACAGCGATCTGATCATCGCGCTCGGCGCCCGGCTCGGGGAAATCACGACATCGGGCTACAGCCTGTTCGATATTCCGCAGCCGAAGCAGCCGCTGGTTCACATCTATCCGGATCCCGAGGAGATCGGCCGCGTCTATGCGCCGAAACTGGGCGTCATTTCCGGAAGCGCGGCGTTCGCGGCCGCGATAGCCAAGCTGAAGCCGAAGCATCAGCCGCGCGGCGACGAACTCAAGGCGGCGCATGCGGACTATCTCGCCTTCAACGAGCCGACCCGTTCGCCCGGCGACGTCCAGCTTTCGCGGATCGTGCGCGATCTCAGCGATCGGTTGCCGGAGGATGCGATCATCTGCAACGGCGCCGGCAATTATGCCGTCTGGGTTCATCGCTTCTGGCGCTACCGCCAGTTCCGGACCGAACTCGCGCCGACATGCGGTTCAATGGGATACGGCTTGCCGGCGGCGGTGGCGGCCAAGCATCTGCACCCGAACCGGCCGGTGATCGCATTCGCCGGCGACGGCTGCTTCCAGATGACCGGGAACGAGTTCATGACCGCGGTCGAAAATCGGCTGCCCCTCATCGTGATCGTCTGCAACAACGGCATGTACGGCACCATCCGCATGCATCAGGAGCGGCACTATCCCGGCCGGGTGTCCGGCACCAATCTGGTGAACCCTGATTTCGCCGCGCTCGCGCGTGCCTTTGGCGGCTTCGGCGCCCGGGTCGACCGTACCGAAGATTTTGCAAAGGCGTTTGACGAGGCGGTGGCCTCGCGCTTGCCCGCGATCATCGAACTCACGATCAGCCCGGAGGCACTGACGCCGGCGGCTTCGCTCAGCGAAACCCGCGCCAAGGCTTTGGCCGCGGCGAAGTGATAAGGCGGATCGCTAGGATCTCGATGGCCGCCGTCGCTTGACGGCGCTGCCCCGGGTCGATCGCGCGACACGCGGGCGGAGCCGGCTCACGGCCTCGCGGCGCGGTTTGACGGATGCCTGCGGTCCGCGCGCCAGTTCCATCAGCATGCGCAGCGCCTCGACCACCGAGCGCTGGCGCACGGTGGTACGGCCGATCGCGCCGAAACGGCATTCGCGGTGCAGGATGCGGCCGTCACGCGAGGCGACCGCGAAATGCACGAGTCCAACCGGCTTGCCGGGGGTGGCACCACCGGGACCGGCAATGCCGGTGATGGAGACGGCGAGGTCGACGCCGGCCTTCTCCAGGGCGCCGACCGCCATCGCGGTGGCGGTTTCCTTGCTGACCGCACCGAAGGTCGCCAGCGTCGTTACCTTGACGCCGAGCATCGCGCGCTTGGCATCGTTGGAATATGTGACAAAGCCGCGGTCGATGACGTCGGAGGAGCCGGGAATATCCGTGAGCGCGCCCGCGACCAGGCCGCCAGTGCAGGATTCCGCGGTCGCAATCGTCAGCTTGCGCATCCGGCATAGATCGAGCAGCGAGCGGGAGAGGGCGCGGGCGTCGCTGCCGCTCATGCTATTCGCTCCGACCTTGATCGTCCCAAGGCAGACGGATGGTGGCGCTCGCGGTCGCGGCGATGCCTTCCTCGCGGCCGGTAAAACCGAGCCGTTCGCTGGTGGTCGCCTTGACGGCGACGCGAGAGATGTCGAGCCCGGTGATCTCGGCGATGCGCGCGCGCATGACATCGCGCAGCGGGCCGATCTTGGGTCGCTCGCAGATCAAGGTGGCCTCGAGATTGGCGATGCGGCCGCCGCGGGCGGTGACGCGATCGACCGCATATTTGAGGAACTTGTCGGAAGCGGCGCCTTTCCACTGCGGATCGCTGGGTGGGAAGTGCGAACCGATATCGCCGTCCGCCAGCGCGCCGAGGATGGCATCGACCATGGCGTGCAGGCCGACGTCGCCGTCGGAATGGGCGAGAAAGCCGCGGGTGTGCGGCACGCGGACGCCGCAGATCATCAGATGATCGCCGTCGCCGAAGGCGTGCACGTCGTAGCCGGTGCCGGTCCTGATGTCGCCGAGCATGGCGCCGAGGCGGGCTTCCTCGCGGACGAAATCTTCAGGGGTCGTGAGCTTCATGTTCGCAGGATCGCCTTCAAAGGTCGCCACCGTCAATCCCGCCCATTCGGCGAGCGCGGCATCATCGGTGAAATCGCTGCGGCCCTCGCGCGCGGCGCGGCGATGCGCTTCGAGGATCACGTCGAAACGAAACGCCTGCGGCGTCTGGGCAATGCGCAGCCGCGCGCGGTCCGGCGTGGCTTCCACATCGCCGGCCTCACCGACCTGTTTGATCGTATCGGTGACGGCGATCGCCGGCACGGCGGCGCCGGTGCGGCCGGCGGCGTCGATCGCGCGCGAAATCACCGCCGGCGTCACGAATGGCCGCGCCGCGTCGTGGATCAGAACGATGTCGGGCTTCTCGCTGGCAAGCGCCTCGAGCCCGGCATGCACCGACGCCTGGCGCGTCGCGCCGCCGTTGGTGGGGGGGTTATGGCGCAAACCGGCGACGGCCTCATTGAAGACCGCTGCGTCGTCGGAATTCACAACCGGTTGCACGGCGAAGACGTCGGGGTGGCGGCAGAACGCTTCCATCGCGCGGAAGATCACGGTCTGCCCGCCGATCGTACGGTATTGTTTGGGCCCTCCCGCGCCGGCGCGAAGTCCGCGCCCGGCTGCGACGAGGATGGCTGCTGTACGCTCCGGTTTCGACATTTGACTCAATTACGGACGGATCGGGTTGAGGAGAGGGGATCGGGCCCCTGCGGCGCACAGCCCTTACCATGCCGAATGCGTAAAAACAGAGCGTTTCCCAATAGCTGTGGGAAAAGCAGTTTTTGTTGCAGTGCACTTGCACAAATGATAGAACTGTCTAAAGTGTAGGCATGAAGCTTGACTGCACAAGATTTGTGCTCACAATATGCGCCGACAGTAGCAATGCCGCTGCTGCCAGACCAATGAGAACACCGTGACCGGCCTGGACGATCCTCGCCCTAAGACCTTGAAGATAGGCGATATTTCGGTCGCTAACCGGGTTCTCCTGGCGCCGATGTCCGGCGTTACCGACGCCCCCTTTCGACGCCTTGCCGCCGCCCTTGGGGCGGGACTCGTCGTGTCAGAGATGACCGCCAGCGACGATCTCGTACATGGCCGGCCGATGTCGGTGTTGCGCTGCGAGGCGACCGGGATCGGCCCGCACGTGGTTCAGCTTGCAGGCTGTCAAACCCACTGGATGGCGGAAGGGGCCAGGATTGCCGAGGCGGCCGGCGCCGACATCATCGATATCAATATGGGTTGCCCGGCGCGTCACGTGACCGGCGGCCAGTCCGGCTCGGCGCTGATGCGCGATCTCGACCATGCGCTCAAACTGATCGAGGCGACGATCGCTGCCGTCAAGGTTCCGGTGACGCTGAAGATGCGGCTCGGCTGGGACCACGGCTCGCTCAACGCCCCCGAACTCGCGCGCCGCGCGGAAGCTGCCGGCGTGCAGATGATCACGGTGCACGGCCGCACGCGCTGCCAGTTCTACAAGGGCGAGGCGGACTGGAGCGCGGTGCGCGCGGTCAAGGACGCGGTCTCGGTTCCGCTCGTCGTCAATGGCGACATCACGTCGTTCGAGAAGGCGGTGAGCGCGCTCGAAATGTCTGACGCCGATGCCGTGATGATCGGGCGCGGCGCGCAGGGACAGCCCTGGCTGCCCGGCCAGATCGGACGCCAGCTGCAAACCGGAAAGCCCGAAGCCGCGCCCTCGCTGGCCGAACAGCTCGCCCACATCCGCGCGCTCTATGACGAAGTCTGCCGTCTCTACGGTTTGCGTATCGGCCTCAAGCACGCGCGCAAGCATCTCGGCTGGGCGCTCGAGATCGCTGCCGAATGCAGCCGCGCGCCGGCGGAGAAACTCAAGAGCTGGCGGCAGAAGATACTGACGTCGGAGGATCCGCACCGGGTACATCGATCGCTCCAGGACGCCTACGACGATTTTGCATGGAGTGCTGCAGCATGAATTCAGCCGCAGAACAACGCCGGCGACTGCCGTCCGAAAGCGATGCGATCCTCAATGCGCTGCCGAATCCGGTGCTGCTGATCGCGCCCGACGGGCGCATCGTCGACGCCAACATCGCCGCGGAATCCTTTTTCGAGATTTCGACCCAGTTCCTGCAACGACAGTCGCTGAAGGAACTGGTGCCATTCGGAAGTCCGCTGCTGGCGCTGATCGATCAGGTGCGATCGAGCGGCTCGCCGGTCAACGAATACAAGGTCGATCTCGGTACGCCCAGGATCGGCGGCGACCGCCAGGTCGATCTTCACGTCGCGCCGCTGACGGAGCGGCCGGGCCACATCGTCGTGATGCTGCAGGAGCGCACGATCGCGGACAAGATGGACCGGCAATTGACGCATCGGAGCGCGGCGCGTTCGGTGATCGCGCTGGCGGCGATGCTGGCGCATGAAATCAAGAACCCGTTGTCCGGCATTCGCGGAGCGGCACAATTGCTCGAGCAGGCGGCCTCATCCGAGGACCGTATGCTGACGCGGCTGATCTGCGACGAGGCCGACCGCATCGTCACGCTGGTCGACCGTATGGAAGTGTTCGGCGACGACCGGCCGGTGGCGCGCGGTCCGGTCAACATTCATTCCGTGCTCGACCACGTCAAACGGCTGGCGCAATCGGGCTTTGCCCGCAACGTCCGCTTCGTCGAGGAATACGATCCGTCGCTGCCGCCGGTGCTGGCCAATCAGGACCAGCTCATTCAGGTCTTCCTCAATCTGGTGAAGAACGCCGCCGAAGCGGTCGCCGATCTCGGCAGCGACGCCGAAATCCAGCTCACCACCGCGTTCCGCCCGGGGGTCCGCCTGTCGGTACCGGGCAAGAAGTCGCGGGTATCGCTGCCGCTTGAATTCTGCGTCAAGGACAACGGCTCCGGCGTGCCGGAAGACCTGTTGCCGAACCTGTTCGATCCGTTCGTGACCACCAAGCAAACCGGCAGCGGGCTCGGTCTCGCGCTCGTCGCAAAAATCGTCGGCGATCACGGCGGTATCATCGAATGCGAATCCCAGCCGCGGAAGACGACGTTCCGCGTGCTGCTGCCGATGTTCAGCTCCACCAAACAATTCGACCAAAGCAATCGCGATGACGTTTCGGGTACGCCATCGCCTGCCTCACAGGCCGCAAGATGAGGAATAATGATGCCCGCAGGTAGTATACTTGTCGCTGATGACGACACCGCCATCCGCACAGTTCTAAACCAGGCTCTCTCGCGCGCCGGATACGAGGTGCGCCTGACCGGAAACGCGGCGACGCTGTGGCGATGGGTGAGCCAGGGCGAGGGCGACCTCGTCATCACCGACGTCGTGATGCCCGACGAGAATGCGTTCGACCTGCTGCCGCGGATCAAGAAGATGCGGCCGAACCTTCCCGTCATCGTCATGAGCGCGCAGAACACCTTCATGACGGCGATCCGGGCCTCGGAGCGTGGCGCCTATGAATATCTGCCGAAGCCGTTCGACCTGAAGGAGCTGATCACCATCGTCGGGCGCGCCTTGGCTGAGCCGAAGGAGCGCGTGGCGAGTTCTGCCGACGAAGGCGAATTCGACTCTATCCCGCTGGTCGGCCGCTCGCCGGCAATGCAGGAAATCTACCGCGTGCTGGCGCGTCTGATGCAGACCGACCTCACGGTGATGATCTCCGGTGAATCCGGCACCGGCAAGGAGTTGGTCGCTCGCGCGCTGCATGACTACGGCAAGCGGCGCAACGGCCCCTTCGTGGCGGTCAACATGGCGGCAATCCCGCGCGATCTGATCGAGTCCGAACTGTTCGGCCATGAACGCGGCGCGTTCACCGGCGCCAATACGCGGGCTTCCGGCCGGTTCGAACAGGCCGAGGGCGGTACGCTGTTTCTCGACGAAATCGGCGACATGCCGATGGAAGCGCAAACCAGGTTGCTGCGGGTACTGCAGCAGGGCGAATACACCACGGTGGGTGGGCGCACCCCGATCAAGACCGACGTGCGGATCGTGGCGGCGAGCAACAAAGACCTGCGCATCCTGATTCAGCAGGGCCTGTTCCGGGAGGACCTGTTCTTCCGTCTCAACGTGGTGCCGCTCCGGCTGCCGCCGCTGCGCGAGCGCATCGAGGATCTGCCCGACCTGATCCGGCATTTCTTCTCGCTCGCCGAGAAAGACGGGCTGCCGCCCAAGAAGCTGGATACGCTGGCGCTGGAGCGGCTCAAGCAGCACCGCTGGCCCGGCAACGTGCGCGAGCTTGAAAATCTCGCACGCCGGCTCGCAGCGCTCTATCCGCAGGACGTCATCACGGGCTCAGTGATCGACGGCGAGTTGGCGCCGCCGGCCGTGGCGTCGGGTGGCAATGCGCCGCTCGGTGTCGAGAATCTCGGCGGCGCGGTCGAGGCCTACCTGTCATCGCACTTCTCGGGCTTCCCGAACGGCGTCCCGCCGCCGGGCCTCTACCATCGCATCCTCAAGGAAATCGAGGTGCCGCTGCTCACGGCGGCGCTCGCGGCGACACGGGGCAACCAAATCCGCGCCGCCGATTTGCTCGGCCTCAACCGCAATACGCTGCGGAAGAAGATCAGGGATCTGGATATTCAGGTCTACCGCAGCGGGGGCTAGCCGGTTAGATCTCGTCGAAATCCTGGTATCGAACGCTTTCGCGGCGGGGCGCGCCGCGGAATTGTCGCAATTTGGCAACATTGTGATATGAATGCATCAGTCCGCGGCAGGCGGACACAAAGCCTTTCAGCTCACCGATTGCCGGAATGACCACCGCAGAGACCTCGGCGCCTACGTTTGACCCGTCGCTTGCCCAATCCACAGGAGGAATCCTGCGGAAATGGGTGGCGCCGTTTGCCGTCGGGATCGCGCTGCTGTCGGCGTTCCTGACCTTTGTCGTGCTCAGCGGCCTGACGCCGATCGAACCTTCGCGCAACGTCGTCTACTCCTTCCTGTTGATCAATGCCGCGACCATCCTGCTGCTGGTTGCCATCATCATCCGCGAAGTCTGGCTGGTGGTGCAGGCGCGGCGCCGTGGCAAGGCGGCGGCAAGGCTGCACGTCCAGATCGTGGGTCTTTTCTCGGTGATTGCCGTGCTGCCGGCGGTGCTGGTGGCGATCGTGGCCAACATCACCATCGATCGCGGCCTCGACCGGCTATTCTCGGGCCCGACGCGGGAGGTGATCCAGAATTCGCTGATCATCGCGCGGGCCTACACGTACGAGCACGCGCAGCTCATCAATGGTGACATCCTGGGCATGGCCAATGATATCGCCAACGCGTGGCCGTTGTTCGTCCAGGACCGGCGTACGTTTCTGGAATTGCTGACGGCGAGTGCCTCCAAGCGCAACTTGCCGGGCACGATGCTGCTCGACAAGGAAGGCAACGTCGTGGTGTCGGCGCAAACCGGCATCAGGCAAGCCTTTGCGACGCCGCCAAAGGAATTGCTCGACAATGTCGGCGAGGACAAACCCGAGATTTCGGTTTTCCCGGAGGAGAATTACGTCGCAGCGGTGGTCCGCCTGCGGGCCTTCGACGATACCTTTCTCTACGTCGCGCGCCTGCTCGATGCACGGGTGGTTGGCCAGTTGCGGCAGACCCAAGCCAGCGTCGCCGAATATGCCCAGATCGAAGCACGCCGGCTCGGCATTCAGGTCGCTTTCGCGCTGATGTTCGCAGTGATCGCGCTTACGATCCTGATGGCGTCAGTGCTGATCGGGTTGAACTTTGCCAACTGGCTGGTGGCGCCGATCCGTAATTTGATGAGCGCCGCCAACATCGTCTCCACCGGCGATCTGCATGTCCAGGTACCCGTCCATAAATCGGAAGGCGATCTGGCCCAATTGGGCGAGACCTTCAACAAGATGACCCAGGAACTGCGCACCCAGCGCGACGAACTGGTCAGCGCCAGCGACCTGATCGACAGCCGCCGCCGTTTCATCGAAGCGGTGCTGTCCTCGGCCAGCGCGGGCATCATCGGCGTCGATGCCTCCGGCAGCGTCGGTATCCTGAACCGTTCGGCGGAAAAACTCATCGGTCACGTGGAATCAGAAACGCTCGATCATCCGCTGTCGGACGTGCTGCCCGAACTCGACGACATGATGAAGACCGCGCGCGAGGGTACGCAGAAGCTGGTGCAGGGCCAGATCACCATCACCCGCGACGGCCATGAGAGCAATCTGTCGGTCCGCGTCAGCGCCGAACAGACTGGGCAATCGCGCGACAGTTACATCATCACGCTCGATGACATCACGGATCTGGTTTCCGCGCAGCGCACCTCGGCCTGGGGCGACGTGGCGCGCCGCATCGCCCACGAAATCAAGAATCCGCTGACGCCGATCCAGCTTTCGGCCGAACGTATCCGACGCAAGTTCGGCAAGGTCATTATCGAGGACAAGGGCATCTTCGAGCAATGCACCGACACCATCGTGCGCCAGGTCGACGACATCAGGCGGATGGTCGACGAGTTCTCCCGCTTTGCGCGGATGCCGAAGCCGGTAATGGAAGGCGAGGACGTCGCCGATACCGTACGGCAGGCGGTATTCCTGATGAAGGTCGGGCATCCCGACCTCGATATCGAGACCGAAATCAAGCAAGACCCGATCCGGGCGCAGTTCGACCGCCGGCTGATTTCGCAGGCTTTGACCAACATCATCAAGAACGCGACCGAAGCAATCGAGCAGGTTCCGCCGGACGAGCTTGGCAAGGGTCGTATCGATGTCGTCGCCGCGCAAGAGAACGACGACATCGTGATCGACGTGATAGACAACGGTATCGGCCTGCCGAAGACCGCGCGTTCGCGCCTGCTAGAGCCTTACGTGACGACGCGGCAGAAGGGCACCGGCCTTGGGCTCGCGATCGTCGGGCGGGTGCTGGAGGACCATGGCGGCCGCATCGAGCTCAAGGATGCGTCTGACTTTCGGCCGGGGCAGCGCGGGGCCTGGATGCGGCTCCGCTTTGCCGTCTCCGGCCAGGCGCCGAAGGCCGAATCGAAAGAACCGGCTGCGGCCGTAAAAGGGCAGGGCGACGAAACAAAAGCGCCGGCTTCCGAAACCAATGAGGCGGCAAACGCGACTAATGATGAACCAAAAATCAAAGCCGCAACAGGCAACTGACAAGACAGGTGTAACCCATGGCCAGTGACATTCTGATTGTCGACGACGAAGCAGATATCCGGGACCTTGTTGCGGGCATTCTGGACGATGAGGGTTTCAGCACCCGGACCGCGCGTGACAGCGATTCGGCGCTTGCCGAGATCGCCAACCGCCGCCCCCACCTGGTGTTTCTCGACATCTGGCTGCAGGGCTCCAAGCTCGACGGCCTGCAATTGCTCGAGCAAATCAAGAAGGATCACGCCGACGTGCCGGTGGTGATGATCTCCGGCCACGGCAACATCGAGACCGCGGTCGCCGCCATCAAGCGCGGCGCCTATGACTTCATCGAAAAGCCCTTCAAATCGGACCGCCTGATCCTGGTGGCGACGCGGGCGCTGGAAACCTCGCGCCTCAAGCGCGAGGTAAAAGAACTCAAGCAACTGGCTCCGGCTGCTAGCGTTCTGACCGGGCGCTCGGCCTGCATGAACCAGCTGCGCCAGACCGTCGACCGGGCCGCCAAGGCCAACAGCCGCATCCTGATCGTCGGCCCTCCTGGTTCAGGCAAGGAGCTGGCGGCGCGGACACTGCATCACGCCTCGAGCCGCGCCGAAGGGCCGTTCGTCGTCATCAACGCAGCGGCGATCACGCCGGAGCGGATGGAAGTCGAAATGTTCGGGGTTGAGCAGACCAATGGCGAACAGGCGCGCAAGGCTGGCGCGCTCGAAGAGGCTCATGGCGGCACGCTGTTCATCGACGAAATCGCCGACATGCCGCGCGAAACCCAGAACAAGATCCTGCGCGTGCTGGTCGATCAGACCTTCCAGCGTTCGGGCGGCACCGCCAAGGTCCATGTCGACGTCCGCATCGTCTCCTCGACCGCGCGCAATCTGGAAGAGGAGATCGCCGAAGGGCGATTCCGCGAGGACCTTTATCACCGGCTATCGGTGGTGCCGATCCGGGTGCCCCCGCTGTCGGAACGCCGCGAAGATATTCCCGAACTGATCGACTACTTCATGGATCAGATTTCGATCGCGACCGGCTTGCCGAAACGCCAGATTGGCCAGGATGCGATGGCGGTATTGCAGTCGCATGTCTGGCCCGGCAACGTCCGCCAGCTCCGCAACAACGTCGAGCGGGTGATGATTCTGGCCGGCGGCGGGCCGGAAGCGATCGTCACTGCCGACATGCTGCCGCAGGACGTCGGCTCGATGGTGCCGGCCATGCCGACCAGCAACAATGGCGAGCACATCATGGGCTTGCCGCTGCGCGAAGCGCGCGAAGTGTTCGAGCGCGATTATCTGATTGCCCAGATCAGCCGGTTCTCGGGCAACATCTCTCGCACAGCGGAATTCGTCGGCATGGAGCGCTCGGCCCTGCATCGCAAGCTCAAAGCGCTCGGGGTTGGTTGAAGTTTATGCCGATCGGCATCCGGCCGGCGGCCGCGCCGATCCATGCACTTGCTTGAGAATATTCGTCTCTTTCCGGAGTTTTACGGAGAATGGTCACTGGGTTCCGCGGGGGTGACGCGCGAACTGGCTTGCCTAAAAAGCGCGCCTGCCTTCTAATCATTCCGCCGAGCCGACCAGAGGGGGATCTCAGGGGAAGCCGGCGACCGGGGCAGGCTCCGTGAGAGAGCAACAACCGGTTAAATAAAAAGAAGCACAAGACGGCGGGACAAAAACAATGGCGGCAGACCGCGCACAAAACCTACAAGACACCTTCCTAAATCACGTTCGCAAAACCAAAACGCCACTAACGATCTTTCTGGTCAACGGAGTAAAGCTGCAGGGGATTGTCACCTGGTTCGACAATTTCTGCCTGCTGCTTCGGCGCGACGGTCACTCGCAGCTTGTATACAAGCACGCGATCTCGACCATCATGCCGGGCGCTCCGATCCAGTTGTTCGAAGGCGGTGAGGATGCTCCGGCTTGAGAGTGACCTGATTGGAACCCCTCAATCGTGAAGGGGGCGCCGACCGTCCGCGGTCGGCGGGGGGCAGACAGACCGGGCGGGTGATCGTCATCGGTCCTTATTTGCGTATGCGCCGCGGCGACGCCGATGCGCAGGCGAACGAGGCTGTGCGCGATTCCGAGGCGCGGCTGGAGGAGGCCGCAGGTCTGGCGCGCGCCATCGACCTGGCGGTCGCCGATTCCCTGATCGCTCCGATCAGCCAGATCAGGCCCGCGACCTATCTCGGCAAGGGCAAGGTCGAGGAGATCCTCGGCCTCATCAAAGGCCATGACATCGAACTCGTGGTGATGGACTGCGCGTTGTCGCCGATCCAGCAGCGCAATCTCGAGAAGGCCTGGGACACCAAGGTGCTCGACCGTACCGGATTGATTCTGGAAATCTTCGGCCGTCGCGCCAAGACCAAGGAAGGCTCGCTGCAGGTCGAGCTTGCGCATTTGAATTATCAGCGCAGCCGGCTGGTGCGATCATGGACCCATCTGGAGCGCCAGCGCGGCGGCTTCGGATTCATGGGCGGCCCCGGCGAGACCCAGATCGAGGCCGACCGCCGCCTGATCGGCGACCGCATCACGCGCCTTGAGAACGAAATCAAGAAGGTGCAGGCGACGCGACGGCTGCATCGTGCCGGCCGGCAGCGGGTGCCGTATCGCGTCGTCGCACTGGTCGGCTACACCAACGCCGGCAAATCGACGCTGTTCAACCGCCTGACGCGTGCCGACGTGCAGGCCGCCGACATGCTCTTTGCTACGTTGGATCCTACATTGCGCGCGCTGACCCTGCCGCATGGCGGCAAGGCGATGCTGTCGGACACCGTGGGATTCATCTCCAACCTGCCGACGCAACTGGTTGCGGCGTTTCGCGCGACGCTGGAAGAGGTGCTCGAAGCGGATATCATCCTGCACGTCCGCGACATCTCGCATGAGGACGCGGAAGCTCAGGAGCGCGACGTCGACGCCGTGCTGCGCCAACTGGGGATCGATCCGGAAGCTGGCGCGCGCATCCTCGAAGTCTGGAACAAGATCGATCGCTTCGATCCCGAAGAGCGCGACAATCTGCGCAACATCGCCGCGCGCCGACCGCCGGAGCGGCCGTGCTTTCTGGTTTCCGCCGAGACCGGCGAGGGGATCGAAGCTCTGCTAACCGCGATCGAGGATCGGCTCGCCGCCTTCCGCATGACGCTCGATCTTTCGATCGACGCCTCCGATGGCGCCGGCATCAGCTGGCTGCATCGTAACGCCGAAGTGCTCACCAAGGAGCTTCACGGCGAGCGGTTCGACATGACGGTGCGGGTAGACGAGACCAAGCGCGATATCGTGGTGTCTCGGTTCGGGGCCGTGCCCCACGCGGCCTAGGCCGCGAGGGCAACAAGCGACAGGGCGAACGCTGCCAGGCAGATCAGCACACGCGCCCGATGCCAGCCGGCCCAGCGCGCCAGTACGGCCGGCAAATCCTCAGGCGACACCGCGTGCCGTGCAAAGGCATCGTTCGCCGACCTGAAATAAACCAAATAGATCGCGACCAGACTCCACGCCAGAACGGCTGCGGTGATCGCCGCGGTGGTGCGCGGCCCAAACCCCTCGGATTGCAGCACGATCTGTATCGCAGCCAGCACAGCGGCCATTGGCGCAGCCGTTGTCAACGGCGCAAAGAAGCGGTACAGGCGCGGCCCATAGCTTGGATGTAGCGCGTAGAACGTGTCCGCAGACAGCGTGCGCCAGTAAGGCAGCAGCAGCCGGTCTTCGGCCAGCAATGCACCAGCGAGAAGGCCAAGGCTGGCGGCCGCCACGAAAGGAAGCAGTTGGCTCACCAAACCGCTCAAAGGCATGGCCCCTCAATTGAGACAATATCGCGGGACGGTATCGGCCAGCTGATGCAGGTTCAAGCCTTCGCTACCGTTGTCGGCTCCGCCGGCCGCTCCTCGCCCTTGGCCTCATTCCACAATGCGTCCATCTCGGCGAGCGAGGCGTTATCGAGCGAGCGGCCCTTGGCCGTCAACGCGCGCTCGATGTAGGCAAAGCGGCGCTCGAATTTCGCGTTGGTGCCGCGCAGCGCGGCTTCGGGATCGGCGCCGACATGCCGCGCCAGATTGACCAGGGCGAACAGGAGGTCGCCGGTTTCGCTTGCGAGCTCCTCGGTATCGCCCTTGTCGAGCGCGGCCTCGATCTCGTCGGCCTCTTCGCGGATTTTATGCAGCACGGCCCGAGGATCGTTCCAGTCGAAGCCGACGGTCGAGGCCTTGCGCTGCAATTCCATCGCGCGCGTCAGCGCGGGCTGACCGGCCTTGATGCTCGATAGCAACGATTTGGGTCCGGCCGGCTCCGGCGGCCGGCGCGCGGCACGTTCGGCCTTCTCCTCGGCCTTGATGCGCTCCCAGGCGCTCTTGACGCCGGCCGGCTGGATGTTGCCGTCCTTGTCGGCGAAGACGTGCGGGTGCCGCCGGATCATCTTTTTCGTGATCGCCTCGACTACGTCGCCGAAAGCAAAGGCGTTCTGTTCTTCGGCCATACGCGCATGATAGACGACCTGCAGCAGGAGATCGCCGAGTTCCTCACGGAGATCATCGAGATCGCCGCGGGTGATGGCGTCGACGACCTCATAGGCCTCTTCGATGGTGTAGGGCGCAATCGTCGCAAAATTCTGTTCGAGATCCCACGGGCAACCGGTGACCGGCGTGCGCAGCGCCGCCATGATTTCGAGCAGCCGGGAAATATCGCGGGAAGGGGTCATGGGTTTACCGACGCCGGGGAAAGGACAGACCTTGGCTTTATGCCGCAAGCGGCGAACCGATCCCAGCGGAACGCGCCGAAACCGGATTGATTTCCACCGATTGGCCTGCGCGCCCGGGAATGGTAATGGGGCTCCATGAGCGATCCGTTCCAATCCGAAACCGCGCTGGTGCTGTTTTCCGGCGGACAGGATTCCACCACCTGCCTGGCCTGGGCCCTGCAGCGCTTCGCGCGCGTGGAAATGTTGGGATTCAGCTACGGCCAGCGCCACGCAATTGAGCTTGGGTGCCGGGATCGTCTGCTATCGGGCATCAAATCATTGCAGCCGGATTGGGCCGCGAGGCTCGGGGAGAGCCATACGCTGGAGATTCCGACGCTGGCGGAGATTTCCGACACCGCGTTGACGCGCGATGTCGCCATCGCGATGGGCGAGGACGGGCTGCCCAATACGTTCGTGCCCGGCCGCAATCTGGTGTTTTTGACGTTTGCCGCGGCGCTGGCGTACCGGCGCGGCATCCGCCACATCATCGGCGGCATGTGCGAGACGGATTATTCCGGCTATCCGGATTGCCGTGACGAGACCATCAAGGCGCTGCAATCCGCGCTCAATCTCGGCATGGCCAGACAATTCGAACTGCACACACCGCTGATGTGGCTGGACAAGGCCTCGACCTGGAAGCTTGCACATGATCTCGGCGGGGCAGGGCTGGTCGACCTGATCCGCGAACATTCCCACACCTGTTATCTCGGCGAGCGGGGCGACCAGCACGATTGGGGCTATGGCTGCGGCGAATGCCCGGCCTGCGCCTTACGCGCCAAGGGCTGGCGCGAATATGCGGCTACCTAGTTATTTGTCTTGACGCATTTTCTTAACGCGAACCGGTGTCCACCCCGGATCAAGTCCGGGGCAGGCTTTCGCTCGAAAACGCTTTAGCTAGTGAAATCCGAACGAGTGCGGCAACCACAGCGACACGGCGGGGATGTAGGTCACGATCATCAGCACCGCGAACATCACGTAATAGAACGGCCAGATCTCGCGCATGATGTCGTCGACCGACACCTTGCCGATCGCGCAACCGACGAACAACGTTGTACCCACCGGCGGCGTCAACAGGCCGATGCCCAGATTGAGCAGCATGACGATGCCGAAATGCACGGGATCGATGCCGAAGCTCTTGACCACCGGCAGCAGGATCGGTGTGCAGATCAGCAACAGCGGCGCGAGATCGAGCGCCGTGCCCAGCACCAGCAGCATGATGTTGAGCCACATCAGCAGCACGTATTTATTGGCTGAAATGGCGACGAAGAATTCCGTCATCTTGGCGGGCATCTGCATCACGGCGGCGATGTAGCCGAAGCAGGATGCGGTGGCGACCAGCGTCAGCACCATGGCCACGGTCTGCAGCGTCCGGTAGGCCAGCTGCGGCAGTTCCGACCATTTGTAGTCGCGGTAGATGAACATGGTGACGAAGAACGCCCAGACGCAGGCCACCGCGCCGGCCTCGATCGGCGTAAAGACGCCCGTGAGGATGCCGCCGAGCACGATCACAAGCGTCACGATGCCCCAGAGGGCTTCGACCAGCATTTTGGCGGCCTGTCGGATCGGCACCGGCTCGCCCTTCGGATGCTTGTCGCGATAGGCGTAGAACAAGCACAACAGCATCAGCGAGAAGCCCAGCAGCAGGCCGGGCAGGATTCCCGCCAGGAACAGGCTCGTGATCGAGACGACCCCGCCGGTCGCCAGCGAATAGATCACGGCGTTGTGGCTCGGCGGCACGACGATGGCCTGCAGCGAGGCGCTGATGGTGACGTTCGTTGCGAAGACCCGCGGGTAACCCTTTTTGGCCATCTGCGGGATCATGACCGAGCCGATCGCGGACGTATCTGCGACGGAAGAGCCGGAGATGCCGCTCATGATCGTCGTTGCAAGAATATTGACTTGCGACAGTCCGCCGCGAATACGCGTGAAACCGACGATGACGGCGGCAAAGTCCACCAACCGTCGCGCCATGCCGCCCTCGGCCATGATCGCGCCGGCCAGGACAAAAAACGGAATGGTCAGCATCGACACCTTGCCGACACCGCTAGACAGTTGCTGCATGATCGCGGCGACCGGAAGGTCGATCCACAGCGCGCCGACCAGCGCGGACAGCGCCATGGCATAGGCGATCGGCATGCCGATGGCGAAGAACACACACATGCTGAGAAGGAGAACTGCGATATCCATCGGACGTCCGTGCTGGAAGAGAAACGTTATTCGATAGGGACGTGGGGATCGCCGCCGCTTGACGGCGGAGGCCCGATGGTCAGCCGTTCGATCACGAACAGCAGCATCATCGCGCCGCTGATCGGGATCGGCAGGTAAGTGATGCCGACGGAAAGCCAGGGAAACTCATCGACTGAATTTCCCCAAGTCGCCAGAGCGAGCTTCATGCCCCACACCATCATGAAAACCGCCACGGCCCCCATCAGCAGTTCGCTGATCACGGCTGCTGCCCCGCGCAGGCGAGGGGGCAGAAGATCGGTGCCCACGGTCATGTTCATGTGGATGCGCTGGCGATAGCAATTCGCGGCGCCGATGAAGGTGATGCCAACCGTCAGCAAGACGGCCAGCGGCTCAGGCCAGGACGAGGCGCTGTTGAGAACGTAGCGGGTGTAAACCGCCCAGGGAATGATCGCCGAGACCAGGACGAGCGCCGCACACGCGATCACGGCGCCGGTCCAGTAGACTGCGTTCATGGCACTGCGGAACAGTCCGGCTCCGGGATCGCCGGCCACTCCAGTCTGCGTACTCATCCGCCGGGCCTACTTCACGGCGTCGATGCGCTTGACCATCTCGGCATATTTGGCGCCGTATTTGTCCCACACCGGCTTGACCGCCTCGCGCCACGGCTTCTTGTCGACGTCCATGATCATCTCGGTGCCGGCGGCCTTCATCTTGTCGATCGCGACTTTCTCCGCCTCGTGCCACAGCACGCGCTGTTCGGCCTGGCATTCCTTCGACAGTTTCTTGATCAGCGCCTGATCGGCCGGCGTCAGTTTCTGCCACGAGATCTTCGAGAAGACGAGCAGTTCGGGAATGATCAGATGCTCGGTCATGGTGAAGTATTTTGCGACCTGATTGTGGTTCTGGGCGATGAAGGAGGGCGGGTTGTTCTCCGCGCCGTCGATGACGCCGGTCTGCATCGAGCTGAAGACCTGGTCGAAGCCCAGGGCGACGCCGTTGCCGCCAAGCGCGTTCATCGTATCGACGAACAGCGGGTTACCCATCATGCGGACCTTGAGGCCCTTCAAATCCGCCATCGTCTTGATCGGCCGCTTGCTGTTGTAGATGTTGCGCGAGCCCGCATTCATCCAGCACAGCGCGATCAGATTGGTCTTCTCATTCGCCGAAATCTTCGCCAGCAGCTCGTCGCCGATCTCGCCATCGATCACCGCTTCCATGTGCTTGGAATCGCGAAACACGAACGGCATGTTGAAGACGTTGACGTCGTCCACGACCGGGCCGACGGCGCCGACGGAAATCCGGGCCATCTGCAGCGCGCCGAGCTGAGCCTGCTCGATCATCTCCTTTTCGCCGCCAAGCTGCATCGACGGGAACATCTGAATGCTAAGGCGGCCGTCGGTGGCGGTTTCCAGCTTCTTGCCCATGCGCACCACGGCCTCGACCGTCGGGTAGCCGAGCGGATGAACGTCCGATGCTCTGATGACCATCTTGGTCTGGGCGAACGCGCGTCCCGCACCGCCGATGCCGCCCGTCGCAGCCAACGCAAACGTCGCGGCTCCAGCTCCGAGAAAATCTCTGCGCTTCATGATTGTCCTCCCTCGATGTTTTATTTGTCGCTGCCGGCATCGTTGGCCGACAGCCTTATTTTCGTGAACAGACTATGCAGTCCGGATTGGCGAAGTAAACAGGGACCGATGCCGCGGCAGATTAATTATTGGATCGAATGATCCATTGATTGGATGGTTCAGGCACCGGCGGCCAATCGCGGGCGATCGACACGTTGGAAACAACGGGCCTCAAAGGGCGCGTACGTGAGCCTAGCCGAAATCGCCCGGCGTCAGCTCGATCGGCGCACCGTGCGGGGTACGGTCGGCGGCGTGATCCCAGGCATCCCGATAGCGGTGCAGGACATCCGACGTCGTGACGCCCTTGGCGGCGACCAGCGTCTCCAGCGTCGCCAGCCAGTGCTGGTAATAGGTCTCGCCCGTATCGGGATCGCCGGCGGCCTGGGCGCGCTTGATCTCTGCGCCGAGTGTCTCCGCCCATTCCTTCCAGGTGAAAACCCCGACTTCGTGCAGTGCCAGCGCCATGGCAAAGGCGCGGGCTTCCCAGGGCTCCCGAAACACCGGGCCATCCTCGTCGCGGGGCACGCCGGGGACGGCAACCGCCGCCCGCATCGCCTGTTGCGGGGTCAAGTTCATCACACGCGCTCCAGGTAGGATTCCCAGGCGTCGACGGATATGCTGAGCGTCGGATCGGTGTCCTTGCCCCACAATTCAGGTCCGTCGAACCGCACCGTATAGAGCCATTGCGGGCTCTCGCCGACGCCGAGCGAATTGAGATCGGCGAACACGTGGCACCCGTGATTGAGCTCGATCGTGCCGAGATGCCCGCGGACATATTGCGGCAGCCGCGTGTGCGTCTGCGGATGAATCTCTTTCATCCGCACCGTTTCGCCGACCGCGAACAGCGCAGGCGACGTTGCCGTCCGTTCGGTCGACGCGCCACGCCGGATCGTCGGCACGACGTCTTGCGGGGGCAGGGTCTTTACGTCGGGCTTGGGCGGCGAGAGCACCTTGCCGGCCTCGATTTCCTCTGATGTCACCAGTCCGCGTTCGATCATCAACGTTTCCAGACCGGCGAGCCAGATCTGGAAATAGCTCTTGCTGAGGTAATCCTCGGGCGGACGGTTCTCGCGCGCAAAGCGCGACATGTCGATGTTCCAGCCGCCGGGACGTGACATCGCGACCGTCAGCGCAAAGGCGCGGCGCTCCCATTCGCCATGAAACACCGGCTCGTTCGGCTCGGGCACGACGGGGCCAAAGCCTTTGGCGCCGCCCATATCGTGCGCGCCGTCCATCAGGCGGTCTCGCCAGGCTGTTTCGGCAATCCGGTGCCGATCATGCTGTCGCGGGTGACGAGTTCGGCCAGCTGCTCGGCGCTCCAGCCGTCCGTGCCTTTGGGCCGCATCGGCAGCACGAGGTAGCGGATTTCGGCGGTGGAATCCCAGACGCGGATCCTTGTCGTCTCGGGCAGGGCGACGCCAAAATCCTGCAACACGCCGCGCGGATCGGAGACGGCGCGGGAGCGGTAGGGCGCGGATTTGTACCACACCGGCGGCAGCCCGAGCACCGGATGCGGATAGCAGGAGCACAGCGTGCACACGACCATGTTGTGCTGTTCGGGCGTGTTCTCGACCACCACCATGTGCTCGCCTTGCCGCCCGCTATAGTCGAGCTCGGCGATTGCCGCCGTCGCATCCTTCATCAGCCGCGCGTGATAGGCCGGATCGCTCCAGGCTTTTGCGACCACGCGGATGCCGTTGCGCGGGCCGATCTTCTTTTCATACAGGTCGATCAGGAGGTCGAGCGAGGCCGGATCGACATAGCCCTTTTCGGTCAGGATCGATTCCAGAGCCCGCACCCGCAGCTCGGTCTCCGACAATTCCGAATGGTCGTGATCGTGGTGGTGATGATGGTCGTGATGATCGTGGTCATGGCCTGTCATGCGGCCAAGATAGTCGCAAAATCCGGGCTATGTCGAGGCGAAGACTCTGCTAGCATTTGGCCATGGGGATTGGGGCAGGGCGCATCGCAATCGCGGCGGCAGCGGCCATTTCGGCTTGGCTTCCGATTTGGTTTCCGGCCGGCGATGCGCGCGCTGCCAACGGCGCCTATGCGGTCGATGCCGCCGACATCGCCGAGGTCGGCTCCTGCAAGGTCGAGAGCTGGCTGCAGGCGGCGACCAATACGGATTTTACAGCCGTGGCCAATCCATCCTGCGCGGTGAATATTTTCAGGCCGGTGGAATTAAGCATGCAGACGGTCCGGTCGCGCAGCGACGGCGACTGGAGCACCAGCCTCGCGCCCAAGGCCAAGTGGAACTTCATTCCGACCGGAGTGGGACGGTTCGGCCTGTCGTTTTATGCAGGCGGATCGTTCGACGCGTTGACCGGAGATAACCTCACCGCGTTCGCGGTCGTGCCGGTGACCTACAGGCTGTCCGAGACGATGCGGATCAATCTCAACGGCGGCTGGATGTGGGACCGCATGGCCGACCGGCATTACCTGATCTACGGCGCCGGCTTTGACTGGAAGCTCTCGGACACGTTGCAGTGGACCATCGAAGCGTTTGGCCAGGCCGGCCAGTCGGACGAGCCGAGCGCGGTCCGGCCGCGATTCCAGACCGGCATTCGCTACCGGCCCAACGACATATTCTCGGTCGACCTGATCTACGGCCACAATATATCGGGCGAAAACGCCAACTGGATCACGCTTGGCACCACGATCCGCTTTCCGGTCCCGGGAGGCAAACCCGACCACCAGCGTACGGGCCATTTGTGAGCCTCCACACGGCCGGTTGCACCGCCGGGCGGGAGGGGCCGGCATGCAAACAGCGTGCGGGCCGACCGCGGACTTCTGCGCTAAGGTTCTCAAAAATCACGGGTAGGGAGACGCCGCTTGACCGGGTTTGTCACCATTGAAAGAGGCCTTGGGCCCGATGGCCGTATCGCCGTCGTCCGCTTCGACCGCGGCGATGGCATCAACGCAATGTCGCCGGAGGCGATGCGCCAGCTTACCGATGCCGCCCGCAGCTTTGAGGATGACGGCGCGACCTCGGTCGTGGTGCTGACCGGCGCCGCCAAGGCATTCACGGCCGGCTTCGATCTCAAGGACCCCGAGGGCCGGGCGCGGAAAACCATGGACCTCGGCACCCTGCGCCGCCACCTGAAGCTCGGGCCGCGCCTGACGCGGGCCTGGCAGGACATGGAACAGATCACGATCGGCGCTATCGAAGGCTTCTGTGTCGGCGGCGGCGTCGCGCTGGCGGTGGCGCTGGATTTCCGGGTCATGGCCCGTGATGCCCATTTGCGCGTGCCCGAGGTTGGGCTCGGCATGAACATGAGCTGGCAGAGCGTGCCGCGCATGCTGCACCTGATGGGACCGGCGCGGACCAAGCAGGCCGTGATCCTGGCCGACCACCGCATCACGGCGGCCGAGGCTCATGAATGGCGGCTGGTCGAGGAGGTCGCCGATCCCGGCAAAGCATTCGACGCCGCCATGGCGCTCGCCGGCAAGGTCGCGGCCCAGCCACCGCTGTCGGTCGCCATGACCAAGCTGACGGTCAACCGGCTCACGCACGCGCTCGACGATCTCACCAGCCATATGGACGTCGACCAGTTCGCGCTGGCGAGCCTGAGCGAGGATCACAAGGAAGGTGTCGCTGCGTTCCTGGAGCGGCGCAAGCCGCGGTTCAAGGGGCGGTAGGATCGGGCTTCGAGCGGGCGTAGCCGTGCCGCCTCGTGGCTGTTGCCAATATCCGAGATTCGCATAAGGTATATTATGGAATATTTATATCTACAATTAGATCAGATATTTAGTGTGAATTCCTTCCAAGCCAGGTCAGATTGATCCGGTTTTTCGATCCAGACTGCCGGCCCCAAACATCTCGCAAAAGCCAACGCATGACTGCTCGCGGCTGTGTCCCGAAAACCGATATTGCCGCGGCCGGCGGACGCTGCAATAAGCCGCCCGGCGAGATCGCTCGCAGCATCCGGTCCGCATAGGATTGGGTCTCAAGAACAACAACCCTCAAGGGAGAAACCAGATGAGCTTTTCACGACGCACGCTTCTCAAGGCATCCGCTGCGTCAGCGGTGCTGGGTGGCATCGGCGCGCCGTTTGTGGCGCGTGCCCAGACCGCCGAATTCACCTACAAATATGCCAACAACCTCCCGGACGGCCATCCGCTGAACGCCCGCGCCAAGGAGATGGCGGCGGCGATCAAGGCCGAGACCAATGGCCGGTTCGACCTGCAGATTTTCCCGAACAACCAGCTCGGTTCCGACACCGACATGTTGAGCCAGATCAGATCCGGCGGCGTCGAATTCTTCACGCTGTCAGGCCTGATCCTGGCGACGCTGGTGCCGGCGGCGTCCATCAGTGGCATCGGCTTCGCTTTCCCGGATTACGACACGGTCTGGAAGGCCATGGATGGCGGGCTGGGCGCCTATGTCCGCGGCGAGATCACCAAGGCCAACCTCGTGGTCATGGACAAGATCTGGGACAACGGGTTCCGCCAGACCACGTCGTCGAGCAAGCCGATCAACGGGCCTGAGGACCTCAAGGGCTTCAAGATCCGGGTGCCGGTTTCGCCGCTGTGGACCTCGATGTTCAAGGCGTTCGATGCGGCGCCCGCCTCGATCAATTTCAGCGAGGTCTATTCCGCGCTGCAGACCAAGATCGTCGAGGGCCAGGAAAATCCGCTGGCGATCATCTCGACCGCCAAACTCTACGAAGTTCAGAAATTCTGTTCGCTGACCAACCACATGTGGGACGGCTTCTGGTTCCTGGCCAACCGCCGCGCGTGGGAAAAACTCCCGGAGGATGTCCGGACCATCGTCACCAAAAACATCAACGCCGCGGGCGTCAAGGAACGCGAAGACGTCGCCAAGCTCAATGCCGGACTGCAGCAGGAATTGGCCGGCAAAGGCCTTGTCTTCAACCAGCCCAACGTGACGCCGTTCCGAGACAAACTTCGCTCGGCCGGCTTCTATGCGGAATGGAAGGGCAAATACGGCGAACAGGCTTGGGAGCTGCTGGAAAAGTCCGTCGGCAAGCTGTCGTAGCCGGATAGGGGTCTCAGACCCTTATCCTGTCTTTTGTTCATGCTGTGGTGCAGGGCGCTGCGATGGCTCATGCCGAACTGACCGAGAACGTGACCGGCGAGGTGGCAGAGCCCCCTCGCCGCCGTTCCCTGCTCGCGTCCACTGAAAACTTCCTTGGGATGCTGGTTGAGATCCCGGCAGCGCTCCTGGTCGTCGCCGAGATCGTCATCCTGTTCGCGGGCGTGGTGGCGCGCTACGGGATGCACCGGCCGTTGATCTGGTCGGACGAACTGGCCTCGATGCTGTTCCTGTGGCTGGCGATGCTGGGGGCTGCCGTGGCGTTCCGGCGAGCCGAGCACATGCGGATGACGGCAGTGGTCGCGAGCGCCAAGCCTGCGCTGCGCGCCTATCTCGATGTGGTAGCGACTTCGGCCGCGCTGGCGTTCCTTCTGATGATCGCCTGGCCGGCCTTTGAATATGCCTACGAGGAAAGTTACATCACCACGCCGGCACTGCAGGTCACCAATATCTGGCGGGCGGCGGCGCTACCGGTCGGCATCGCTCTGATGGCGCTGTTTGCGTTGCTGCGGCTGATGCGGGCGGGCAACGTCCGTACCGTATGCGCGGCCATCCTGTCCGTTGCGCTTGTCATCGCGGCCTTCTGGCTGCTGAAGGGCTCGCTAAAGCCGCTGGGCAATCTCAACCTGATCATCTTCTTCGTCGGCGTGGCCGGCTTCTGCGTGTTCGCGGGCGTTCCCATTGCGTTCGGCTTTGGGCTGGCGACCTATGGCTATCTCGCGCTGACGACCAATACGCCACTGATGGTGCTGGTCGGCCGCATGGACGAGGGCATGAGCCACCTCATCCTGCTGTCGGTGCCGCTGTTCGTGTTTCTGGGGTTGCTGATCGAGATGACCGGCATGGCGCGCGCCATGGTGGCGTTCCTGGCGAGCCTGCTGGGGCATGTCCGGGGCGGGCTGCATTACGTGCTGGTCGGCGCGATGTATCTGGTTTCGGGCATCTCCGGCTCCAAGGCCGCCGACATGGCTGCCGTTGCCCCGGTGCTGTTTCCGGAAATGAAGGCGCGGGGCGCCAAGCCGGGCGATCTGGTCGCCCTGCTCTCGGCCACCGGCGCCCAGACCGAAACCATCCCGCCCAGTCTGGTGCTGATCACGATCGGCTCGGTCACCGGCGTATCGATTGCGGCGCTGTTCACCGGCGGCCTGCTGCCGGGCGTGGTGCTGGCGATCACCCTGTCGGCGCTGGTGTGGTGGCGCTACCGCGACGAGGACCTGACACATGTCGCCAGGGCCAGCGGCGGCGAGATCGTCCGTGCGTTCATCATCGCCCTGCCCGCCGTGGCGCTGCCTTTTGTAATCCGCTACGCCGTGGTCGAGGGCATCGCGACCGCGACCGAGGTCTCCACCATCGGGATCGTCTACGCCTTCGTCGTTGGCTACCTGATCTACGGGCTGTTGATCTACCGCAATTTCGACTGGCGGCGGATCATGCCGATGTTGGTCGAGACCGCGTGCCTGTCGGGCGCCATCCTGCTGATCATCGGTTGCGCCACCGGAATGGCCTGGGGCCTGACCCAGTCCGGCTTCTCGCGGACGCTGGCGGCGGCCATGACCGGCCTGCCCGGCGGTTCGGCGACCTTCATCGCGGTGTCGATCGTGGCCTTCGTTATCCTCGGCAGCGTGCTCGAGGGCATCCCGGCGATCGTGCTGTTCGGGCCGCTGTTGTTTCCGATCGCGCGTGCGGTCGGGGTGCACGAGGTTCACTATGCCATGATCGTTATTCTGGCGATGGGTATCGGGCTATTCGCGCCGCCGTTCGGAGTGGGCTATTATGCCGCCTGCGCCATCGGACGCGTCGATCCGGCCGAAGGGATCAGGCCGATCTGGGGCTATCTGCTGGCGCTGATGGTCGGACTCATTATTGTGGCGATCTTTCCGTGGATTTCGATCGGGTTCTTGTAGGTTCAATTTTACTGACGGGACAAAGCCGATGAGCGCAGCCCAAACTCCAGACCAAGGTCAATACAGCATCGGATTGGACAAGACGCCGGCGAATTACGTGCCGCTGACGCCGCTGAGCTTCCTCGCCCGCAGCGCGGCTGTCTATCCCGATGCCGTCAGCACCGTCTACGAAGGCCGCGTCTTCACCTGGTCGGAGACCCATGAGCGCTGTCGGCGCTTTGCCTCATACCTCGCCGGTCGCGGCATCGGCCATGGCGATACGGTGGCGGCGATGCTGCCGAATATTCCCGCGATGAACGAATTGCACTTCGCGGTGCCGATGGCGGGCGCGGTGCTGAATGCACTCAACATCCGGCTCGACGCGCCCTCGATTGCGTTTCAGCTCGATCATGGCGGCGCCAAAATCATCCTGGTCGATCCGGAATTTTCCGGCGTGATCGCGGAAGCGCTGACGCTGATGAAGGGACCCAAACCTTATGTCATCGACGTCGACGATGCGGCATTTGCCGGCGGCAAGCGGATCGGCGAACTCGAATATGAAGCGGCGGCGGCGCAGGGCGATGCTGGTTTTGTGGCACGACTGCCCGGCGATGAATGGGACGCGATCGCGCTGAGCTATACGTCGGGCACCACGGGCAACCCGAAGGGCGTCGTGACGCATCACCGCGGCGCCTACCTCAACGCCGTCAGCAACATCCTGGCGGGCAATCTCGGCCAGCATCCGGTCTATCTCTGGACGCTGCCGATGTTTCACTGCAACGGCTGGTGCTTTCCGTGGACGGTCGCGGCCTCCGCCGGCATCAATGTCTGCCTGCGTAAGGTGGATCCGTCGAAGATTTTCGAACTGATCCCCAAACACCGCGTCACCCACATGTGCGGCGCGCCGATCGTCTACAACACGCTGATCAATGCGCCGGACGCCCCGAAGGGCGCCAAGGCGCGGCCCGTGGTCGGGTTGATTGCAGGCGCAGCGCCTCCTGTTGCCGTGCTCGAAGGCGCCGAGAGCATCGGCATCAAGCTGACGCATGTCTACGGCCTGACCGAGGTCTATGGCCCGGCGTCGGTCTGCGCCGAGCAACCGGGCTGGGACGAACTGCCGGCCGATCAGCGCGCGCAGCTCAAGCGCCGGCAGGGCGTGCCCTACCCGCTGCAGGAAGGCGTCACGGTGCTCGATCCCGAAACCATGCGCGAAGTGCCGCGCGACGGCGAGACCATCGGCGAGGTGATGTTCCGCGGCAACATCGTGATGAAGGGCTATCTGAAGAACGAGAAGGCGACGAGCGAAGCGTTTGCCGGCGGCTGGTTTCACACCGGCGATCTCGGCGTGCTCGATGCGAGCGGCTACGTCATCATCAAGGACCGCTCCAAGGACATCATCATTTCCGGCGGCGAAAACATCTCCTCCGTCGAGGTCGAGGACATCCTCTACAAACACCCGGCCGTGCTGTTCGCGGCTGTGGTCGCCAAGCCGGATCCGAAATGGGGCGAAGTGCCCTGCGCCTTCGTCGAGCTGAAGGACGGCGCGAAAGCAACCGAAGCCGACATCATCGCGTTCTGCCGCGGCCACATGTCCGGCTTCAAGACCCCGAAGGCCGTGGTGTTCGGGGTCATTCCGAAAACGTCGACCGGGAAGATTCAAAAATTCCTGCTGCGCAACCAGGTGGATTCCGCGAAGGCGATTTCGGCCTAGGTTTGTAGGGTGGGCAAAAGCGAAGCGTGCCCACCACGCTTGCGCGAATCTGACGAACGATGGTGGGCACGGCGCTTACGCGCCTTTGTCCACCCTACAGCCTACCCCTGCTCTCTCCTGACCGGTGGATAATACTGCGGCGCCTCAGCTCGCTCGTACATGCCGTAGTCGCGCATGACCTCGAAGACGCGGAAATACTCCGTCGTGGGATCGGTAAATAGCCGCGCACCGAATGCGGCACCGCCCGCTTCGTCCGGCACGTCGATCAGGTGGGCATACTGTCCTTCGCGATAGACGCTCGTGAACGCGTCACGGCGCCAATCGGTTGCGACTGGAAGTTCGGCGCTTCGCGATTCCGCCGCCAGCACATAGGTCGGCGGCCGGCGCGAAGGATCGTTGTAGGGCGTCCGCTTCTTCGCCTGCCAGACAGGTTGTCCCGGCCTTTCTTCGTGAATGACCTGAGCGACGCGAATGCGGTAGTCCGAAAAGACCTTTTCGCGGCCGGCCGTCTGGACCTCGTGATGGTGGCCGTGGGCCCGCCAGGCCGTCAGGGCGCCCTCGTCCTGCCATATCTGGTAGGACAGCAGCAGGTTCTCCTGTGTCAAACTCCTGAAGCGATCAATGAAAAGACAGCCACCCATGGCCTCAAGCTCGGGCTTCAGTGAAGCGGCGAGATTGAGATACTGGTCCCGGCGCCCGGGCCTTGTTTGAACTTCGAAGAACAGGCCGATCATTAAACTACCCTGCTTTTCTCCCAACGTAGTCCGTTTGCTCCACCCGCTCCAGCGTCAACCGTCATGGGCCGGATCACGCCAGCCTGCAGAGGCTGGCGCAGCACTTCATAATCCTGTTGGTGATGACAAGAAGCGGCGCGGCTTGAAGCGTGCGCGGACGATCTAGCTCTTTCCGCTCGCCGGCGGCTGCTCGACGAACACGACCGGCGTTCCCTTTTTGATGCTCCTGCCCAACAAGCCGGCATCCCAATTGGTCAGCCGAACGCAACCGTTGGATTCAGACTTGCTGACCGTCGAAGGGTTGGACGTGCCGTGGATGCCGTATCCTTCGGCCGACAACCCGATCCAATAGGATCCCGCCGGATTATTCGGGCCGGGTTTGATGGTGAACACCTCTTTTGATTTAACGCCCTTGAATTTGTAGTCGGGATTATAGCGATAATTCGGGTTGGCATCGACGGACACCACCTTGAGCGTGCCGCTGGGTGTCGGCTTTTCCTTACTCCCCACTGTCGCTGGAAAAAACCCGACAAGCTCACCGGACGAGGTGAAGACCTTTACCGTCTGACCTGATTTGTCCACCTCGATGCGGTCACCTTTCAATTTGGCGTCCTTGCCAGGCACGGCCGCGACCAGAACGATTTCACTAACCTGGTCGAACTTCTTCTTGGGGTTGAGAGCTTCCAGCAGCCCTTCACTCATGTGAAATTTCTCGGCGATGGCTTCGCGCGGGCTGGTGTAGCCGAGAGCTTTGAGGTGCCGCATATCTTCCATCCTGGCGGGCAGCTTTTCCAGGAAGGGTCCCTTGATGTCGCCGCTGGAAATCTTGTACTCGATAACGACAGCGTCCGAGCTCGTCCCCGCAAGCGCTTTCCATACCTCTGGCGTCAGCGCCTGAGCAGGCTTCAAGCCTTTCGCCTCGGCGAAGGCCTTTAACGCCTTCTGCGCGTTTTCGCCGAGCTTGCCGTCGATTTCTCCCGGAGAAAACCGCGCGCGATCCAGCAGGACTTGGGCCTTAATGACGAGAGGATCGACTTTCCTTTCTGCCGGAGGTTTTGCAGATTCAAATTCTGCATTGTTGATCGACGCGGCGTCCAGTCCGGCCGCCGGCAATACCAGAGAGACCCACAGAACCGGTGCGGCCAACAAGCGGCGGATCATCTCGGCTCTCCTGAAAGCGGAACTCCGGTGATAATCAGTTCGTGCCGACGAAGTTCCGCCGGGCTGCCGGAGCCTCAGCCGGTCCGCTCCAGCGTTAGCCGCATCCCGTCAAAAGCCGGGATCACGTCAGCCGGCAGGCTCTGGCGCAGCACCTCGTAATCGAGGTCGGAATGCATGTTGGTGATGACGGCGCGGCGCGGCTTGAAGCGCCCGATCCAGGACAGCGCGTCGTTGATGCTGAAATGGCTGGGATGCCCGGCATAGCGCAGCCCGTCGATGATCCAGAGCTCGAGGTTTTCGAGCAATGGCCAGCTCTCCTCGGGAATGTCGTGGACGTCGGGTGTGTAGGCGGCATCCCCAATGCGAAATCCCAGCGCGGGAATCTTGCCGTGGTGAACCAGGAAGGCGGAAAGCTCCACCGGGCCGCCCTTCCCTTGCGTGGTGTGGCTCTCGCCAGCTTCGATGGAATGACGCGTCAGGATTGGCGGGTAATCGCTACCCTCGGGCGAGATGAAGCAATAGGAGAACCGCGCCATGATGTCTTTCGCGGTCGACTGATTGAAGTAGACGGGAATGCGGCGGCGCTGGTGCAGCACGACCGAGCGCAGATCGTCGATGCCGTGGGTCTGGTCGGCGTGCTCATGCGTCAGGAACACCGCGTCGATATGGTCGACATTGGCGTCGATCAATTGCTCGCGCAGGTCGGGCGAAGTGTCGATCACGATCCGCGTGGTGCCGTGGGCGCCCGTGCGCTCAACCAGCAGCGAACAACGGCGGCGACGATTCCTGGGGTTGTCGGGATCGCAGGCACCCCAACCGAGCGCCGGACGCGGCACGCCGGCGGAGGAACCACAGCCGAGGATTGTCAGCGTCAGCGTCATGCGGCCGCTTTCGGCGCGGGTACCTTGGAGAACAGGCGAAAGAAGTTTTCGGTGGTCTGCCGCGAGATCTCCTCGAGCGAAACCCCGCGCGCCTCCGCCAGCACCTTGGCCACCTCGACCACGTAGGATGGTTCGTTGCGTTTGCCACGGAATTTGCCGGGCGCCAGATACGGCGCGTCGGTTTCGACCATGATGCGATCGGCCGGCAGGTCGGCGGCGAGTTCGCGCAAGGCTTCTGATTTCTTGAACGTCAGGATGCCCGTGAACGAGATCGAAAGTCCCAGCGCGATCGCCTGCATCGCCAGTTCGCGTCCGCCAGTGTAGCAATGCAGCACGGCACGAAACGGTCCCTTGGCCATTTCCTCCTCGAGGATGCGACCGCAACCTTCATCGGCGTCGCGGGTGTGAATGACCAGCGGCAGGCCGGTTGCGCGCGCGGCGGCAATGTGGGCGCGAAAGCCGCGCTCCTGCGCCTCCGGCGAGCCGTCGTCGTAGAAATTATCCAGCCCCGCCTCACCCAGTGCGACCACCTTCGGGTGCTTCGTCAGCTCGATCAGCTCGGCTGCCGGAATGCCGTCTTCCTCATCGGCGTGATGCGGGTGGGTGCCGACCGAGCAATAGACGTTCGGAAACCGCTCGGCGATTTGCAGCAAGCCGCCAAGCCGCCTCACCCGCGTCGAAATAGTGACGATGCGGCCGATTCCGGCGCTCTCGGCGCGCGCAACGATGCCGTCGAGATCCTCGGCGAAATCGGGAAAGTCGAGATGACAGTGGCTGTCGACGAGCATGGCGTTCGAACCGATCAATCTGCCTTTGGTTCGACGTAGCGCGGAAACACCCCGACCGGCGCCGGCAACGCGGTGCCGGCGGCGATCCGCGTGGAAAGCGCTGCAAAATTGCGCGACTTGATGTCCGTTGGGATGCCGAGGCTGTCGAGCAGCTTGCCGGAGGATTCCGGCATCACCGGCTGTGCCAGGATGGCGATCTGGCGCACGACTTCCGCGGTCACGTACAACACGGTCTTCTGCCGCGCCGGATCGGTCTTCGCCAGCGCCCACGGCGCCTCGCCCGCGAAATAGCGGTTGGCTTCCGCCACCACGGCCCACACCGCGCTCAGCCATTGATGGATCTGCTGCGTCGCCATCGCCGTGCGCGACGCCTCCAGCATGGCATCGGCCTGCGCCAGGATCGCCTTGTCGTTGTCGCTGAACTCGCCGGGCTCCGGCAGGATGCCGCCGAGTTGCTTTGCGATCATCGACAGCGAACGCTGCGCCAGATTGCCGAGATCGTTGGCAAGGTCCGCATTCGTCCGAGTGACGATGGCCTCGTGGTTGTAACTGCCGTCCTGACCGAACGACACTTCACGCATAAAGAAATAGCGCACCTGATCGACGCCGTATTGCGCCGCCATCGCGAAGGGATCGACGACGTTGCCGACAGACTTCGACATCTTCTCGCCGCGGTTGAGCAGGAAGCCGTGGCTGAAGACCCGTTGGGGAATCTCGACGCCAGCCGACATCAGGAAAGCGGGCCAGTATACGGCGTGGAAGCGCACGATATCCTTGCCGGTGACATGCAGACTGGCCGGCCAGTAACGCTGGAAGTCGGCGCCATCAACATCCGGATAGCCGGCGGCCGTGATATAATTCGTCAACGCATCCAACCAGACGTACATGACATGCGACGGGGAGCCCGGCACCTTGATGCCCCAGTCGAACGTCGTCCGCGAGACCGACAGGTCCTGCAAACCACCTCTGACAAAACTCGCGACTTCGTTCAGCCGCTCGCGGGGGAGCACGAAGTCGGGAACGCGCGCATAGAGGTCGAGCAGCTTGTCCTGATAGGCCGACAGGCGGAAGAAATAAGTCTCCTCCTCGGTCCACTCGACCGGCGAGCCTAGCGGCTCGCGGCGAACACCGTCGGCGTCAACGGTGGTTTCCGTTTCGTCGAAATAGGCTTCCTGACGCACCGAATACCAGCCGGCATATTTGCCGAGATAGATGTCGCCGTTGTTCTCGATCGCGCGCCAGAGTGCCTGGCAAGCCCGTTCGTGGCGCGGCTCGGTGGTGCGGATGTAATCGTCATATGAGATGTTGAGCGCGGTCATCATGTCGCGGAAGCGCGCAGAGTTGCGATCCGCAAGAGCGAGCGGCGTGAGGCCCTCCGCAACCGCGGTTTGCTGCATCTTGAGCCCGTGCTCGTCGGTTCCCGTCAGAAAGCGGACATCGAACCCGTCGAGCCGCTGAAAGCGGGCGATCGCGTCGGTGACCATCGCGGTGTAGGCATGGCCGATGTGCGGTATGCCGTTCGGATAGAAGATCGGCGTCGTGACGAAGTAACTGTTGCGTGGCGTCGCCACCGCTGGCGTTGCGGCAACGGGTGCCTCCGGGCGCGGCGTGGCGGCCTTCGGGCGCTTCGGTGCGGATGGCTTCTTTTCGGCTGACGAGGTCCTGCCGACGGCACTCGGCGTTTTGGGGGCTGCAACGGATTTCTTCGCCGCCGGTTTCTTCGCTGGTTTCTTCGAAAGTATCTTCGAAGACTTCTTGGTGGTCTTCTTCGCAACCGACTTCTTTACGGCTTTCTTCACCGTCTTCTTCACTGCCTTCTTGGCAGCCTTCTTCGGCGCCTTGCGCGTTTTTTTCACGACGCGTTTTTTGGCGCCGGCCTTTTTGGTGGCGCGCGCAGGCGAAGACTTGCGGGCCTTGGCCTTTTTCTTTTTGGAGGTCTTCTTGTTAGCCTTCGCCACCACGAATTTCCTTTAAGCGTTCAAATCAGATTGTCCGGATTAATATCGAACGGAGAGTCACCGCCGGAGAGTCACCGCGTGGCTTCCGCGAGCATCCCGAACACCGAGAAAACCAGCGGTTTTCGTTCCAGATTGTACGATTCCGTATCGCGCGCGGCGCGGATGATCTTTTCCCATACCTCCGCCAGCCGTGCAAGGCGCGGCAGGTTGGCGTTGGCGTCACCAGCGCGCAGCTTTTCGCCGATCCAGCGATCGATGCCGTCGACGAAGGCCGCAAGGGCCACGCGGTCGCTGCCGCCCAGAGCGTCACCCAGCGCATGCAATTCGCGCGGGTCAACATGCGGCAGGGTCGCCAGCAGCGCCGCGGTCCGTTGTTGCAGCTTGAGCGCATCGCCGCCGAGCAGCGTGACCGCGCGCGAGACGCTCCCCTCCGCCGCCTCTGCGGCTTCCGCGAGCGCTGGATCATCGGCCATCATGTTCGCAGCCTGTGCGGCTGCGCGGATGACGCCTTCGGTCGCCAGCGGCCGCAACGGCAATTTGCGGCAACGGGACAGGATGGTCGGCAGCGCCCGCGCCGGCGAATGACTGACGAGCAGGAACAGTGATCGCTGCGGCGGCTCTTCGAGAATCTTGAGCAGCGCATTCGCCGCGTTGGGATTGAGCTCGTCGACGGTATCGACGATGCAGACCCGCCAGCCGTCGACTGCCGCGGTCGAGCCGAAGAACGAGATCGTCTCGCGCGTCTCGTCGACCGTAATGACGGTGCGCATCACGCCGCGGTCGTTCAGGCTGCGCTCCAGCACCAGCAGCCCGCCATGGGCGCCATTGGTAACCTGCCGCGCAACGGGATCGGTGGGATCAACAGCCAGCGTGTCCGCGCGTTGCACCACTGGCGACAGCGGGTTGGGATGCGTCAGCACGAACCGCGCCATGCGATACGCCAGCGTCGCCTTGCCGATGCCCTGCGCGCCGCCGATCAGCCAGGCATGCGGAATGCGGCCACTGCGGTAGGCGTTGAGCAGCGCGGTCTCGGCATCGCGATGCCCGAACAGATCAGGCGTTTCGCGGGGATGCCGGACCGTGGTTTCCTGCTCGACCTTGCGGGCGCTCATGCGGAACTCGCCGTCGAGGAAATAGCGAACAGGTGATCGCGCAAGGCCTTCCAGACGTGGGTGGCGACTGTGTCGGTATCGGCATTGGCATCGATCAGCGCGCAGCGCTGCGGGTCTTCGGCGGCGATCTGCTGGTAAGCGTCGCGCAGATCCTGATGGAACTTGACGTCCTCCGCCTCGAAACGGTCGGGAGCGCCGGTGCCGCGGCGGACGGCGGCGCGCTTCAGTCCGACTTCAACGGGGATATCGAGGATGATGGTCAGGTCCGGCTTGAGGTCGCCGATGGTGACCCGCTGCATGGCGTTGAGCACGGCGGGCGAGACCTGTCCCAGCCGCCCCTGATAGGCACGCGTCGAATCCGAAAACCGGTCGCACAGCACCCAGATCCCCTGGCTGAGCGCGGGCTGAATCACCGTGCGCACATGGTCGTCGCGGGCGGCGGCGAACAGCAGCGTTTCCGCCTCCGGCCCCAGCAATTTGCCCATGCCCGACAGCACGAGATGACGGATGATTTCGGCGCCCGGCGAGCCGCCGGGCTCGCGGGTGACGATCGCGCGCAGTTTTGCCGTTGCAAGCCGATCGGCAAGTTTCTTGATCTGCGTGGACTTTCCGGAGCCCTCGCCGCCTTCGAACGAAATGAACTTTCCGCGTCCCGAAGGCCGGCTAACCGTTGCTTCGGCCATAATCAGAGCTTCTCTGCGCTCGCGCGGAACATGCCGATGACAAGCTCGCTGGCGCCGTCGATCGCCCGGCGCATCGTCGAACCGGTCGCGACCGCCTCCGCAGCATAGACCGGCGCCTCCATCGCGACATTGCCGCCGCGCCAGACCCGCACCACTCCGACCGGCTGGCCCTCGGCGACCGGCGCCCGCACCGGGCCGTTATAGACCAGGCGCGCGATCAGTTTTTCGCTACCGTTCTTCGGCACCATCACCTTGATCGGCTCGCGGCTCGCCAGCTTGACCGATCGGCTTTCTCCGCCGAACACCTTGGCGTATCCGACCTGTTGATTGGCCGCGAACAGCGTCCGCGCCTCGAAATTGCGGAACCCCCATTCCAGCATTTTCTTGGCTTCCGACGCGCGATCGTCGGGGTCTTCAAGCCCGTTGATCACGACAATCAGCCGGATGTCGTTCTGGACGGCGGAGCCGACCATCCCGTAGCCGCCGTCCTTGGTGTAACCGGTCTTCAGCCCGTCGGCACCGTTAAGCGAGTTCAACAGCGGATTGCGGTTCTGTTGCCGGATCTTGTTCCAGATGAATTCCCTCTCCGCGAACAGCTTGTACATGTCCGGATAGGTCAGGATGATATGACGCGAGAGGTTGGCCAGTTCCCGCACCGTCATCTTGTTGGCGGGATCGGGCAGCCCGTTTGAATTGCCGAAGGTCGACCTGGTCATGCCGAGCTCGCGCGCCCGCTTGGTCAAGAATTCGGCGGCAAAGATCTTTTCGTTTCCGGCCATCCCCTCGGCGAGCGCGATGCAGGAGTCGTTGCCGCTCTGGATGATCGCGCCCTTCAGGAGATCGTCGACCGAAACCTTGCTGTTGAGGATGGCAAACATGGTCGAGCCGCCCGCCGGCGCGCCGCCTTTGCGCCAGGCGTTTTCGCTGATGCGGTATTCGTCGGTCAATTTGACCTTGCCGGTCTTGACGGCGTTGAACACCACCTCGGCCGTCATCAGCTTCATCATGCTCGACGGCGCCCGCAACTCGTCGGCATTCTTCTCGAACAGCACGCTGCCGCTGGTGCCTTCGATCAGGATCGCGGTCGGCGCGTCGCCGTCAAAGCCACCCTCCGCTTCCTTCTTGGCGCCCTGCACGCTGTTGTTGGCGGCGTAGACGATCCCGCCCCATCCGACGGCCAGTGCCAGCGTGGTCGCGATCAGGCCCCGCCACGGACGTGCGGCCGCGGCGTCAGATTTGCGGGAAACGGGTCTGTCGGCAGCCATTGGCGATGTCCTGAATCCCGGCGTTCTAACAGTTGGAAGTATCGCAAACAACACAGGTTTTTGGACTTGTGGATCAGCCGATCCAATTGCGGCGCCGACCGAACGACCGTATCCTTCCCAAGCGCTGCAATTTCCCGACAAGATACGAAAAACAGGGCGGAAACGCGATGCCATCCTCACGCACCATTTCCGCAAGCGGGATCGAGTTGTTTGTGCTCGAGCAAGGTCAGGGTCCGCTGGTGCTGCTCTGTCACGGCTGGCCGGAACTGTCCTATTCGTGGCGGCACCAGATCCCTGCGATCGCGGCAGCCGGATTCCATGTCGTGGCGCCGGACATGCGCGGCTTTGGCCGCAGCAGCGCGCCCGCCGAAATCGGGGCTTACAGCATCTTCGACAATGTCGGCGACATGGTCGCGCTGGTGTCGGCGCTGGGCGAAAAGCAGGCCGTCATTGTCGGCCATGATTGGGGCGCGCCGGTTGCATGGCACGCGGCGATGTTCCGCCCGGACGTCTTTACGAAAGTCGCGGGCCTCAGCGTACCGCCCCCATTCCGCGGCCGCGGCCGGCCGCTGGACAGCCTGCGCGACGGTGGAATCACCAATTTCTATTGGCAATACTTTCAGACCCCCGGCGTTGCCGAGGCCGAGTTCGAGCGGGATGTCGCCTTGACCATGCGCCTGGTGCTTGGGCGCGGGGTGTCCGACCCGGCCGCGCTCTACATCACCGAGGGTAAGGGCTTTCTCGGCAACATCAGCCCCGTCGTGAAGCTGCCGGATTGGCTTGATGAGGCCGACATCGCCTATTTTGCCAAGGTCTATCGCGAATCCGGCTTCCGCGGCGGACTGAACTGGTACCGCAATCTCGACCGCAACTGGGAACTGACCGCCCCCTGGCAGGGCGCCCAGATCCATCAGCCGTCATTGTTCGTCGCGGGGTCGAAAGATTCCGTTATCACCGGCCTGATCGGCGCCAAGCGCGTCACGGAACTGGAGCGGGTGCTGCCCAACCTGCGGCAAAAGCTGATCATCGACGGCGCCGGTCACTGGATTCAGCAGGAACGGCCCGATGAGGTCAACGCCGCTTTGATAGCCTTCCTGAAGAATCAGTAGAGCCCGCGCCCGCTCAGAACCTCGCTCGGGCCCCGCGGATCGATCGGCAGATAGGCCGAGCGCGGCGTGGCCGCATAGCCCGCCTCGTTTTCGTAAGACACCGCACGTGGATTTTCCAACGCCCGGCCGCGCGAGCGGTTGGAGGCCGATATTTCCGAGGTGGCATTGATCGAGGCGTAGTCGGCCGAGCTGTTGCCGAGGCTATAGGGCCGCCCTTCCGGCATCGGAACTTCGCCCCGGATCCGCCCCGCGGAGGACGGCATCTCGGGAACGAACGGCCGGGCGGAAGCCACCCGCACCGTGGATGGTGATGGCGCCGGAACGCCGGTCCGCAAGGTCGCCATCAGCTGGCGGTCGTCGGAACCCTCCAAGGGGGCCCGCCCGACATATTCAACACGTACCTTGGCGACACCATTGCTTTTGAAATCAAGGAGTTCGGCCGCCTTGTTCGAGACGTCGATGAGGCGGTTGCCATGGTATGGGCCGCGGTCATTGACGCGGACGACCAGCGATTTGCCGTTACGCAAATTGGTGACGCGGGCGTAGCTGGGGATCGGCAGCGTTGGATGGGCTGCGGTCAGCGAGAGCATGTCGAATACTTCGCCATTGGCGGTCAGCCGGCCATGGAAATCGTCGCCATACCAGGAGGCCATGCCTTCCGCACGATAGTCGGGGTCTTCCTCGGGCACGTAGACCCGGCCGGCCACGGTGTAGGGCTTGCCGATCCGGTAGGTGCCGCCGCCCTTCGGCACGGGTTCACCCATCGCCACCACCCGGGGGCTTGAGGAAACGCCGTATTTGGGATCGACGCGGCTCGCGAACTTGCCCGACGAGGCGCAATTGGCAAGCAGGAGACAGGCGGCCACGGCAGCAGCACCACGCGCCACCCGGACCATCGATTTCGACCGTCGAATCCCCATTTGCCCCAAATACCATTCTCGCGGCCGCATGCCTACGTAGAGGCTGCATGGCCTGATTCCTTGATACGGCCCACCTCCGCACCAAGTCGTAAAGATATCGCAACCCGAACACGGCGGAAATGCGGTGCGCGCCGCCGTGGTGAATCAATGGTTGCTATCCACCGTCGCCTCGGGATTGCCTCGGTCCCCCGGCGATTTACGGGCTTCATTGTGACGATCGCCCATAGACCATCCCTGCCCTGTCCCGCTTTCAGACAATCTGTTGCAGCAAATCATCACTCGGCCCGGACTTTCGTTTTGGCCACGGAATCTTTTTGACTGTGCAACGGCGCAGTCGTTCTGTGCGTGCAGGGGCGCAAAGGATTTGTGCGATGATTGAGACGGTTACAGCGATTATGGGCCTGGTGAGCGCGGCGATTTTCCTGGCTCATGCATTCGAAGGCTATCGATCCCGGGCCTGAGTTTCAGGCCCTGCTTGAGGCTGAGCCCCAAGCAGAAAGACGCATCACCTCTTTCGAGGCGGGAGATTCGGAAAGCTTTAATCAATTCGGACGAGCATCCAGAGTGGCAGGTGTATCATGCGCAACCACGATTTGGTCTCTAACGGATTCCTCGCACTGACCACGGCCAGCCTGGTGCTGCTGTGCTCAAGCTTGCTGGCTTTCGCGCTCGGCTAGACCGCAAGCCTTCCGCATTGCTGGGCGGGATGGCACCGTCACCGCGCGAATCGACGCTTTCCCCGGCGGCACGCCCCTAGCAAAATGGTAGCAAGCCCGTTCACCACTTGTTCGTAGGCGGTGACTTCCTTAAGCCGATTCCGAAATTTTTAATAAATGCGGACCAGCCTCCAGTTAGCGGCAGGAGGTGTACCATGAGTAATCATGACTTCGTGTCTGACGGGTTCCTTGCGCTAATGGTCACCGCCCTTGTGCTGTTGTGCTCAGGTTGGCTCGTTCTCGCCTTCAGCTAGTCCTGGGAGGGGGGCCTCGTCCCACCTCTGGACGTAGGGCGTCGCGCCGGGCGATTGAAAAAGGCCACCTGAGGCCAATCGGCCGAGGGCTTGCGTGGTCCTTCCGGTGGATTTCCCTGCGAGTTAGGCAGCGTGCGGCGCACAACGGGGAGTACCGGGCCTGAAGGCGAAAGGAATAAAATGAGTGACTCGCTTTTCTGCGAGCGGAAAAAGTTGGGAATTGCGGTTTACGGGCTCGTTAATGCGGGACTATTCGCACTGAGCGCGTCGGTCGCAGCCGCTGCCGAGATAAAGTCCCTTAATCTCAAAGACGATCACGTCGAAATTTCCATCTCCGGCAATATTTTGCCTGGCGATGCTGACTTACTGCAAGCGCGCATCAAAGCGGCGAATGACGCGGGTAAACTGGTGACCTTGCTGCGGTTGCACTCTGATGGCGGCAACTTGCGAGAAGGTGTCCTGCTGGCAGCCGTGGTCAAGTCTGCAAAAATCTCAACGAATGTAGGGCGGGACGCAACTTGCGCATCGGCGTGCTTTCTCATTTTTGCGGCCGGGGAAACAAAAACCGCAAACCATCGCGCCCGCATCGGAGTGCATGGCGCCGCCGATAAAGGGACCGAGTCTCGTTCTGCAACACAGTCGATGGCTAGCGTTGCAAAAGAATTGGGAGTTTCCTCGTCAATCATTCGCCGCATGTTAATCACGCCATCCAGCGAAATGGTCTGGCTTAGTCTCGCAGATCTTCAATCGATGGAAACGAATGTCACTCGCGGCGGCGACGGGCCAGAGCGATAATGAGCCAGGTGACTATAGAGTACCAGTCGGTCGCGCCTAGTGCCAAAGAGCCCGTAAATACCAGGGTTTTCACAGCCGAGTTGATTCTCTGGTCCTGTCTCGTTCCACTCCGTCCCAAGCAGTTGGTTTGCAAAAGTGTTAGCAAACCTCACACCTTCTGGAACGGCCGCTGTATCGGGAGCCGGGGATTTGGAGTTACCCAAGGGGCGTCATCGACCGGACCACGGGTAATATGAGAGTGTTGTGCTCCCGGCTTCAAGGGACGCGACACATGTCCAAATTCGACCCGCCGAGACTTCCTTTTAAGCGCCCACGTTTCGATTGGCTGTTCTGGGCATCCGTTGTCGGGTCAACGGGTTTGCTTGCGCTGTTCATAGGCGCACTCGGCACATAGGCGGGGTCGCCCGTCAGAATCATCGGCACACCGGCGCTCCTCGGGAACGATAACGCGGCATCCGAATTTGCGCCGACGAAGAAGCCCCGCCATTCTCGGCGGGCAAGTGGGAAAAAAACGCGGGGCATTGTTACCGCAAGTCGCTTGACCCTTTCGAACTAGTTCGGAGTACCCCCGGGGCTGGCGGTGATCAGGGTCGGTGACGGACAGTAGGCCCGCCTGCGCGCAGACGAGTGATTCACCCAACGATCGTCACAGTAATATTGATTCCCGCTCAGGTGTTGCAGCGCGATCACACATGCGTCCGCCCGATTTGATAGAGTGAATCGGGTCATCGATTAAGGGATGCTGGGAATGAATCGTCTGCTGCTTGGTTTGGTGATCGCGGTCGCCACGGTTGCATCAGCTCAAGCGGCGGATCTCGCGGCAAGGCCGGTAAAGGCTCCGATCGCCGCGTCGGTCTACAGCTGGACCGGTTTCTATGTTGGCGGCAATTTCGGATATGGAGTCGGGCATAATCCCAGCGAACCGTTCTTCGGCGCACCTCCGACCGACAGGGTAACACTCGCCCCGCGCGGTGTGCTCGGTGGCCTACAGATCGGATATAATTGGCAGGTAGGCAATTGGGTGCTCGGCGCCGAAGCCGACTGGCAGTGGACGGACCAACGGGATTCGTATTGCTTTAACTGCATCAGTTTCCCTCCTGGCGTTATTGGTCGTGGTGTCGCCCAGGAGATGCCGTGGTTCGGAACCGTGCGCGGGCGGTTGGGATATGCGGCCGGACCGGCCCTGTTCTACGCCACCGGCGGCGCGGCTTATGGGGAAATCCGACAGACCCTGGATTGCTGCTTCGGAGCGCCGTCGGCGACCGCAACCAATAGCAAGACGGGATGGACCGCCGGCGGCGGCATCGAGGCCGTACTGGCCGGCAACTGGACTGCCAAGGTCGAATATCTCTACGTCGATCTCGGCAGTGTTTCGAACACGCAGATCATCCCTCTCGCCTTCGGCGGTGGTACGCAAGTCGCCACCAGCGACGTGCGCAACCATGTCGGACGCGTCGGCGTGAACTATAGATTTGGCGCCCCGCCGGCCCCGGCAGCTGCGCCTATGTTCGCCAAAGCTCCCGTTCTGCTCGCCTACAATTGGACCGGCGCTTACGTCGGCGGCAATGTCGGCTATGGCGTCGCCCGCAATGCAGCGGTCCAGACCTTTGTACTGCCCAATGATCAGCTCACCATCGCGCCCGACGGCGTCGTCGGTGGCGCGCAGGTTGGCTACAATTGGCAGGTCAGCAATGTCGTGCTGGGTCTGGAAGGCGACTTTCAGTGGAGCGGCCAGAAGGACACGATCTGCAGACTATGCCAGCCGACGCTGGGTACCCTGACGCAGAATTTCACCCAGGAGCTGTCGTGGCTCGCAACGGCGCGCGGACGGCTGGGCTATGCCGCCGGACCCGCGCTGTTCTACATCACAGGCGGTGCTGCGTTCGGTGAGATCAAGACCACCATCAACCAGCAGGTTCCACCCCTGAACCAGACCACGCACTTCAGCGACACCAAGACCGGCTGGACAATCGGCGGCGGCATCGAGGCCGCGCTCGGCGGCAACTGGAGTGCCAAGGCCGAGTATCTCTACGTCGATCTCGGCAGCGCCACCTACGCGGTAACCCAACCTGGATTCGGACCGCTCACGCTGGTCACAGACGTGCGCGATCACGTCGGACGCGTCGGTGTAAACTACAAGTTCGGCAGCGGTCCGGTCGTCGCCAAGTATTGAGACGGCGAGCGAGCGGCGTTGGCAGCAACTCTCGCCCGGTCGATCATCGGAAACCAGGAATCGATGGCCGATCCTTTCGTTCAAGCCAACGCCGCTGCTGCGCGCTGCATATTGGCCGGCATGTCGCCTGTCACCGCGCTCTGCTCGTTTACGGCAGCCGCGGTACTCGTCACGTATTCATTGACTGTCCAATAGCCGCTTTGATCGTACCCAGGGCCGCAGCACCCAGGCGCGCAGCCTGGGCGTCTGCCGCCCCGATTTGGGAATCCTACCCTGCCCTCAGCCTCTGGCGGGCCGCAGAGTCCAATGAAAAACTTGTCTAAGGCCGCTTGTGAAAATCCCAAGGATACAGATGCGCCATCTAGAAGAGAGTATAAATAAAAGGCGCGATCGCGGAGCCTTTCGTCAGCACCACAAGTCCGCCAAGCACGACCATCATGATCAGGATCGGCAACAGCCAAAACTTCTTTCGGAACCGCATAAATCGCCAAAGCTCAGCTACGAATTCCATGTTTCGTCCTTCAGAACATTCTTTCATCGTCTCGGCCGCAAGGGTGCTGCCGGCTTCGCTTTCTGGGGATCAAAATTGAGAGGCAGGCAACTACGGATTCCATAGACATCATCAGAGTTTGTCGATCACAGCGCATCAGGAACAATAATACCATATCGCTTTGTGATTAAGGAACTGCCGAGCGTGGTGTTGCCTGGGGTTGCGCCTCTGGGCAGGCCGCTTTCGAGCGCGCTAACCGCCTCTACCAGTCGCGGATCGACGCCGTTCTTCTTTGCGAGAAAGCGCGCGGTCTCAACGTAAGTGACATCTCGTGGCCCGGTGAGCTGGGCGATGACCGACAAGCGTTCCTCCATCATTCGAGCGCTCGATATCGCCACCAGATCTACCGGTGTGGGTGCCATTGTCAGGTCGCTGAAGGCACGAATCGCACGTCCACGCGCTAACTCCTGCGTCCATGTGGACAGCAGCGCCATTCCGGGCGAAACCACCTTGGCAAGACGAAGTACTCCGATTGGTGCACCGTCGGCCATGCGCTTATGCAGCAAACTTTCTGTTTCAGCCTTCTGTCGACCATATTCGCTGACAGGCGACATCGGTGCGTCTGCGGCGACATGGGGAGTATCGCCGTCGAAAACCTGATTGGTAGACAAGAACAGGGTGTAGATGCGCCGCGCCACCAGCAGGTCGATCAGAGCCATCGTCCGCTTGACGTTGATGAGAGATGAACCCGCCCGATCGGCTTCACAGGCAGCGAGTCGAGCGACCGCGACGAAAATACAGGCGCATCGTACCCCTTCAGGTATCGCGAAACTCTCAATTGGGGAGTTGAAATCGAGCTGCACCTGATGAGACGAAGTCAGAGCCCGTCTGCGTGCTGAGAGCGCCTAGCCAAATCTCGGTGAGCAGAGAGCCTGTCGGCTTCGGTGAGCTTTCTTGGTCAAGCCGGAGCAGCACGTTGCGGCTGCGGCTTGAGAGCCCCGTCACCGGCCGGCTTCACGCGCAATTCATCATACGCATTTTTGGAGCTCCGCAGTTCCGCGAGATTATTCAATCATCTCACATTGATCTTGACCACAAGAAGGAAGCGAACGTTGACATCAACTTCCCTCAATCGACGGACAAGATCGCCCGCAGGGCCATCGAAACTTGGCTGAGCTGGGAAGGCACGGACGATTTCCGTCTTAGAGACTTGCCGTCGATTTGCTAGACCGGCGTTTTCATACAGCGAGCTGAGCATCGTAGGCCCTATCTAGGGGCGACGAGCGTGGTTTGCTTTTGCGGAATTGGGCGGTGTCGCTTAACGTGAGATCGCAGTTTTTGGATGGGCCGGTCGATGCAGAAGTGTAGTAACGAGAGACATCAGGAAGCCGCTGAGAACGTAGAACGAAAACACCGCTTGCCAAGCTATCCACGGCGCGCCCCAGGCGAGCAGATGGCCCTGTACGACAAGGAGCGCCAACACGAACCGATAGACATCAAGCATGTTTAGCCAGTTTCGAATTCAGGGCCGAAGCGACCCAGCTCATTAACATATTTTCGAAAGGCGAGACGCTCACAGCTTGGTCCAGAAAAATTCTCCGGATTCTTTTTGGAGGTTTTTACGTGGATGAGCGTGAAACGGATGAGAATAAAAACGCCCGACCTCGGTGGAAGGTCCCCGGTGGGGGTGGTCCCTCTCCTGCATTGAGCCGCCCGGCGGCCGTCAGGCCGCGACGGGCTGCAGACGCTTCTTGATCTTCGCGATCGTCGCGCGGCTGCATCTGGTGGCGCGCTGGATCATACTCCAGGACTGCCCGGCGGTGATCATGGCGCCGATGTCTTCGTTGCGCTTGGTGTCCTCCAGCCTGCCCTTGTCGGCCTTCGCCTTGGCTTGACCCTGCGCCTGTCGGCGGCGGCGATCATCGTAGTCCTTGCGGGCGCAAGCGCCGAGCATGTCGAGCAGAATCGCGTTGACGGCCTCGAACATGCGGCTGGTGAATTCGTCGGCGCTCGTCGTCGCCATCGTCCATGACGTCGGCAGGTCGAGCGCCATAACGCGCACGTGCCGTGACGTCAGTTCGACCTTGAGGGGTTGCCAGTCGGCCGAGGTGAGGCGCGACAACCGGTCGACCTGTTCGGTCAAAGGTTGCCCGCCGCACCGGGGTAATCGGTTTCGCTAGCACCCGCTTCCACGACTTGCGGGCATCGATACCACCGCCCTCCTCGACGCTGGCATCCCGGTCCACACCGTGGCGCTGCGCATCGGCGACGATCCGGCGGTTGTCCTCCGGAGCTACGCCAAGCGCAAACGGAGCAAGGCGGCCCACGCCAATCTGGCGGATGCCATCGGGAAGTTTGCGGCCGGTTTCCTCGATCGGCGCTGAGATTGGCCCCAAATTGGCCCAGAAAGACTTGTTCACAGACCGTTCTTGATCTCCTGCCCCCTAAGTGCTTGATACCGCAGCAACGGAAGGGTGGCCGAGTGGTTTAAGGCACCGGTCTTGAAAACCGGCGTGCCTGCAAGGGTACCGTGGGTTCGAATCCCACCCCTTCCGCCACTACACTGTTCTCCCATGTTCGCCGCCGTCCGGAAGACTCAATAAAAACAGCGTGTTAGTGCGCCAGGTGTATTTACTAGTTCACCGGCGTTCGCCAAGATCGGCACGATGTTCGTAGTTTTTTCCGTGAGTTTGGCGGACGAATTTTAGGAGAGAACATTGGCTGGAAAGCTCAAACCTCTTGATGTCGACCGTCTTGTTGCACCTGGAAAATATTCGGACGGAGACGGTCTCTATCTCGTCATTGCCGGACCCAAATCCAAGAATTGGTCCTTTCGCTACTGGATCCGCGGCAAGGAACGCTGGCACGGCCTGGGCTCGTTCAACGACGTTTCCTTACGTGAAGCTCGGGTCAAGCGTGATGCGGCGCGCCAACAAGTGCGCTCCGGCGTAGATATCGTTCAAGCGAAGCGGTCAGCCCGCGAGGAGGCGAAGACTTTAGCGGGGGTGGCCGCGGCGCCCACGTTCCAGGAATGTGCCGATCGGTTCATCGAAGAAAATTGGACAAATTGGAGCAAGAAGCACAGCGCCCAGTGGCCCTCCTCGCTCAAAAGCTATGCCTACCCCGCGATCGGCCACCTAAAGATCGGTGAGATCAAGCCGAGCCATATCTTTGAGCTGCTCCAACCGATCTGGGTCGAAAAAGCTGAAACTGCAAATCGGGTTCGTGGCCGCATCGAGACCGTGATTGCGAAAAACGTCGACCTTGACGACACTGAATTTAGAAATCCCGCGGAATTGACCAAGCAGTTGCGGGAAAAGCTTCCAAAACGTCCGAAGCGAACTCAGCGGCATCATCCCGCCTTACCTTATGTGGAAGCCCAACAGTTCTGGAAGGAGTTGACCGGTGCTGCTGGGACGGCCGCCGTAGCGCTTCAGTTTCTGATCCTTACTGTCGGTCGCACCAATGAAGTGCTGGGAGCTCGTTGGTCAGAGATTGACGTCACGCAGACCGTCTGGCGGATACCCGGCGAACGCATGAAAATGGGCGAATATCACAGCGTGCCTCTTTCGGACGCTGCCCTGGCCGTTCTCGGTCAGATGCGCGATGGAACCCAAAGCGATCTGATCTTTTCGAATGATGTTGGTGAACCGTTCTCGGATATGGCGATGCTCGCCGTTCTGAAACGCATGAATTACGGGCACGTCACAGTTCATGGGTTTAGAGCAACGTTTGCGACATGGGCTGAGGAATGTACGGATTATCCCGATGGCGTCCGCGAAGCGGCTCTAGCTCACAAGTACAAGAACGAGACGACGGCTGCCTATCAGAGGGGCGAGAAACTTGAAAAGCGCCGCGCGCTAATGAATGACTGGAGCAGCTATTTGGTCACCGCAGAAGCGCGCACTGCTGCACAAAGTGCTGCCTGATTGAATGCCTGTGTACGCCTCCTTTCATATGCGACCGCACTGTGATATCTTTCTCCGGTTAGGTGGGACCGCGGGCCGCGGTCGTCGCATCTAACCCACGCATCCTGTTTTCTCGCGCCGAGAAAAAGGTGGAGCAATCCACGGCGGTCATTGACCGGTGAGGTTTGCTTTGCCGAAAGGCGCAGAGCTGGCCATGAACCGGAGATCGATGCCGCCTCTGCATGGAGGCGAGAGTGTCTATTTCAGGTGGAACGTCGGAAGCATCAGCTCCAAATCGTGAGAATTCTGAACCAGCTCAATCGTTAGCTAGCAAGCTTCGTGCTCGAAGCATTGATCAGTTTTGCCAATGCTTCGGCATCGGACGAACAACGGCGTACGAACAGATCAAATTGGGTCGGCTGCGTGCTCGGAAGGTCGGCAAGCGGACCATTATCGCTGATGACGACGCGGAAGAATGGCTCCGGAATTTACCGCAGGTGGAGACGAAGCGATGAGCACCGCCTCCACTACCGACAAACACGTATCGACGGCGGCCCGATCACGGCACGAGCAAACTGAACTTAGAATAGTGGTCAGCCCAGCCTTCGATCAAAGCGGACGTCGCCGGCACGAAAAGTTCGAAGCTAGGCTATCGGGGGATAGTCAAGTTCTATGCGTGTCTCGGCAGCCCTTGCTGGACGCCGCTCGTGCTCTGCTGAAGCATCGAATGGAACCGTCAACCGTGCTGGCCATGGTCCACGCCGGCAACCCATCAGTGGTGGCCATCAAATCCCCAATTGGCGTCGCAGCGGCTCGTGACGTGATGGGGACGCGCTTCGTCCACCGGAAAACCTGTCCAGTGCCTATGCCAGCCTCGGTGGCGCGTTCGAGGGAGACCGGTGTCTCTGATCTACCTGAGCCAGAATTTCGGACTGTAGGAGCCTCAGATAAACGTCGAGGCGGTCGAAGCCCAGCGACCTCGGGAAGACCAATAGCTCACAGCAACACCTCCGGCGGGTACGCCCGCTGCAAGGTCGCGCTGACCTAACGGCCGCGGTGGTCTGGTGCAAGCGCGCTCTGATGATGGTGCACGGAGGACCCTCCACCATCAACGCTCTACACAAGACCAACGCGAGAATAGTGACGGGTCGAGATCGGCCATGATCCCGTTGCCGGTGAGACGAGGGTTTGCCCAGTTTGCCGTTGATGAATGACCCCAAGGCGCCGCACCTCAAAGCGGCAGCGTGCCAGCGCTACACCGGCGAGACCGGATCGGAATTAAACAGGTATCCCGTGACCCATAGGGACCTGACCCATACGGTACCGCGCAACCCGCGGAACGGTCGAGGGCATCGGACACCGCCAGCGGTTTGACCCCCGTTCGGAATCCGATGTGAGAGCGCCGAAAAAAGCTCTCGGAGCCGTCACGAGGACAACGTGGCGGGCCAGTGATGGCGAAGGGAAACGAGTATCCGGTCTGTCTGAAGCAGACTCCGCTTGGTCAGCGGCTACGGGAGGGGGCCATAGCCCCAGACCGTGGGGAGAAAGGGTGAAACTTTGAGCAAATTAAGGAATGGAGATGAAAATGAGTCATAAAACGCTAAATCGCAGAATGCCCAATCCTTACGAATGGCGTCTTATCAACGAGCGAGACATAGTTGAGCTAGCCGGGCGCATCATGGCGGATCCGCGCGTCTCAGCCAATGCGGCTCTCGCTGCAATTGCTATCCTCCAGCACGTTGATCCTGACACCGGATGGGCGATTGTGAGTGACAAAGCCCTGTGTCTCCAAACAGCATCCAAAACCGACAGTCGCAGAATGGAATTTGCACGAGAACGGCTTCGGCGTACGAAATGGCTGGTGTGGACGGCCATCGACGGTAATGGAGAAGAGTCCAAGTTCGCTTACGTGTTTCCGAGTCTAGGTCGCCTCCAACGATTGCAGTGACAAATTCTGCTCGCGAGATCTCGCTCCAACACTCTGGCACGTGTGCGCTAGACGTTATGCTGCGGATAATTTTGTGATAAGGATTGATGCTAATCACGTTCGAGCGCGCGCCATGCCTGCACTAGTAAAGTCGAAACACGAGATTGTCGCTCAAGCTTTGGCCGCTGGTAAAAGTCAGGCGGATGCCTACCGGGCCGGCGGCTACATCTACAAAGCAGCCAATGCGCATCGGCTCTGCAGAAGCGTCACGATTGAGGCTCGCGTCCAAGAAATCATCGACGAGCGGGCTAAGAGCGACGTTAAGGCAAGAGAAATAGGAGTCCAGCGCGCCGGCCTTACCGAAGAGTGGGTAATCGTGCGGCTCAAGCACGTGATTGATCTGTCGATCCGTGGCCTGCCCATCTACGATCGCGGAGGCAATCCTACCGGTTTGTTCAAATCCAACTTAGAGGCAGCTATCAACGGGCTGAGGACGGCGGCACAGATTTTAGGACTGCTGGTCCAAAAACGCGAAGTCGGCAACCCTGGGTCATTCGCACGAATGACAGATGCGGAACTGACTGACGCATTGCTGGTTCAGTGCAAAGCTATCGGCCTGTCTGACGGGACGCTGGAAGAGATTCGAGCATCGGTCATTGCCTGTTAGGCCGAGACAAAAAAGAACGAGGGTTACCGTAGACGGATGCACCATCCTCCAACCTCGTGAGCATTCTCCCGGCGTGGCACATTCTTTGGCCCGCCGGTCGCAATACCTACGGCTCGAAACCACGCTCATTCCAGTTGGGTTTCGATATTTCCTTGTCATGGTGGAGTAACGGATTTCTACTCCGTGGGTTGCAGGTTCGAATCCTGCTGGGATCGCCACTAGTAGAAATTTCTCGTTCATTTCCAGTACCTTGACCTCTCGTTAGTCACCGCTTCTAAAATGGTTAGTCACTGCCTGTTGCCGTTTTGGCCTCTGCCGCACTGCGCTTGTCCATGGCTGACCCCGCCATGCGCTCTTGTTCGACCTCGTCGATGTAGACTTGAACCTGCGCCAGCGTGCTGTGGCCGCTGACGGCCATGATCTCCGGGCCCGTGCACCCTGCATGGGCCAACTGCTTACAGGCGGCCTTGCGGAGCCCGTGGGCGCGGTAGTTTCTGACCCGGCCATCATCGCATAGCACTGGCTTAAGGCCCGCGGCGTTGCACCAGTCCGCGAACTTGTTGCCAAACGCGGCTGCGGATTTGAACGGCCTGCCGTAGTCATTGACGAGGAAGGTCAAGGCATCGCCTTGCGGCATAGCATCTAACGCAGCCTGGAGCGCTGGCATCACTCGGATAGTGAGCACCTTCGCAGTGCTCCGCAGCGTCTTGTGCGGACGCCACGTCAGGTTACCGCCGCGCAGGTGTTGCCGCCCGATCAGGTGCGCGTCATGTCGCCGGGCACCAATGTTGAGAAAAAGCTCCAACGCAAGCCGCGCTGTGGTGCCTAAGCCGTACCGTTCGCGATATTGCGCAATCTGCGGATCGTGCCACGTCATGTGCCCCGAGCTCTTGATGGCCTTCAGCGGCTTGACGTCTTTGCTGGGATCGACCGTACATTCCCCTTTTGCGATTGCAAACGCAATCAGGTGACGCAACGTCTTCAACCAGTTCTTTTGCGCGTTCGAAGTCTTGCCTTCCAGCAACGCCGTGATGTTCTTGGGCTGGATCGTCGCGAGACGGTTGTCACCGTAGCGGCGTCCGCTCGGCGTGCGGAATTCGCGGAAATGATCCAGGATGGGACGACGCATGGCCTGCGTCGCGGACGCCAGTCCCTTTTTGAAAGCATCATGCTTGAGGTAACCGACGATAAGCGCGTCGATCGTCCCAGCCTTGGTGCGACCCGCACCGATATCGGCAACAGATAGTGGCCCACCAGTTCGTTCTAGTAGTGCGTGGTAGGCGTCCATAAATTCGGGTGAGCCAGGACGCCCCTTTATCGTCACCCGCTTGTGGCCTTTGCGGCGAAATTGGTGACGCAGCTTTCCGCGAGCGTCGTAGAAGGAATTTACATAGTCCAATTTGAATTCCGCCATCGAACTAATTCCACTCGTCTACGTTGACGGGGATTTCGTTGGCATTGTTGAAAATCTCAACCTTGCTGGCAAAAACTACGATCTTGCCGGCCTGATCGATCTCGACGCGCTGAACTTCTAAGCCAGCGTTCACCGCGCCTTTGACGGCCTTGGTGACATCGCCCTGTTTGAAGGTTTGCGCGCCGCGAGACATCAGCCAGCAACCCTCTCCGGCTGCTTCTGCATCCTGGCCCGAATACTACGGATGATCTCGCTGTTCTGGCTGGCGCCGTTGTACGAGGCCTCGCTTTCCAGCCAAGTCTTTACGTCCCTGGGCAAACGAACAAGCAGCCGCTCAGCTTCCGCACCTTTAACCATTTCAGGTATCCTCTCGTTTGAGAAACTCGCGCCGCTTCAGGTATTCGGGATAATACCCTGCGTGTATCGGCCAGGCCACGCGGGTCATCGAAATAGTTGGGCTGAACGACTCCGCATCTCAAAATGTCAAAAGTACTTGTTTTGAAGGTAGATGAACGAACATGGCGCCCTCCTAGAGAACACTTGCGCCGTACTGCGAACGGAGGGATCGAATCACGCCTTCGTTACCGCGCACTCTGGCCGGCCCGCCCACCTCGGCACAAACGGCCCCGGCGCGGGGACGCTATGCTGCACCAAGGCCGCCAACCCAGTGGTGATTTTCTCCCGGTTGGAGGTAAGGGGCATATACCGGGAGGCCGGAATCGACTCCAGCGGAGTTGCTTAAGCCGTCGGCGGACGCGTGCGGGTACGCTCGATCCCGTTGTTAATTTCGTTGATGCACGCTTCGACGGCGCTCTCTCGCCTCGGAAATGTGTCAGGGCTAACCACCGGGCTCGCGTCAGCCGTGAAAATAATCCAAATCCATCTGGAGGGCTCGATCTGGCGAACGTGGTATTTGACCGCGCGGTGCTCCATTTAATCAAGACATCACAGTGGCCTAGTTTGTTCCAGCGAGTGGCTAATTCGGCCAGTACCCGACGCCGATCCGACTCGCGTTTTCAATGCCCTCGCCTATCTAATGCGGATGCGTACCAGTGCTTTCGAACCCTGCATCCCGACCCGCGCAGACCTCCAAAAATTGGCTTCATGAAGTCAAGATGGACGGCTACCGCCTGATCGTGCACCGCGAGGGCAAGCGCGTGCGCCTGTTCACACGGAACGGTTTCGACTGGAGCGACAAATATCCGCTGATCACCGAGGCCGCGCTGCGCATCCGGTCAACATCGTTCGTCCTGGACGGCGAGGCGGTGCTGCTGGGCGTTGACGGGATCTCCGACTTCGACGGACTTCATTCCCGGAAGCATAACGATGAGGTGCAGTTCTATGCCTTCGATATGCTCGTGAGCGACGGAGCAGATATTAGGAAGCTGCCGCTCAGCATGAGGAAGACCAACCTCGCCCGGTTGCTTGCGCGGCGTGTGGACGGCATCTTCATCTCAGACTTCGAGCGCGGCGAGATTGGCCCCGAACTCTTCCGGCACGCTTGCCTCATGGGACTCGAGGGCTTGGTGTCGAAGCTCGCCGATCGACCGTACCGGCCGGGCCGGTCACCCAACTGGGTAAAGGTAAAAAACCCTGCCTCTCCCGCCATGCTGCGCGCCAAGGACTTAAACTTCAATCAAGCCCGCCGACCATGATCGACAATCTCGCTCCTTCGGTCCATCTCGCGCTCATATGCGGCTTCAGCCGGGGTCAGCGGATGTTCCTCATTAGTATATGCGCGGGCCTCTACCACGGTCATGCCCATCTCACGCCCCCGCTTGAATGTGCGAGCCCGCAACGCAATTCTGAGATTCAGTAACATCTTCCTGAAGATGTTCATTGCGTGTTCCATTTCAGACTCGTTTAACGGATGCGATTCACACTTTATCCGCAGCATATCCACAGGATACCAACAGCGTCGATTTGCCTAGATTTATAGCCGCACCAAAGACTTGCTGCAGGCGAACTCACAGGCAGGAAAAAAGCCGCCACCGGGGTTGAGAGCGGTGACGGCTTTCCGTGTGACCCCTCGCACGAAAGGTCCAGGCCCAATCTGGCAACTCCCGGTTAATGCGTCGTTACCGAAAAGCCCGCCGGGCTACTGGCTTGACCTGGCCGCTAATGTGTAGGTTTTTTGGAGTCGTTTTTGGATTGCCTCAACGCGCCTTGCCCAGAGAGGCCGACGCGTTTGGACATTGCTCGGCGTTAGCGCGCGCCAACTTTCATTAGCCGTCGGCACGATCGCAATTGGAATCCCGTGAAGTGGGAAGTCGTCGAACGCCTGCAACTCCTCGTGAAATTTCCATACGAGATCGTGCTTGAAATATTGGTTTTTGCCATGCGTTACTCCCACCCTAGAAAACTTAGCACCTGGACTGCCCTCGAAGGTAGACGCCGCCCGAAGAAAAACCCGCCGGCGTAAACCGGCGCCACTACTCTCCAATCATCCGCTGTAGGAACCTTTCGCAGGCGGCGGAGTCGGACTCGTCGCCCTCCGGTCATCTTCCCCCGTTGGCCGGTTGGCAATCTAAGTGACGGCTCCAGTGCACCGCCGCGCGCTGGGGCCGTTCTTCCAATACTCCGAGGATTCGCATTCCCGCCCCCTCGCCTATCTAAGCCCGATGCGAATTAGCGGTTGATGGGCTTCAGAGGGCCGCCTTGCGCTTTTGCGGCAGCCGCTTGATTAAGCGCGGCGTTGAGTTCTTGCGAAAGCTTCGACCGTTCGTCGGGTGTCATGGCAGGTATTTTTCGCTTCGGCGACGGATCAAACGCCGCAGGATAACTGCTAGTTTTCTGGACGTCGGCACTTCAGCCCGCGCGTCCATCAGTGACGAGCCAGTTGAACTCGCACATCCTCCGAGCAACAGGCTGGATAGCAGGAACACCGCTGGGGCGAACGGGGGCAGCTTTAGCTGATATGCAATACTCATGGTCCCGTCGTCTATGAGAATTACGTATCAATTGTGTCCTGCGAAGTTCCTTTCAGAAATGAGCGTGAACCAGTACGCGCCGATCGACGAGACCGCAGGGCGGGCCTGCACACGTTGCCTTTGTGCATTTAGTGCGGTCTCGCTCGCGGAGTTCCATGCAGTGCGCGCATAGTGCTCATCGAAACCTGCCCCGTTAGGCGGACGTAGCTCGATGCGCTGGAGGAATTGCTAATCCAGGCCTAAAGCCCTCGTCGCCAAGCATCTTATTTCAGGCTTGGCTGCGGGGGTGTCCCGGGGACCTTTAAGCCCCCGCGCGCGTTCAGTGTGTGTTGGGGCGATCCAGAACGGAAAGCCTCAGCCATGAGCATTATTCCAATCCACCTTCAAAGACGCTTCGAGCAGCGATGGGCTTCTCGGTTCGGTTCGCTGGCAAAGCCGGCCGTGCCAAGGACCGTCCGATTGAAAGGCTCACCGGTCAAGATTGCTCCGCGCGCAGCAAAGCCAAAGAAACAGCCTGACAAGCCTGCCCCTTCCGAAGCGTTCCGTCGGCTTGTCGAGATAGGGCTGGGGTCGAGGGGGAAATGAAGTTATGGAGATGGCTTCGCGACGCGCTTGCTCCAAAGGGAACGCCAGTTTTTCTGGCAGCAATCATCGCGTTTCTGGTGTCCGTGCTTTGCTCGATTTACCTCCGGTCATTGCTACGCTGAAAGGCAAGTTTGTCGAGATCGGGCTGAAAGCGAAGAAGTGACATACGACGGGCCAACCGAAGAGCGGGTAATATACCGCCAACACTTCCGTGCTGAGCATTTCGATTTTCGGGGCAAGACACGCGTTTTGATGCTTGCGAATTTGTGAATTGCACGCTCCTCATCGACCAGGGAACGGAGCAATTGGCTTTTACCGAGTGCATCTTTAAAGACTGCAATATCGATAAACTGGAACAAGACGAAAGTCGCGGGTTGTTCGTCAGGTATAACACTTTCTACCGCCCACTTGAGGAAAGGCGGGCCGAATTTGAGAGCAGACTGGCGCGGGCGCTGGCTGCCGGAAAGTGACGGGAAAATGACGCCGGCGCCTTTAGGGCTGATCTTCACAATCGACGTTGACGGCAAGCCAACGGTCGCTTTCGAGGCTAGGCAATTTCGAGAAGCCGCCGAACTTACAAAGGAAGTGTGGTTTCGGACCGACTTGACTAAGCTAAGCTCAAATGGCGAGCCGGTCTGCGGGATAGGCTCAAAACTAAAAGCCAGGATCGCAACCGAATCCGAGAGGGGCGTGTACCGCCAAGCCGTACAAGAAGCGGAAGCTACCGACGATATCTTGCTAGTGTATTTGGTCGAGCTGGACGCGATATGAAATTGCTCACTGAATATCTTGAGCGCGCCGTAAGCCTCGAACGCTTAGCGGCGGGCGAACAAGACTCAACTTTCAAAACTCAGCTGCTAAACCAGGCTGAGGCATATCGGAAGTTGGCGGCCAAGCGAGCTAAAGAGTACGGCCTTCCGCCTCCTAGCCCACCAGAATTATAAGAAGTCGGCATTTCCACGTCCACGACATGCTGTAACTGCGCGCCGTTCCGATCCCCAAGGGATTGATAATTTGCCGTAGGTGCGCCGCCGCGCTTCAATAGCGTATGCCCGAACTCACCCGCCGCCCTCACCCCGAACGCTCCGACTGCTGGCACGTCCTTTACGGTGACGTTCAGGTCGGTACGATCGCAGTCCAGTCGGGGCTGCCGATCCACGCCAAGCAGTGGCGTTGGGATGTCGGCTTCTATCCGGTGAGCCACCGCGGACAATCCCGTACCGGGTATGCGGCAAGCTTCGAACAGGCGCGGGCCGGTTTTGAAGCCGCATGGAAAGATTATCTGCCCCGATGCAGCGAAGCTGACTTCCACGAACATCGCCGCCAGCGCGCTTGGACCGCATGGAAATACTCCATGTATGACGCCGGCCTCCCGCTGCCGACGCAATCGAGCAGTGGACGGGCACGGTGTTTCTGTGGCGCCGCGATCGACATAGCGGTAACACCCCATCACGTTCAGGATGCACATATGGATTCGCAGCACGCATGAAGTTCAGCACTGACCGCCCCTATTCCGATCCTGAAAAGGCCGCGCGCAAGCTGCTGGATATCGCCAACGCGACCGAGCCGGTACACGGAAAGATTTACATCGAGAAGATAAACGCGCCGATGCTGTCAGGAGCGCGCCACCCCGGCCGAATACAAAGCCGGGCTTGATCTGGCAATATCGCGCGGTTGGCTGTTGCTGCACGAGTCCGGAACCTTCGTGAAATTCACGCCCGCCGGCGCGGATCTGTTCGCCTGAGGGCTGGCCCTTGCCCCGGCGGCTCCATGTGCGGCGGGTTTGGCTTGCGCCCTCTCGCATCAATTAGTGCTCGTCCAAAATCTTGCTGACGTCGGGCTGATCGCGCCCATTGGCGCGCTGGCATTCGCACGGCATTCCCGCGCCGCATTCGCAGCCGTTGTCCCGGTCCCATGCCTTGTCGGGGTGGTTCTCGCACACCCAGCCAAGGCCGGCGCAAATGGGGCAGTCGGGATCTATCATTTCGCGAAGCGTACCTCCGTCGCGGACAAAACTCCTGACGCCAGAGCAGGTTCCCGGAACGAATTGGTCGTCACTTGCTTGAATCCCGGTTCTGTTGCGTAGGAGTTTTTGTGATGCGTACCCCCTCGATCGTGCCAGACGATCAGGAACAGACGATCTATCTGGTCGCCGATGATTTCGGCAAGATCGGCCGCGCGTGGCGCGAGACCGATTATTATGAGAGCGCGGACCTCGAGACTGTCATTCAGGACCTGCTCACCGGCCAATACAGCAACCCGATACGTATCGTCGCATTCAACACCTCCGAGCGTTGGTCGGAAGACGTTTCCGCTGACGTAGCGCATGAACTGCGCCGTCGCTGCGATTTGCAGATGCGCGATCTCCCCTCTGCGCTCTCTGATTTTGTTGAACGCCATGAGGGAGCGGATCGGCGCCAGTTGACGCTCCGACTGGTCTAACTTGCCTGTTCCCTGAGGGGCAGACTGGGGGCTGAGGGCGAAGAAAAATAAAACCTGACACCATGGATCAAGCCGCGCTACTCCAACTGGTGCCCGTCGGCGAAGAAAACGCCGTATCCGCCCGTTCGATCTGGCAAATAGAAGGAGTGTGGACGCCGGCGTCGATCAAGACAAAATTACACCAACTCGCCAATGAAGGGCTAATCCAACGAAGGTTCGTCCCCTTGGGCCAGAATCGGAAAACGCTATACTTCAGGAAGGCAACCGAGGCGGGATCGTGAAATCACCAGTAACGTTGGACAGACGCAGACAAGGAATTGCCCAACGTTCACGATGCGCATATGGATTCGCAACGCGCGCAATCATCGCATAACCCGTTTGGGTGAGGCGACCGCAGGCGTGTCTCGGTACAAATACCAAGTTTTCCCGAATCTCCTTTCCGGCAATGAACTCCGCTGTTAGGTTTTCGGTTGGCGCTCACCAAACCGCCGCCGGGAGCGCTTTGGAATGCCCCCGTCCGCGTCAGCCCCCCGGACGGGGGTTTCATTTCATTGAAGGCGCTGGAGTTTCGATTCGGAATCACTGCACACATGCCATTTACAGTGTTTGCCGCCGTTGACGATCATCTCGTTTCCGCGACTGCCGAAACCGCGAAAGAAGCATTTGCCAAAGCGGTCGAATGGCAGGTCGTCCGCAAGCTCGCCGACGTTACTATTAGCGACGGCATCAAGCGCTATTCGATTGACGAGTTTTCATCAATTATCGCGAACGATAGCGACGGCCTATAGCGCTAGCCATGCTACTTCTTTTCCCCGGAATGGCTCTGCCGCTCCAGGGCCGCCTCAGTTGTCGGCCTTTTCATTTCGCGAGCCGCAAAAAAGCGGCCCCAGCAGCGGCGGGAGCCTGCGCCTGGGGCCGCTCATTCCAACCGAAACGCCGAAGCGCCAACGGCGACCAAAGCTAACGCAGCTTGGTTGAATCGTTCCCAGCTACTTTGGAGTACCTCCGCGGCGCTTTCGTAAACAAGCCGGCCGTTGGAACGCTGGGCCGGGAGATGAGTTTCTACGCGGTTGTTTTATCGGAGAGTAAAATTGTGAGTGACGTGCAAGAATTTAATAGGTTGGCCGTCGGCGCTCGCTTCAAGATCAGTGAACTCGGAGCCACTCGATTGCGATCGCTGGCCGGCAAGACGGGGATTGTGGTCGAGGTTTTTCGAAGCAATACAGGCGTCACCGTGCTGTTCGATGGTGCCAAAAGACCAACCTGCCTGCACAGGGATTTTATTACCCCGATCTCGCGTAACGCATCGGCATCGGCCGCGACGCCGGGCCGAAAAACTCGACAAGATAGCTCAGCCGGAAACGAATTACTCGCCTAACGGGAAGAGCGTTCGCGTTGCCAACCCCTCACCGGGCGGGGACCTTGCGCCAGTACATCCGTGGTCGCAAATTCTTCATGCATTAGTTCAGTTCCAATATTTCACCCGTAACGGGGTCCATCGGCTCTTCAGCCTCTAGGCCCATTTGCTCTTCCGCAAGCCGCTCCTCTTCGTCTTCTTCCTTGAAGTCGGGACCGAGAATGCCGCGGCGCTTCAGCTCAGAGCGTTCAGTTTTTGCCGAGATGACATTGCGCCTTTGCGCGTCGCCAATGATTTTTGCCTCGTCAGTGCTGCCGGTCAGCGCCGCGAAGTCGGTTGAAACATTCGCTGTGACGGTGTCGGCAATGCCGAGCCACTGCGCGGTGAAGGCCAAGCCTTCATCGAGGCCGTTCTTTAGATTGCCGGCCCATGCTTCGATGGCGGAATGCGCCCGCGAGTTATCGACACCGGCAGCCGTTGCAGTCACGCCGGCCTTGGGAACGGTTGGCTCCATAGCCAACTTGCTGAACACGTCCAGGACGCGTTCGGGACCCTTGCCAATCTCCCCAACGAGCGCAGCGTCGGGACCAAGGATTTCCCATTTCGAACCGCCAGTGCCATCCGATGGCGGTGCGAACAATACCGTGTTGGGCCCAAGCTCGATTTCTTCTGTACCCTTCGCAATCCCCTGCCCGGCCAGCATCGGCCAGCCAGAAAAGTTTTCGATCTCGGTTTGACGCGCGAGGCTGCGGTAGTATTCGAGTGCAACGTGGCAAAGCTCGTATGACCACGGCTTGTTTGCGATCGTCCCCTTTTTCTTGCCGGTGAACACTCGAACCAACGGGACTTCCGTCATCGCCGTCAATACGCCGCTATCGGTCTGGGCGAAGTCGCCATTGCTCTGCTGCTGCCAGATGGTCCAATAAACCAGTCCGCCGTCCTTGATCTCGATGACGCGAACCTGCGGAATACAGGACTCAGCGAAGCCATCGGCAATCTTTGGGTACTCTAACCATCTAGCATGCGTTACGCGCTCTCGGCCCTTGATGAATTGGGTCCGCACGTCGATCAGATCGCACACGGGGATATGGCACCAGAACGGCCGCACACCCTCCGCCTTATCGTCGGCGATTGACTTTGGCCGACCATCCTGCCGAGCAACGTTCCGGGTAAAGTCAACGAGAAACACTGCGACGCCGTGCGCGACGGCATCATCAAGGATATTGCGCGCAAAGATATTGATGCTGTTACCTTGGCCGTCAACGTCCTCGGCAAAGGCTGTCATTCGCGAGCTTGCGTTGCCGCTCAGTGTTACCGGGGACGTGAAGGGTCGCGAGGTGATGTTTTCGAGCGCATCCGGAACGATCGGGCGCCACGGTGCATCATGAAGCCGGCGCTTGTACTTCGCATCTGATTCTTTGGCGAACCGGGGCAGGAAGCGCTCACCGCCGCGCTTGATCGCGTCGTGCCCCTCCAGTACGTCATCGATCAGCTTCCATTTGTGTTCCATGGAAGCAATATCGTCCGACTTCGTGTCGGGACCGGCGATGCCGCGTGTTGCGCCGCTCGACGCGGCGGTGAGGTAACGCGGGCCTTGTCCGAATAAGTCCGTGAGCCAACCCATTATGCAGCCCTCTGGATTTCATCAGCCGAGGCATCACGCCAGATACGAGCGTTCATGTCGTAAACCCGACAAATCTCCTGATCCTGGCCATTAATGGTGATGGTCTCCACGCGGAACGGCAATTCGCCGTTATTTGCCTCAGCGACCTTCGCAATTTGCTCGAAGATTTCGCGCCCGCAGCCAATCGTCTCGCGCAGCTCATCCCGCGCAAGCGTGGTAACTTTCTCGGCGACGCGGACCACTTCTTCCAGATCGCGAAGCTCTGCGATTGTCTCGCCGTGTTCGCGCTCCAATTGCTCGGCAACGATGTTTTGGTGAGCCGAATGGTGCAGCCCACTCAAGGCGGGAATGGCGCCGGCAATTGCCGATGCAACAACCGGGTTCTGCCGATTCTGCTTCAGGAATTCGTCGCGACCTGCTGGCGTCATGGCCCGCATGGCGCTGCGAATTTCCTCTTGCTCCTTGCGCTGTTCGTCGCTCGGCTTGGCCAGCGTGAGGCTGGATGCCTTCGCCGCAATATCCGCTTTGACTTTCTCGACCGCGGTCCAGGCTCGGCGCAATGCCGGCAGCGAGTCCGTCAAGGCAACCTCGCCAAGCGCCTCAGTTACACCGAGCGGTGTAAACCGGCGGGTAGCTTCCGTTTCCTCCCGCTTGCGCCGCAGCCCATCCACAATGGCCAAGCCGTTGACATACGCGCTCTTCAGCTTCGCAATGGGCGAACCCTCTGGTCCGTCAAACGCGAAATAGCTGATCCGCTTTCGGTCCCTTTCCATGTCGGTTTTTGCTGGTCCGATATAGATACGGCCGGGCCAAGGATTGGCCGGATCACGAGACTTGTAAAAGCGATTATTCATGGGTTACCCCCAACTATAGGAGCCGATCTGCGCGACCGGGATGCGTGAGCGACCGGACGCACACCAAACGGCACCAGCCGCTGCGTTTGCAAAGTCGTCATGTTCGTTTGGAATGTGGTCGATGCGGGCGCCGCGAACGACCAAACCGAGCAACTGCTCCTGAAGTTTCGGAATGTCAGGTAACTCGACTTCGCCAGCGTTCAGCTTTGGCTCTAACTCTTCATACAAAACGGTCTTTGACTGAGCGCAGGGGATATACGTGATCCCCATCTCTTCAAAATCATGCTTGAAGGTAGAGCCGGCATAGTTATCGCCGGTCACCCGGCGCAGCCCGTATGACTTCAGCAGCGTGGCAAACCTCAACACCGCGTGACGCGGATTGAACGGCGCATCGCCAACCTGCTTGGTCACAAGGTCAACAATCGTCTTGCCGTTTTCCTGATGTGCAATGCCAAGGGTGGCGTCGTCCGATGAACCGCCGGACATATCGACAAAACCGCAGTATTCCTTGCCCTGCTGGAACGAGAGAGACTGCCGTTTGCTAACGATCGCAGACAGCACGTTGTCGGGGTCCAGAAAGGCGCCCGTAGGCGCGCCCGGCATGTTGAGGTGCAACCGCCTGAACTTGTGCGTCGGCAGCCGGCGGCGTTGCTGGTCGATGTAGGCAATGCCCTCAGGCCAGGAACCCATTGACGGGTTCGCCCGATACTCAGGGGGCATCTCGGCGAAGTCCGGATCGGTGCAAGTCTCGCCTGAGTACCACGAGAACAACATCCGCGGATCATCGCCGGCAATGCCGCGCTGTTTAAGGTCATGCAGCGGAATGCCGGGGCTGTTGTAAATGGTGTCATAGGACGTGATCCAAATCCGGGTGTCCGGACGGGTCGGATCGGGCGCCATCGCCTCAAGCAGATCGTAATCCCTCCAACCATGGATCTCATCGAGACCGAGGAACAGATAGGTCTTGCCATGCGCGCCGATGCTGTCACGCGCCGGAAGGATTTGCAGGAAGCCCCGACCGTCTACGCGTTTGATCTCTTCGGAGAATATCTCGACCTCGCCGCCGATCTCATCGGCGTTCGCCTCGACCAGCTTTTTGGCCAGGCTTAGGTCGTCGCCGGCCTGCTTCAGGTCGTTGGCGATGATGTAGCATTCATTGCCCTGGGGGCTTTCGAGGCAGAGCAGGCAATAGATGCCGGCCAGCACCAAATCGCACGATTTGAAGTTCTTCTTGCCCCGGCCAGCCAGCATCATGTTGTAGAGCGGCGCCCCATCGTCCCGGAACGTGTACAGCGCCCGCATGAACAGGTCGCGGCGGTACGGCTCGATGGTATCGAGTAACGGCCTGCCGTCGATCCACTTCAGGCGATCAAAGAACTCGATTGGTGACGGATGGGTTTCGAGGCTCGGCAGTGCGTTCATTCAGCGCCGGCCCTCAAGCGGTCACGGATCGGTGGATGGCCCGCCGGTTGGCGCTTACTGGCCTTTTCGCCGAGCGCCGAGAGGATGCGCTTTGCCGTACCGGTCAACCGAATGAGCTGATCGCCGTCCACCGGGTTGCCGTTGACCAGGTCGGATTGAAGGGTTTCAGCCTTGAAGGTGAGCGCCGCGGCTTGCCGGATCATGCCGCGCTCGACCTCGGTCAGATTTCCACCGACCTCCGTCTCATAGGCGCGGACCAAATCACGGAATCGACGCGCCGAACTGGACCGGCCATCGACATTTTGAAGCAAGCGCGTTCCGTTGGAGACCTTGCTCCGACTGGTAGCGCATGAGGTAGCGAGGGTATCGCGAGCATGTTGCATGTCGATAAGATGACACGCGCGCGCGAACTGGCAACCGGCGGAAACCCTTGTACGGCAGGCTAAACGTTGAATAGCGTTGAGGCGGATTGAGCAGCGTTATTGGGCGGGGAAATATATTTTCAATTAAACCGAACAAAGCCGCCGAGCGGAGTGACCGCCTGACGGCTTCGCTTGAGTGTGAGTTTACAGCCGAAGCGTGGGGACTTCGATTGCGCCGCGATAGTTGCTCTCCATAAGCTGCTTCTGCGCAATTGCGAATTCCCTACGGGTACCCATGCCAGTAGCCAAAAAATGGACATACCCCCCGCCAGTGACTGCTGCGAGGTCGTTCTCGGTGAGTTTGCAAAGTTCGTTCTGATTTCCGGTAGACATGGCTCATCCTCCCTTAGCTCGACCGGCGCGATCATTCGCCCCGTTCCGTCGATGCCGGAAAAATGCCCGATCTTGCAATGACGCGCTGTTCCCCAGGTGACAGGCAATGCGTGACTAGTGTCACACGCCGACGGCCGATGTCAGCATCACGCGTTGCACCACGCTGGTACCGATACCGAGAGTGCGCCCGATCTTCAGAATGCCCATCCCGCTGGCCTTGAGCTCTCTGATACGGGCCTCAATGGCGGGCTTCACTGTACGGCGACCCAGCTTCGTACCCTTCGCCTTGGCCCTCGCTAGCCCGGCGTTGACCCGTTCACGGATGATGCCCCGTTCGAACTCGGCAAACACACCTAGCATCTGAAACATGGCCTTGCCCGCGGCGGTCGAGGTGTCGAGCCCCTGCTGGTGCAGGAACAGATCCACGCCCTTGTCGTGCAGGCCTTGCAGGATGCCGAGCAAATCGGTCAGCGATCGGCCCAGCCGGTCCACCGACCAGGCAGCGACCATATCGAACTCGCGGGCATTGACGGCCTTCAGCATGGCGTCGAGCCCAGGGCGCTTGTCCCGCCCCTTGGCGCCGCTGATGCCGGCATCCTCGTAAACCCCCGAGCACGATAGATAACCTCCAAGACGGCCCTGGATTTCGTGCACCAGGGCCGTCGCTTTTTTAAGGGCGG